>NZ_SMJW01000470.1 GCF_004348335.1 Actinomadura bangladeshensis | reverse complement strand
GGCCACGAGTTCGGGGGGCGGGTCAGAGGCCGGGGCGGACGGCGCCGTTGAAGTTGCGCTTGTAGTACTTCGTCAGCTTGACCTTCTTGACGCGCTTGCCGGAGCTCGGCGCGTGGATCATGTAGCCGTGGCCGGCGTAGATGCCCATGTGGGTGCGGCCGCTGTAGAAGAACAGGAGGTCGCCCTTGACGGCTCCCTTCCAGGAGACCTTCTTCTTGACGGCGCGGTAGATCTGCTGGCTGGTGCGGGGCAGCTTGACCCCGGCCTTGCGCCAGGCGCCTCCGGCGAGGCCGGAGCAGTCCCACGAGCCGGGGCCGGTGCCGCCGTAGCGGTACGGGTCGCCGATCTGCTTCGCCGCGTACTTCACGGCGTAGGCCGCGCGCTCCTTCTGCTTCGCGGCTCGGGACTGCGCGGCGGAGACCTGCGCGACGGGCATCACCACGACGGCCTGCCGCGGTGGCGTCGCCGCCTCGGCCGGCCCGGCCGCGAGGACGGACACGCCGAGCGCCGCGGTCGTGGTGAGCAGGAGGCCGCCGCTGGTGAATCCGGCCTTCAGGGGGTTTCGGGGGGTATGCAGAATAACTCCAGACCTCGCGGTTGATGCCTACCGGGGCAGCCGTCAGCCCGGTGGTCGTCCACAGGGGTGCGGTCATGTCGCGGCCATTCCGCGGCGTCATTCGAGGGACGCGGGAAAGGCCGTGACCGCTTCCGGTTCCGTGTTTCATGGCCGCACGGATTCGGCGTCCGACGGCGGCTTTCGCGCGGGGTCCGCAGTGGACCGCCTGGGGGATCCGCGCCGGCCTCCGGTCGAGGGTGGCCGTGCGCGCCGCTGCCGCGCGTCGGGTGCGTGTTCTATTATCTGGGCGGCGGTTGTGCCGCATGAACCGGGCAGGAACGTATGCAGGATCGGGCGAACATGGCAAATCACTCCAGGCATTTCGACGTCCGCGGACGGTGGCGGGCGCACCGTGCTCCCGCCTTGGCCTGCGCTGATTCCGGGCATGTCACGGGAACTGTGAACTAGGTCACGAATTCCCGCAGGAAGATCGATTTCATGGTGACGCGTGCGGAGGCGGGTGGGAACTGGAATCGCGTTCTGTGGAAAACCTGGCCGCCGCAAAGTGGTCATTTGTGGCGTATATCACGTATCGGTAAATGGGTCGGTCGCGCGGCGCCGGCCACGGCGGCGACGGCGCGGTTGCGGACGGGCGAGATCGCCCGATTCGGCTGCTGAGGGGTTGACGGGCCGGTTCGGGCCGCCTGTAGTCCGAAGGAGACGCAGGTCCCGTTCCGGGGAAGGAGTCCCGTGTTCGGCAGCCCCGCCAGCCCCGCCCCTTCTGCCCACTTCGCTCGGTCTGCTCGCCTGTCCGCCGGCGTCGCCGGCCCTGCCCGCCGCATCGGATCCATCTGTCTCGCCGTGGTGCTCGTACTGACGCCGGGTGCGTCGCCCGCGACCGCCGCCGCGCCCACCCGGCCCGCGCTCGCGCCCACGTCAGCGCCCGCGCCCATGTCAGCGCCCGCGACCGCATCCGTGCCGGCGCCCGCAACAGTGAGGTTCCCGAAAGGCTTCCTCTGGGGTGTGGCCACGTCCGGGTTCCAGAGCGAAGGAGCCTTCCCCGACAGCAACTGGACGCGGTACGCCGCGAGCGGGGCGGGCGATGCGTCCGACCCTTACCGCGACTCCGTCGACTTCCGGCACCGCTACCCGGCCGATCTCAAGCTCGCCGAGAACCTAGGCGTGGACGTCTTCCGGACGTCCATCGAATGGGCCCGCATCGAACCGCGCCGCGGCCACCGGGATCCGAGGGCCCTCGCCTACTACGACGACCTCATCCGCCGCATCAAGGCCAACGGGATGCGGCCGATGCTCACCCTCGACCACTGGGTGTACCCCGGCTGGGTCGCCGACCAGGGCGCCTGGGGCAACCCCCGTACACAGGACGACTGGCTCCGCAACGCGCGCTTCGTCGTCAACCGCTACAAGAACCAGGGCGTCATCTGGATCACCTTCAACGAGGCCAGCGCCTACATCTACAAGGAACTCACCCACCGTCCGATGGACCTCGGACAGATGCTGAAGATGCGCGACGCCCTCATCAGGACGCATCGCGCCGCCTACGACATGATTCACAGGGTCGACCCGGGCGCCCTAGTGTCGAGCAACGTCGCCTACGGGACGGCGCTCAACGGCATCTTCGACGCCGCCCTGTTCAACGACGTCACCGACAAGCTCGACTTCATTGGGATCGACTACTACTACGGCGCGAACCTGCAGAACCTCACCTCGGTGTACGCGCTCACCGGCGAGTTCTGGAAGATCGACCCTGAGCCAGAGGGTCTGTACTACGTCCTGAAGAGCTACCAGAAGCGGCTGCCCGACCTGCCCGTGTACATCGTCGAGAACGGCATGTCCACCGACGACGGAAAACCACGCGCGGATGGCTACACGCGCTCGGACCACCTCCGTGACCACATCTACTGGATCCAGCGCGCGATGGCCGACGGCGTGAAGATGATGGGCTACAACTACTGGAGCCTCACCGACAACTACGAGTGGGGCAGTTACCGTCCCCGGTTCGGCCTCTACACGGTGGACGCGCTGACCGACCCGACCCTCACCCGCCGTCCGACCGATGCCGTCCCCACATACAGGTCGATCATCGCGAACCGGGGCGTCCCGTCCGGGTACGTGCCGGTGCGCAGGCCCGGCTGGTGCTCGATCGAGGATCCCGCCGCGACCTGTCTCGGCACGATCCCGACCCCGCCCGCCGCCTACC
>NZ_SMJW01000046.1 GCF_004348335.1 Actinomadura bangladeshensis | reverse complement strand
ACGGGCGGGAGGCGCTGCGGCGCGCGCTCGCCGCGCGGGTGGACGGCGAGGTCCGGTTCGACCCCGGATCGCGCGCCGCGTACGCGCACGACTCGTCCAACTACCAGCAGCCCCCCATCGGGGTGGTGGTGCCGCGCGGCGTCGAGGCCGGCGCCGAGGCCGTCCGCGTCTGCGCCGAGCACGACGTCCCGGTCCTGTCGCGCGGCGGCGGGACGAGCCTCGCCGGGCAGTGCGTCAACACCGCCGTCGTGATCGACTGGTCGAAGTACTGCCGGAGCCTGGTCTCCCTGGACGCCGGCGCGCGCCGCGCCGTCGTGGAGCCCGGCGCGTGCCTGGACGACCTGAACGAGGAGCTGTCGGGGCACGGCCTCATGGTCGGGCCCAAACCGTCCACGCACGACACCTGCACGATCGGCGGGATGATCGGCAACAACTCCTGCGGCGCGTCCGCGCAGGCGTACGGGAAGATGGTCGACTCCGTCGTCCGGCTGGAGGTGCTCACCTACGACGGCGTGCGCATGTGGGTGGGGGAGACCTCCGACGAGGAGTACGAGCGGATCCTCGCCGGCGGCGGGCGCCGCGCGGAGATCTACCGGGCGCTGCGCGCGCTGCGCGACGACGGCATGGAGCCGATCCGCACCCGCTACCCCGACATCCCGCGCCGCGTGTCCGGCTACAACCTCGACTCGCTGCTGCCGGAGAAGAACTTCGACGTCGCCCGCGCCCTCGTCGGGTCGGAGTCCACGCTCGTCACCGTCCTGCACGCCGAGATCGAGCTCGTCCCCGTCCCGGCGTACCAGTCGCTCGCCGTCCTCGGCTACGACGACATCCCGGACGCGGGCGACGCCGTGCAGCGCATCCTGCCGTTCAAGCCGCTCGCCCTGGAGGGCATGGACGAGCGGCTGCTCGACCTCGCCAAGCAGCACCACCTCGCCGGGCCGCGCGTCGTCCAGGACATGCCGGACGGCGCCGGCTGGCTCATGATCCGGTTCGGCGGCGACAGCAAGGACGAGGCCGACGAGCGCGCCCGCGCGCTCATCGAGCACATGGAGAACGGCCCGAACCCGCCGCGGCACACCTTCGTCCGCGACCCGGACGAGGAGGAGCTGCTCTGGCAGGTCCGCGAGGCCGGGCTCGGCGCCACCGCCTACCCGCCGGGCCGCCCCGACACCCATGAGGGCTGGGAGGACGCCGCCGTCCCGCCCGAGCGGCTCGGCGACTACCTGCGCGACTTCCGCGCCCTCATCCGCGAGTTCGGCTACGGGCCGGTCTCCCTCTACGGGCACTTCGGGCAGGGCTGCGTGCACACCCGCATCCCGTTCGACCTGGAGGACGAGAGGGGCGCCGGGAACTACCGCCGGTTCATCGAGCGCGCCGCCCGCCTGGTCGCCGGCTACGGCGGGTCGCTGTCGGGCGAGCACGGCGACGGCCAGTCCCGCGCCGAGCTGCTGCCGATCATGTTCGGGGACGAGGTGATCCGGCTGTTCGAGCGGTTCAAGGCCGTCTTCGACCCGGGGAACCGGATGAACCCCGGCAAGATCGTCCACCCGTACCGGCTCGACGACAACCTCGACCACCTCGCCTACGACCCCGCCGAGCCGCGGACGCACTTCGCCTTCCCCGACGACCACCACCGGTTCACCCACGCCGCCGCCCGCTGCGTCGGCATCGGCAAGTGCCGCGCGTCCTCCGGCGGCGTCATGTGCCCGAGCTACCGGGCGACGGGGGAGGAGGAGCACTCCACCCGCGGCCGCGCCCGGATCCTGATGGAGATGATGCGGGGGATGCCCGGCGACGAGGGCCGGGGCGACGGGGTGCCGAACCCGTCGGTGCCGGGGCCCGGCGGCGCCGCCGTCATCACCGACGGGTGGCGGTCCAAGGACGTCCACGACGCCCTCGACCTGTGCCTGGCCTGCAAGGGCTGCCGCAGCGACTGCCCCGTCAACGTCGACATGGCCACCTACAAGGCCGAGTTCCTCGCCCACCACTACAAGGGCCGCGTCCGCCCGGCCGCGCACTACACGATGGGCTGGCTGCCGCTGTGGGCGCGGCTCGCCGCGTTCGCGCCCGGCGCGGCCAACACCGCCCTGCACCTGCCCGGCCTGAGCGGCGCCGCCAAGCGGATCGGCGGCATCGCCCCGCAGCGCGACATTCCGGAGTTCGCGCCCGAGCGGTTCACCGACTGGTTCAAGCGCCGCCCGGTGCCGGACGGGGCGGGGGACCGGCGGGTCGTGCTGTGGCCCGACACGTTCACCAACAACTTCCACCCCCACATCGGCAGGGCCGCCGTGCGCGTCCTGGAGGCGTCCGGGTACCGGGTCGAGGTCCCGCCCGCCGCGCTGTGCTGCGGGCTGACGTGGATCTCCACCGGGCAGCTCGGCGTCGCCGCCCGCGTGCTGCGCCGCACCGTCCGGGCACTCGCGCCCCGGCTGCGCGAGGGCGTCCCGGTCATCGGGCTGGAGCCGTCCTGCACCGCCGTGTTCCGCGCCGACGCGCCCGAGCTGATGGAGCGCGACGCCGCGGCCGACGACGTGAAGCGGCTCCGCGACCAGACCCGCACGCTGGCCGAGCTGCTCGACGAGCGCCAGGAGGAGGCCGGCGGCGCCTCGCCGCTCGCGGCGCACGACACCGTCGCCGGGCTCGACACCCCGAGGGTCCGCGCGATCGCGCAGCCGCACTGCCACCAGCACGCCATCATGGGGTTCGGCGCCGACGAGCGCGTCCTGTCCCGCGCCGGCGTGGACGTGGAGACGCTCGACGTCGGGTGCTGCGGACTCGCCGGCGACTTCGGGTTCGAACGCGGCCACTACGAGGTCTCCACCAAGATCGCCGAGCAGGGGGTGTGGCCCGCCGTCGAGGACGCCGAGCCCGGCACGGCCGTGCTCGCCGACGGCTTCTCCTGCCGCACGCAGATCGAGGCGGGGACCGCCGCCCGGCCCCGCCACCTCGCCGAACTGCTCGCCGACCTCCTGCCCGGCGGCGCGGACGGGCACCCGGACGGGCACCCGGGCGGGCGGCGGTGAGCGCGGGCCGCGGCGCCCCGGGCCGCGTTGGCGCACCCGGGGCCCGGCCCTGTAGAAAGTCGTCATGAGCGAGCACGGGGACGCGGGCGTCGACGAGGTCACCTCGGCGATGCTGACCGCGTCCCGGCTGCTCGTGGCGATCTCCGTGCGGTCGCTGGCGGCGGTCGAGGGCGCCGTCACGCTGCCGCAGTTCCGGCTGCTGGTCGTGCTGTCGTCGCAGGGGCCCTCCAAGCTCGTGACGCTCGCCGGGCTGCTGGAGGTCAACCCCTCCACCGCGATGCGGATGGTCGACCGGCTCGCCGCCGGCGGGCTCGTCAGCCGCGAGGCCAGCCCCGAGAGCGGCCGGGAGGTCCGGATCCAGGTGACCGCCGCCGGGCGGCGCATCGTCGACGACGTCACCGCCCGCCGCCGCGCCGAGATCGCCGGCGTCGTCTCCCGCATGCCCGCCGGGCAGCGGCAGGCCCTCGTCGCCGCCCTGCGCGCCTTCACCGAGGCGGGCGGCGAACCCCCGGCCAGCACCCTCGCCCAGCTCGGCTGGACCTGACCCCGCCCGCGTCGAACCGCGCCGCGGCGACGTCCGTACTGCGGACGTAACGCCCTTCACCCCGACCGAGAGGCGGTGCCCGGATGCCCCGGCCCAGACCGGCCGCCGTTCCCGCACTGGCCGCGTCCGCGCTGGCCGCCGCCCTGCTGCTGGGCGCCTGCCAGCCGGCCGGACGGCAGGCCACCGACGGCGCCGCGGTCGCGCCGTCGCCCGCCGACGAGGCGGCCGCCCAATCGACCGTCACCACCGACTGGGGCCCGCTCGGCCCCGCCGACCGCGACGTCATGGTGCGGCTCCGGCAGGCCGCGCTGTGGGAGATCCCCGTCGCCCGCCAGGCGCAGCGCCAGGCCGCCCGGGCCGCGACCCGCCGCGCGCTCACCGAGGTCGCCCGCCGGCACACCCGGCTCGACCTGCTGAACCGGCGGTTCGCCGGGCGGCTCGGCGTCGTGCTGCCCGCCGGGCCGAGCCCCGAGCAGCAGAGCTGGATGTCGGAGATCACCGGCAAGTCCGGCAACGACTACGACCGGACCGCCGTCGCGCGGATGCGGATGGCGGAGGGCCTGCTGCTCGCCGAGCTCGGCGCCGTCCGCGCCAGTACCCGCAACACGCTCGTGCGGCGGTTCGCCGAGCAGGCGCAGCCGCTCGTCACCGAGCAGCTGCGGCAGCTGGAGACCACCGGGTTCGTCACCGGGGACACGCTGCCCGACCCGCCCGCGGTCACCGGGCCGCCGCCGCCCGCGCCGCCCGGCGCGCGGGTCTCCCCGGCGCCCGCCGCGACGTCGCTGCTGTCCGGCGGGGGACGGTGACGGCCTACCGCCCCAGCTCGTCCACCAGCGCGGTGAGGGCCGGGCCGAGCGGCGCGTCCAGCGTCACCAGGGCGTGCTCGTCGCCGCGCGTCGCGCCCCGGTTCACGATCGCCACCGGGACGCCGTGCCGCGCCGCGTGCCGGACGAACCGGTACCCCGACAGCACCGTCAGCGACGACCCGAGCACCAGCAGCGCGCCCGCGCCCTCGGTGAGCGCGTAGCACTCGCGGACCCGGGCGGGCGGCACGTTCTCCCCGAAGAAGATCACGTCGGGCTTGAGCACGCCGCCGCACCGCTCGCAGCCCGCGACCCGGAACGCGTCGATCACCGCGTCGGGGATCACCGCGTCGCCGTCGGGGTTGATCGCGTCCGCGCGCGCCTCGAAGCCGGGGTTCGCGGCGCGCAGCCGCGCGTCCAGCCGCCCGCGCGGCGTCCGCTCCCCGCATCCCAGGCACACCACCCGGTCCAGCGCGCCGTGCAGCTCGATCACGCCGTCCGCGCCGGCGGCCTGCTGCAGCCCGTCGACGTTCTGCGTGATGATCCCCGCGAGCAGGCCGCGCCGCTGCAGCTCCGCCACCGCGCGGTGCCCCGCGTTCGGGCGCGCCGCCGCGATGTGCCGCCAGCCGAGGTGGCTGCGCGCCCAGTACCGGCGCCGCGCCGCCTCGCTCCCGGTGAACGCCTGGTAGGTCATCGGGTCCGCGCGCCGGCGGCGGCCCGTCTCCCCGCGGTAGTCCGGGATGCCGGACTCGGTGGACAGGCCGGCGCCGCTCAGCACCACCACGTCGCCGTCCGCGACGAGATCGGCCAGCAGGGGCAGCTCGCCCGCCCGCGCCGCGATCTCCGCCCCCGCCGTGCCCTCCGCTACCCGCGTCACCCCTCCATGGTGCACGACCGGCACCGGTGCCGGACGAAACGCCCGGTAGCGGTGTGGCGCGTGTCACCGCGGTGACAAAAACCGCCCGGAGAATGTGCACGGGCCGGCAAGTTCCGGCGATCTCCGCCGCGCTAACTTTCCGGAGCCCGCGCCTCCTCAGCGGGATCCCCCCATACCGCGAGGTGAGCGGATGACCGCTGAGCACCGTGCCCAGGAGCACCGTGCCCAGGAGCACCGGGCCCAGGAGCACCGGGCCCAGGAGCAGCGTGCCCGAGAGCAGCGTGCCCGAGATTTCCGGGCCGACGGGACGCCCCGCGTCGTGGTGACCGGGTTCGGCGTGAAGAGCCCGGCGGGCGGCACGCCCGCGGAGGTCTTCGCGACCGTCCTCGCCGGCAAGTCGCAGGCCGTGCACGTCCCCGAGCTGCTGGAGGCCGGGACCGCGGTGTCGTTCGGCTGCCCCGCCCAGCCGCTGGACGAGGACCGCTACTTCACCCGGCCCGAGCGGCGCCGCCTCGACCGGATGACCAAGCTCGGCGTCGCCGCGGCCGACGACGCGGTCGCCGACGCCGGGCCCGGCTACGGCGGCGGCCCCGACCGCCGCGGCGTCTACGTGGGGACGGCCGCCGCCGGCCTCGCCTCCACCGTCGCGCTCGGCGGCCACGAGCACGCCGGGACGCTGGACCGGGTGCCGGTCCCCGCCGTCCCGAGGATCATGCCGAACGCGACCGCCGCGAACGTGTCGATCCGGCACGGCTGCGAGGGCCCCTGCCTCACCTTCTCCACCGGCTGCGCCAGCGGCGCCACCGCGATCGGCGAGGCCGTCCTCGCCATCCGCGCCGGGCGGATCGACGCGGCCGTCGCCGGCGGCGTCGACGCGATCCTCACCCCGTTCGCGATGGCCGCGTTCGCCCGCATCGGCACGCTCGCCCGCCGCGATCCGACCCCGCACACCGCGGGCCGCCCGTTCGACGCCGACCGCGACGGGTTCGTGGTCGGCGAGGCCGCCGCGTTCCTCGCGCTGGAGCGCGCCGACCGCGCCGCCGCACGCGGCGCCCGCGTGTACGGGGAGGTCGCCGGCTACGGCTGCGCGGCCGACGCCGCGCACCTCGTCCGGCCCCGCCCGGACGGCGGGGTCGCCGCGCGCTGCATGGCCGCCGCGCTCGACGACGCCGGGCTCGACGCCGCCCGGATCGGGCACATCAGCGCGCACGCGACCGGTACCCGCGGCAACGACGGCGCCGAGGCGCTGGCGATCGGCCGCTGCTTCGGCGGCAGGACCCCGCCGGTCACCGCGACCAAGGGGGTCACCGGGCACGTCCTCGGCGCGGGCGGCGCGCTGCAGGCGATGGTCGCGCTGCTCGGCGCGGCGGACGGGCTCGTCCCGCCCACCGCGAACTTCACCGCCCCCGACGCCGACACCGCGCTGCTCGACGTCGTGCACGGCGAGGCGCGGACGATAGCGCCGGCCGCGCCCGCCCTGTCGAACTCGTTCGGGTTCGGCGGGCACGACGCGACGCTCGTCCTCGCCCCGCCCGGGCGCGGCGCCTGAGCGGGGTCAGCGGCCCGGGTTCTCCAGCTGGAAGAAGTTGCTCTGCGAGCCGTCCTTCCTGTGCTCCTGGTACAGGAAGTTCAGCTCGCGCTCGTCGAACGTGGCGAACCAGTCGTCCCAGGAGATGTGCTCCAGGTTCTCCCCGCCGTAGCCGGGGAAGTCGAACAGCAGCCGGCCCGGCCGGCCGCCGTAGTCGCTGCCCGGCACGGTGGACGGCTCGGCGCCGCGCTCGTCCGCCCACTGGCGGATCACCTCGTGGTCGGTGGTGACGAGGCTGCGGCCCTGCCGCTCCTCATGCTCGCCCGGCGAGGTGATCTCCTGCTCGTAGCGGTGCTCACCCTGTACGGGACGGTGCTGCGACTCGCCCATCGCGATTACCCCCTTTACGCGGACGGTTCTGACCTTTCGTCCGTCCTACCCGCCCGTCCGGGGGTTAACGGGCCGCGGGCGCCGGCCCGTCCGGGGCGTCGCCGCGCCGGCCGCCGTTCACGGTGAGCAGCGCCCCGGCCGCGATCAGCAGCAGCCCCGCGCCGCCGCACACCAGCGGCAGGACGGTCTTCAGGATCCGGATCTTCCCGGCTCCGTCGTCCGACCTCGCCCGCAGGGCGTGCCGCGACTCGGGGGTCATCCGCAGGGTGAAGTCGGCCACCACGAGCCGCCCCGGCCCCTGCCTGGGCCGCAGCTCCGACAGCACCCGCTGCCGCTGGTCGACCGGCGCGCCCGTCCGAGGGTCGACCCAGTACGTGCCCTCGGCCCGGTAGTAGCGGTCCACCGGCACGGCCGGGGCGTCCGCGCCGCGGCCGAGCAGCGCGCCCGGCACGGCGGGCAGCTCCCCGGCGACCCTGGTCTCCGGGATGCGCACGACGAAGCGGTAGGTGAGCGTCCCGTCGACCCGCTCCGCACCGTCGAACACCGCCGGCCAGGTGCGCAGGGTCGCGGTGTCGAACAGCTCCAGCCCCTCCTTGCGGGGCTGGACCGGCCAGAACAGGCCCACCCCCGACTGGCGGACGGCGGTGTCGCCGCCGATCGCCGCGCCGCAGCAGTTGCGCAGCCGACCGGTGCGGCGGTCGAACGCGTACCGCTGCTTCTGCAGCTCGATCGTCGTCCCGCGCCCCACGTCCTGGACGACGGTCGTGGAGTCCCACACGGCGACGCGGGCGCGGGAAGAGCCGGGGTCGCCGCGGACGGTGTTGGTCGCCACCACCGTCGCGCCCGTGCGCGGCGCCGCCGCCGCGGCGTCGAAGTAGGCCGCGTTCTCGGCCCGCAGCCGGGTGACCTGGTAGACGTCCGCCGGCGCGCCGATCAGCATGGGCGCCACATAGAAGCGGACGAGGACGCCCGCGGCCAGCAGGAACGCGCCGAGCCCGATGAGGGACGCACCGATGATCCGTCGCATGGCGGCCTCCGGCCCGCGGCCGAGGCCGCGGACTACGCCTGGTCTTCCATCCCCTGGAGTGTCCCCCAGCGCCGTCCTGAAGGAAATGGCGGCGGTGAGGTCCAGTTAACGCGCGGGTGACGCGGGTGATCCATCCGGGAAATACGGACCGCCGAGCATCGGGGTTCATGGGAGCCGACAGCAGACCGGACAAGCGGCTGGTCGTGGCCGGGCACGGACCGGCCGCGCACCGCCTCGTGGAGGCCCTGCGCGAGCGCGACGCCGCCGGGGCCTGGAGCGTCACCGTGATCGGGGAGGAGTCCCGCGCCGCCTACGACCGGGTGGCGCTGACGACGCACCTGGAGGGCGCCGACCTCGCCTACCCG
The DNA here is from genome assembly GCF_004348335.1 of Actinomadura bangladeshensis. Taxonomy (GTDB): domain Bacteria; phylum Actinomycetota; class Actinomycetes; order Streptosporangiales; family Streptosporangiaceae; genus Spirillospora; species Spirillospora bangladeshensis. The sequence goes on along the minus strand of NZ_SMJW01000046.1, from coordinate 31,016 downwards.
GAGCACGGCGGCGAGGTCGCCGTCCGCCTCGGCGAGCGCGTCACGGGCATCGACCGCGGCGCCCGCACCGTCACCACCTCGGCCGGGAGCCGCGTCCCCTACGACGCGCTCGTCCTGGCCACCGGGTCGGCGCCGTTCGTGCCGCCGGTGAAGGGCGCGGACCTGCCCGGCGTGTTCGTGTACCGGACGATCGACGACCTGGACGCGATCCGCGAGTACGCGGACGGCAGGGCCACCGGCGCGGTCGTCGGAGGCGGACTGCTCGGCCTGGAGGCGGCCCGCGCCCTGCAGGGCCTCGGGCTGCGCAGCGGTGTCGTGGAGGTCGCGCCGTGGCTGATGCCGCGCCAGCTCGACGAGGGCGGCGGCGCGATGCTGCGCCGCCACATCGAGGGCCTCGGCCTGAGCGTGCGCACGGGCGTCCCCATCCGCGCCCTGGAGGCCGGGGGCGACGGGGCCGTCCGGCGCGTCCTGCTCGACGACGGCACGGCGCTCGACGCGGAGGTCGTGGTGTTCTCCGCGGGCATCCGGCCGCGCGACGAGCTGGCCCGCGGCTGCGGCCTGCCGGTGGGGGAGCGCGGCGGCGTCGCGGTGGATCCGACCTGCCGCACCGAGGACCCCGCCATCTGGGCGATCGGCGAGTGCGCCCTCGTGGGCGGCCCGGACGGCGGCACCGTGTACGGGCTGGTCGGGCCGTGCTTCTCCATGGCCGAGGTCGTCGCCGACCGGCTCCTGTCGGACGCGAGCACCGCCGTGTTCGAGGGCGCCGACATGTCCACGAAGCTCAAGCTGATGGGCGTGGACGTCGCCAGCTTCGGCGACCCGTTCGCGGGCCCGGAGCAGGGCGCCCTCGGCGTCACCTACACCGACCCCGTCGCCGGCGTCTACAAGAAGCTCGTCGTCAGCGACGACGCGCGGACCCTCCTCGGCGGCGTCCTCGTCGGCGACGCCGAGTCCTACGGCACGCTGCGCGCCCTCGTCGGCGGGAGCCTGCCGGGCGCGCCCGAGCAGATGCTGTTCGGCGGGACCGAGACCGCCGGCGGCGACCTGCCCGGCGCGGCCGTCATCTGCTCCTGCAACAACGTCACCGCCGAGGGCATCCGCCGCGCGATCTCCGAGCACGCCCTCACCGACGTCCCCGGCGTCAAGGCCTGCACCCGCGCCGGAACGAGCTGCGGCAGCTGCGTCCCCCTGGTCAAGCGCATCCTGGACGCCGAGCTGACCGCCGCCGGAATCGAGGTCAGCCGGGCGATCTGCGAGCACTTCGACTACAGCCGCGCCGAGCTGTTCGACATCGTCCGCGCCGGGGAGGTCACCAGCTTCACCCGGCTCGTCGAGGAGCACGGGACGGGCCGCGGCTGCGACATCTGCAAGCCCGCCGTCGCCTCCATCCTGGCCAGCCTCGGCAACGGCCACATCCTGGAGGGCGAGCAGGCCGCCCTGCAGGACACCAACGACCACTTCCTCGCCAACCTGCAGAAGAACGGCACCTACTCGGTGGTCCCGCGCGTCCCCGGCGGCGAGATCACCCCCGACAAGCTCATCGTGATCGGCGAGGTCGCCCGCGACTTCGGCCTCTACACCAAGATCACCGGCGGGCAGCGGATCGACCTGTTCGGCGCCCGCGTCGAGCAGCTCCCGGAGATCTGGCGGCGGCTCGTCGACGCCGGGTTCGAGTCCGGGCACGCCTACGGCAAGGCGCTGCGGACGGTGAAGTCGTGCGTCGGGTCGACCTGGTGCCGCTACGGCGTGCAGGACTCGGCGGCCATGGCGATCCGCCTGGAGCTGCGGTACCGGGGGCTGCGCGCCCCGCACAAGCTGAAGTCGGCCGTGTCCGGCTGCGCCCGCGAGTGCGCCGAGGCGCAGAGCAAGGACTTCGGCGTCATCGCCACCGAGAACGGCTGGAACCTCTACCTCGCCGGGAACGGCGGCATGCGGCCCCGGCACGCCGACCTGTTCGCCACCGACCTCGCCGACGACGAGCTGATCCGCTGCATCGACCGGTTCCTGATGTTCTACATCCGCACCGCCGACCGGCTGCAGCGCACCGCGAGCTGGCTGGAGTCCCTCGACGGCGGCCTGGACTACCTCCGCGAGGTCATCGTGGACGACCGGCTCGGCATCTGCGCCGACCTCGACGCCGCCATGGAGCGGCACGTCGCGTCCTATTCCGACGAGTGGCGCGACACCCTCGACGACCCCGAGCGGCTCCGCCGGTTCGTCTCCTTCGTCAACGCCCCGCGCACCCCCGACCCGAGCATCGGGTTCGCGGTCGAGCGCGACCAGATCAAGCCGCTCCCGCTGGAGGTGAGGAGATGAGCCGCGGAACCGGGATCGTGGTCGTCGGGAACGGCATGGCCGGGTCCCGGTTCGTCAGCGAGCTGCGCGCCCGCGACACCGCGACCCCCGTCACCGTGTTCGGTGCGGAGACCCAGCGGCCCTACAACCGGGTGCTGCTGTCGAACGTCCTGGCCGGGGTGACGCGGCCCGACCACATCAGCCTCGTGGACGCCGCCTGGTACGCCTCCCACGGCGTGGACGCGCGCCTCGGCGTCGAGGTCACCCGCGTCGACCGGGCCGCGAGGACCGTGCACGCCTCCGACGGGACGGTGACGCCGTACGCGACGCTCGTCCTCGCGACGGGCAGCACCGCGTTCATCCCGCCGATGCCGGGCCTGCGCGACGGCCTGCCCGAGGGCGCCCTGGTGTTCCGCACCCTGGACGACTGCCGCCGCATCACCGAGCTGGCCGCGTCGGCGCGCCGCGCGGTGGTCGTCGGCGGCGGCCTCCTCGGCATCGAGGCGGCGCGCGGGCTGGCGGGCCGCGGCCTGGACGTGACCGTCCTGCACCTGGCCGGGCACCTCATGGAGCGCCAGCTCGACCCCGCCGCCGGGAGGGTGCTGGCCCGCACCCTCGCCGCGCTCGGCATCGGGACGCGCCTGCAGGCCGACGTCACCGCCCTGCGCACCGAGGGCGGCGCCGTCACCGGCGTCGAACTGGCCCGGCCCGGGGGCGGGACGGAGGTCGTCGGCGCCGACCTCGTCATCCTGTCCTGCGGCGTGCGCCCCGAGGTGGCGCTGGCGCGGGACGCGGGCCTCGCGATCGGCCGCGCCGTGATCGTGGACGACGAGCTGCGGTCGGTCACCGACCCGTCCGTCCGCGCCATCGGCGAGTGCTCCGAGCACCGCGACGAGGTGTACGGGCTGGTCGCGCCCGCCTGGGAGCAGGCCGGCGTGCTCGCCGGGCTGCTCGCCGGCACCGATCCCGCCGCCCGCTTCACCGGCGCCCGGCAGATCACCCGGCTGAAGGCCGCCGGGATCGAGCTGGCCTCGATGGGGGAGACGCACTTCGGCGACGACGACGAGGACGTGGAGGTCGTCCGGTTCACCGACGCCGCGCGCGGCACCTACAAGAAGGCGGTGATCCGGGAGGGGCGGCTGATCGGCGCGATCCTGCTCGGCGAGACCTCCGCCGCCGGGACGCTCACCCGGCTCTACGACCACGCCGCGCCGCTGCCCGCCGAGCGCCTCGGCCTGCTCTTCCCTGGCATGGGCCGGGCGGCCGAGGCCGAGTCGCCGGTCCGGATGCCGGACGCCGCCACCGTCTGCCAGTGCAACAACGTCAGCAAGGGGGAGATCCGCGCCTGCTGGCAGGCCGGCGCCCGCACCGCCGCCGGCGTCGCCCGCGAGACCCGCGCCGGCACCGGCTGCGGCGGCTGCCGCGACACCGTCGAGGGCATCCTGGCCTGGCTGGACGGCCAGGACTCCGCCGACGTCGCGTGAACCCCGCCTCCCGGCGCGGCCGGGAACGGTGGGTAGGCTCCGCCCATGCTCGACGGACGGCCGCTGATCGACGCGCACGTGCACACCGCCCGGCTGCCGACCCTGCCCCCGGCATGGCGGCAGTGGGCCGAGGAGTTCGGCGCGTCCCACCCCTGGCAGGACCTCTACGACGCAGACGGGGCCCTCGTCCCGGAGCGGGTCGACGCCTACTTCGACGGCGAGGGCGTCGACATCGCGCTGCTGCTGTGCGAGTACAGCCCGAGGACGACCGGCGTCCAGCCCATCGAGGACCTGCAGCCGCTCCTCAAGCACAACCCGCGCCGCTTCAAGCCGATCGCCAACGTCAACCCGCACCTGCACTACCCGATCGGCGCCGAGGTCGCGCGGCAGCTGGAGTTCGGCGCCGCCGCCCTGAAACTGCACCCCGTGCACGGCGGGTTCAGCGTCGCAGACCCCGAGCTGTACCCGGCCTACCAGGTGTGCCGCGACGCGGGCGTGCCCGTCGTCGTGCACTGCGGCACGAGCTCGTTCCCCGGCTCGGCGAACCGGTACGCCGACCCCACGCCCATCGACGACGTCCTGCGGCTGTTCCCCGGCCTGACGTTCGTCCTCGCGCACGGCGGGCGCGGCTGGTGGTACGACGCCGCCGCGTTCCTCGCGCTGTCGCGAGAGGAGGTGTGGATCGAGCTGTCGGGGCTGCCGCCGCGCCGGCTCCCCGAGTACTACGCCCGGTACGACCTGCGCCGCCTCGCCCGCAAGTTCGTCTTCGGCACCGACTGGCCCGGCGTCCCCGGCGTCGCCCGCAACGCCCGCGCCATCGCCGGTCTCGGGCTGGACGAGGAGACGCTCTCCCTCGTCCTCGGCGGCAACGCCCTCCGCGTCTACAAGGGCCTGGCCCTCTGACGCTGGTCCCGGCCCGTTTCACCCTTGTACCTGCAGGAAAGGAGTGTTCTCATGGCCGACTCCGGTCCGTTCACCGAGGACGTCGTGCGGCAGATCATGCGGCACATGAACGACGACCACGCCGACGACTGCCTCACCATCTGCCGGGCGCTCGGCGGCCGGCCCGGTGCGACCGCCGCCCGGATGACCGGCCTGGACGCCGCCGGGATCGAGTTCGCCGTCGCCGACGGCGGCGTGGAGCACGCCGTCCGGATCCCCTTCGGCGAGCGGCTCACCGAGCGGCCGCAGGTGCGCCGCGAGGTCGTCCGGATGACCGAGGAGGCGCGCGCCGCGCTCAGCGGCTGACCGGCCGGCGCCCGAACCTCCTCCGGGCCGGGTTTCGGACGGGCCGTAAAGGGGGCCGCGGTTTGCCGTGCGGCGACGCGGAGATCCGGTAGGCAGCCGAGGGGCCCGCCGCGGGCCCCCGACCCCCACCGGAGGCCCGACATGCTCGCGATCGTCGCCGCGATCGTCTTCGCCCTTGCCCTGCTCTTCGACCTGGCCGACGTGTCCTCGGACGCCATCAACAACGGGACGCTGACCGTCCTCGGCCTGCTGCTGATCTCGCTGCACTTCGCCGGCGTCGGCACCGGCACCAACTGGCGGCCCCGCCGCTACAGCCGCCGCCGCTGATCACGCGGTGCGGGAGAAGCGGACCCGGCGCCGCGCCGGGTCCGCCTCCTCCAGCCGCACCCTGACCTGCTCGCCGAGCGGCAGGTCCGCGCCCTCGCAGCGGCCGAACACCGGCGGCGCCACCAGCTGGACGCGCCCGCCGGTCCGGTCGCCGTTCACGTCCACCACCACCGCGTCGAAGACGTCCCCGACGTGCTCGCGCAGCAGCAGCGCCTCGACCAGGTCGACGCAGGCGTGGTCGACGTCCGCGGCGCGGCGCAGCGCGCGCTGCATCACCTCCGGCAGCCCCGGCAGCGCCTCGCGCGCCCACCCCGGCACCGGGCGGCCCGCCGCCAGGGCCAGGCACACCTCGGTGGCGTACCGGTCCGCCAGCCGCCGGATCGGCGCGGTCACGTGCGCGTACGGGGCGGCGACGGCGGCGTGCCGCGGCTGCTCCGGCCGCGCCCCGTCGAACGCCGTGTAGCCGGCCCCGCGCATCAGCCCCGCCGCGTCGTGCAGGAACGCGGCGTGCCGGGGCAGGGCCGGGTCGAGCGCGCGGACGATGTCGCCGTAGGAGGCGTCCGCCGGCCAGGCGACGCCGAGCGCGCGGGCCGCGAGCCGCAGCCGCGCCTCCGCCGCGGCGGGCGCGGGCGGCATCGTGCGCAGCAGCCCGACCCCGCCGTCCAGCATCAGCCGCGCCGCCGCCCGCCCGGTCAGCAGCGAGATCTGCGCGTTCCACGCCTCGGTCGCGAGGTCGCCGCGCAGCTTCAGCGCCCAGCCGCCGTTCGCGTGCACGACCTCCTGCTCGGGCAGCGGCAGGCTGACCCCGCCGCGCGCCGCCTCCGCCGCGATGAGCCGCTCCCCGATCTCGCCGAGCAGCGCGATCCGCGGATCGGCGCCGTCGTGGCGCGCGGTGGCGTAGTCGAGGCGGGCGCGGCTGCGGACGAGGGCGCGCCGCACGTCCACGCCGGTGATCCGCCCGGCGTCGTCGACGTCGATCGTCCACGCGACGGCCGGGCGGTCGCGGCCCGGCAGCAGGCTCGCGGTCCCCTCCGACAGCGGGCGCGGGTGCAGCGGGGAGCTGGCGTCCGGCAGGTAGAGGGTGACGCCGCGGGCGCGGGCCTCGGCGTCGAGCGCGCCGCCGGGCCGCACGAACCCGGCCACGTCCGCGATCGCGTACCGGACCCGGTGCCCGGCCCCGCGCCGCTCCAGGTGCATCGCCTGGTCCAGGTCCCTCGACCCCGGCGGGTCGAGGGTGAAGAACGCGACGCCGCGCAGGTCGGCCCGGCCGTCGCCGAGCACCGGGGGCATCGCGGCCTCGGCGAGGACGGCGGGCGGGAACGGGCCGGGCACCGAGTACTCGGCGCGGATCCGGTCGAGCCCCGCCCGGACCTCGGCGTCGGCCTCGGCGGTACGCAGTCGCAGCGGTCGGCGCGGCACAGAACCGAGCGTACGGGACGAACCCCCCGAAAAGATCGGAATCTACATTGTAAAGGCGCCGGGCGGTCCGGCGCCGCCCTCCCGGTCGCCCGGGGTCCGCGCGAAGGCCCGCAGCCCCGCCGGGTCCAGCACGGTCAGCCGGCGCCGGCCGGTGCGGACCAGCCCCTCGTCCCGCAGCACCGCTAGGGCCCGCGCGACCGTCTCGCGGGAGGCGTCCATCCAGCTGCCGAGCTCCTCCTGCGACAGCGGCGGCCCGATGGGGACCTCGCCGCCGGGGCCCGCCGCGACGTGCCGGGCCGACATGTCCGCGAGCCCCGCGAGCAGGATCGCCAGCCGCCGCGCGCCCTGCGCCGACACGTGCGCGCGCAGCCGCCGGTCCGCGTCGTCCAGGCGCCGCACGAACGTGCCGCTGACCAGCATCCACACCCGCGGATGCGCGTCCAGGAAGGCGGTGAAGCGGGCGGCCGGCACCAGCAGCGCCCGGAGTTCGTCGAGCGCCTGCACGGTCGCCGACCGCTCCCGCCGGCCGAGCACCGCGCTCTCGCACACCAGGTCGCCCGGGCCCCGCACGGCCAGCACCACCGAGTGACCGTCCGCGCTGGAGGCGACGACCTTCGCCCAGCCGGACTCGATGACGATGATGTGGTCGGAGTCGTCGCCCTGGTAGCACAGCGGCGCCCGCGGCCGGTAGGTCCGCGCCCGTCCCGCGTCGCGCAGGGCCGTGCGCTCCGGGCCGTCCAGCGCGTGCCAGAACCCCTCGCCGGGACCCGCGGCGAGGCCGCCGCGGGTCGTGGTCCGCTCGCTCACCGCACGTCCGTTCCGGTCCGGGACCGTGTGAACCGGCACCCGCGGCGCATGGGGGGAGTGGGGCGGTGAGGCCCAGTGCCGCGGGTACCGGTCGTCTGCACGCGTCTCTGCACGCCTCCAGGGGAACCCGTCACCGCCTCGGATGCTGCCCGCCGGGGAACGCCCTGTCTGCGTCTTATGACACTTTTGGCGAAATTTGCAGTGAAATCGCGATGCTCACCGCGCGAGGGCGTTCAGGAGGCGGTTGACGGGGCTGCCGAGGTTCCAGGTGTCGGCCAGTTCGACGAGGGCCGCGGCGTCGCGCGGCTGCGCGGGCAGCCGGTCGTCCAGCCCCGCGAGCTCCGGCGCGTCGATGTCGGTGACCACCCGCACCACCGTCTCGGCGGCGGCCAGGTACTCGCGCGCCGCCTCCATCCGGCGGCGGGCGCCCGCCGGGAAGCCCTCGTCGGTGCCCGCCTCCAGCGCCGCGAGGATGCCCTCGACCGACCCGAACCGGGTGACGAGCGCGGCGGCCGTCTTGTCGCCGACGCCGGGCACCCCGGGCAGGCCGTCGCTCGGGTCGCCGCGCAGCGTCGCGTAGTCGCCGTAGCCGCGGCCCGGGATGCCGTACTTGGCCGCGACCTCCTTCTCGCCCATGATCTGCAGGTTCCGGATGCCGCGCGCGGTGTAGAGGACGGCGACCGGGCCGCGGTCGTCGACGAGCTGGAACAGGTCGCGGTCGCCGGTCACGATGTCGACCGGCCCGGCGGCGGCGCCGCGCACCGCGAGCGTCCCGATCACGTCGTCGGCCTCGTAGCCGGGGACGCCGGCGCGGGCCAGCCCGACCGCGTCCAGCACGGCGTCGATCACCGGGAGCTGCGCCTCCAGCGCGTCCGGGGTCTGGTCGCCGCCGTCCTCGGCCACCCGGTGCGCCTTGTAGGACGGCAGCGCCGCCACCCGGAACGCGGGCCGCCAGTCGGCGTCCATGCAGCAGACCAGGCGGTCCGGCGAACGGTCGGCGACGAGCCGCGCGATCATGTCGATGAGACCGCGCACGGCGTTCACCGGCGTCCCGTCGGGGGCCGTCACCGACTCGGGCACCCCGTAGAAGGCGCGGAAGTACAGCGACGGCGTGTCCAGCAGCATCAACCCGCTCATGGGGGGACATGCTGCCACGCGGGTCCGACGCCGCGCGGCACCGCCGCTCCTGGGATCCTGGTACCGGCCATCGGACAGGACTCGAGAATGGAGACGGGTGTGACAACGGAGTTGTATCCGCCGGAGCGCATCGGGCGGGTGCGGGAGGCGGCGGCCGGGGCGGGCCTCGGCGCGGTGCTGCTGACGCCCGGCCCGGACCTGCGCTACGTCACCGGCTACGACGCGCTGCAGCTGGAGCGGCTCACCTGCCTGGCGGTCCCCGCCGAGGGGGAGCCGTTCCTGGTCGTCCCGCGGCTGGAGCTGCCCGCCGCGCGGGAGTCCCCGGCCGGGGCGCTCGGCATCGAGCTGGTGCCCTGGGACGAGACCGAGGACCCGTTCGCGCTCACCGCCGCCCGGCTCCCGTCCGGCATCGCCAGGGTCGGCGTCGCCGACCGGATGTGGGCGGCCATGGCGCTGCGGTTCCGCGCCGCGCTGCCCGGCGCCGAGCAGGTCGCGGCCGGATCGGTGCTGCGCGAGCTGCGGATGCGCAAGTCCGCCGCCGAGGTCGCGGCGCTGCGCGAGGCGGGCGCGGCGATCGACCGCGTGCACCGCCTCGTGCCGGGGCTCCTCAAGGCCGGCCGCACCGAGCGGGAGGTCGGCCGCGACATCGCCGACGCGATCATCGCCGAGGGCCACGCCCGCGTCGACTTCGTCATCGTCGGGTCCGGCCCGAACGGCGCGAACCCGCACGCCGAGCTGTCGGACCGCGTCATCTCGCCGGGCGAGCCCGTCGTGGTCGACATCGGCGGGACGATGCCGAGCGGCTACTGCTCGGACTCCACCCGCAACTACTGCGTGGGGGAGGCGCCCGCCGAGTACCGCGCCTACTACGCGGTGCTGGAGGAGGCGCAGCGCGCGTCCTGCGAGGCCGTGCGGCCGGGCGCCACGCCCGAGGCGGTGGACGCCGCCGGCCGCGACGTCATCGCCGCGGCCGGGTACGGCGAGCACTTCTTCCACCGCACCGGGCACGGCATCGGGCTGGAGTCGCACGAGGACCCCTACATCGTCGCCGGCAACCGCGAGCCGCTGGAGGCGGGGATGGCGTTCTCCATCGAGCCGGGGATCTACCCCGGCCCGCACGGCGCCCGCATCGAGGACATCGTCGTGTGCACCGAGGACGGCTACGAGCCCATGAACGTCACCGAGCGCGGCCTGGTGACCGTGGACTGACCCGCCGGCGGGGAACGGCGGGCGTGAGGGTGCGGACGGATTTTCGTCCGCACCCTCACGTTATTTCGGACAGGGCATAACAGGGGCGGAAACGGCTCGGTAACGATCTCTGCACCAAATGTGTCAGCGGGCACTGCGCTATTGCGGTCGGGGTAGTCCGCCATGTACCACCTAGATGCATTGTTACGCGGGGGTAAACCGGTTCCTTCCGCACGGCGGTGATCCGCCGTGCCGGGACGAGCCCGCGCCCTCCCCGAGCCGTGCCGTGCAGAAGAGGAGACGCCGTGGCAGAGGTCGACCTGACCAGCGTCGGGAAGGTCTATCCCGACGGCACGCGGGCCGTGACCGATCTGAACCTCCACATCGCCGACGGCGAGTTCCTCGTCCTCGTCGGCCCCTCCGGCTGCGGGAAGACGACCGCGCTGCGGATGGTCGCCGGCCTGGAGGACATCTCCGAGGGCGAGGTCACCATCGGAGGCCGGGTCGTCAACCGGGTCCCGGCCCGCGACCGCGACGTCGCGATGGTGTTCCAGAGCTACGCCCTCTACCCGCACCTGTCGGTGCGCGACAACATCGGCTTCGGGCTGTCGCTGCGCAAGATGCCGAAGGCCGAGATCCGGGAGAAGGTCGACCGCGCCGCGGAGATCCTCGGCCTCACCGACCACCTGTCCCGCAAGCCCCGCAACCTGTCGGGCGGGCAGCGGCAGCGCGTCGCGATGGGCCGCGCGATCGTCCGGGAGCCGCAGGCCTTCCTGATGGACGAGCCGCTGTCCAACCTCGACGCCAAGCTCCGCGTCCAGATGCGCGCCGAGATCGCCCGCATCCAGCGCGACCTCGGCGTCACCACGATCTACGTCACCCACGACCAGACCGAGGCGATGACGCTCGGCGACCGGGTCGCGGTGATGAAGAAGGGCGAACTGCAGCAGGTCGCGCCGCCGCAGGAGCTCTACGACCGGCCGGCCAACCTGTTCGTCGCCGGATTCATCGGCTCACCGGCCATGAACCTGATCCAGGGCACGCTGTCCGGGGACGCGGCGAACCCGCGCCTGGAGATCGGCGGCCAGACCTTGGCGCTGCCGGCCGCGGTGCTGACCGAGCGCCCGGCCCTGGCGTCCCGCCTCGGGAGCGACGTCGTCGTCGGCATCCGCCCCGAGGACATGGAGGACTCCGAGCTCGTGGAGGCGCCCGAGGGGTCCGGGCTGGACTCCACCGCCGACCTCGTGGAGGCCATGGGCTCGGACGTGCTGGTCCATTTCGCGATCGAGGCGTCCCAGGTCGTCACCGAGGACACCAAGGAACTCGCCCGCGACGCGGGGACCGACGTGCTGGGGCACCTGGAGAGCCCCCGCACGGACCTGGTCGCGCGGTTCAGCCCGCGCACCCGCGTGAAGGTGGGCGACCCGGTGACGATCCGCGTCGACACCGGCCGCCTGCACTTCTTCGATATCGAGTCCGGCGCGGCGATCTGGGGATCGGACGCCGCCGGTCCGCTCAGGGAGGATGAAGAATGAGGGTCAGCAGGCTGATGGGAGCCGCCGTCGCGGCGGGATTGCTCCTGTCCTCGGCCGCCGCGTGCGGCGGCGACGACGACGGCGGGAGCGACGGCTCCACCCCGGCCGGCGGGGGAGCGCTGAAGGGCACCACGATCGAGGTCGCGGCCAAGTGGACGGGCCAGGAGGAGACCAACTTCCGCAAGGTGCTGCAGGCGTTCGAGCAGAAGACCGGGGCGAAGGTCAACTACGCCTCCACCGGTGAGAACACCGACGCCTACCTCGGCCCCCGCATCGAGGCCGGCAACCCGCCGGACGTGGCGATCCTGCCGCAGCCCGGCCTCATGCAGCAGTACGCCGCCAAGGGGTCGCTGAAGCCGCTCGCCGACGACGTCGTCGCCGAGGTCGGCACGAACTACTCGCCGTACTGGAAGGAGCTCGGCTCCGCCGACGGCAAGGCCTACGGCGTGATCGCCAAGGCCGCCTACAAGTCGATCCTGTGGTACCGGCCGCAGGCGTTCGACGAGGCCGGCGTGCAGCCGCCCGCGGCCTGGGCCGACCTGGTCAAGACCGCCGGCACGCTGCAGGACGCGGGCACCACCCCGTTCACCCTCGCCGCCGGCCCGCAGGACTCCTGGACGCTGACCGACTGGTTCGAGAACGTCTACCTGTCGCAGGCGGGCCCGGAGAACTACGACAAGCTCGCCAAGCACGAGATCAAGTGGACCGACCCGACCGTCGGCAAGGCGCTGGAGACCCTCGCCGAGGTCTGGGGCAAGCCCGACTTCCTGAACGGCGGCGTCGCCACCGCGACCAAGACCAAGTTCGACGAGTCGGTCACCCAGGTCTTCGGCCAGCAGAAGGCCGCCATGGTCTACGGCGGCGACTTCGCCGCCGCGAACATCTCCACCACCAAGTCCAAGGTCGGCACGGACGCCAAGGTGTTCGCGTTCCCGAAGGCCGGCGACACCGCCCCGGCGATCCTCGGCGGCGACGTCGCGGTCGCGATGAAGGACGGCAAGGGCGCGCAGGAGCTGATGAAGTTCCTCGCCTCCCCGGAGGCCGGCAAGGTCTGGGCCGGGCTCGGCGGCTACCTGACGCCGAACAAGAACGTCCCGCCGGACGCCTACTCCGACCCGATCGCCAAGCAGCTCATCACCCAGCTGCAGCAGTCGGGCGACGCCGCCCGCTACGACATGTCCGACCTGGCGCCCGCCGCGTTCGGCGCGACGCCCGGCAAGGGCGAGTGGGAGGCGCTGCGCCAGTTCGTGATGAAGCCGACCGACGTCAAGGGCACGCAGGCCAAGCTGGAGGCCGAGGCCGCCCGTGCCTACAAGTAGGGCGTACGAGTAGGGCCGACAAGTAGGGAATCCCTGGATGAAGGCTCGGAATGAGGAGGTGCCGCCGGCCGCGACGGCCGGCGGCGCCGCCGCCGTCGACGTGCCGGCCGCGCGGCGGCCCGGCGCCCGCCGCGGACGCGAGCGGCTGACCCCGCCGTCCTGGCTGGCCATGACGTTCCTGCTGCCGGCGCTGCTGCTGCTCGGCTTCCTGGTCGTTTACCCGATCGTCTACTCGGTGATCCGCAGTTTCTTCGACGCCTCGGGCGACGGGTTCGTCGGCGTCGACAACTACACCGGGATCTTCAAGGGGCACAACAACCTCGTCGCGGTGCGCAACACCGCCATCTGGGTCGTGGTGGCCCCGACCGTGACCACCATCGTGGGCCTGGTGTTCGCCGTCCTCACCGAGCGGATCCGGTGGTCGACGGCGTTCAAGCTCGTCGTGTTCATGCCGATGGCGATCTCGTTCCTCGCCTCCGGCGTGATCTTCCGGCTGGTGTACCAGATGGACCCCGACAAGGGCGTCGCGAACGCGGCCATGGTCGCGATCCACGACACCTTCGCGCAGGGCACCACCTACCCGGGCGCCGGGCCCCGCAGCGGCGGCGACCCCCTCGTCCGCGAGGACGCCGGCGCCGTCGTCAGCGCCAAGCCCTACCAGGCCGGGCAGAGCGCGCTCGTCCCGCTGCTGAAGGTCAAGCAGGAGTACCTGCCCAAGGACGCGAAGCCGGCCGCGCAGCCGCCGGCGGCCCGGCCCGGCCAGCTGACCGGGACGGTCTGGTTCGACTTCACCCGGGGCGGCGGCGGGCAGCAGAACGCGCCCAACGCCGGCGAGGTGGGGCTGCCCGGCATCAAGGTCGAGGCCGTCAAGGACGGCAAGGTGGTCGCCAAGGCCACCACGGAGGCCGACGGCACCTTCACGATGGCGAAGGTCCCGGACGGCACGTACACGATCCGGCTGCCCAAGGACAACTTCACCGCCGCCTACCGCGGCGCGGAATGGCTCGGGAGCACACTGATCACGCCCGCCATCATCGGGTCGTACCTGTGGGTGTGGTCCGGGTTCGCGATGGTGCTGATCGCCGCCGGGCTCGCCGCGATCCCGCGGGACGCGCTGGAGGCGGCCCGGGTGGACGGCGCCACCGAATGGCAGGTGTTCCGGCGGGTGACGATCCCGCTGCTCGCGCCCGTCCTGATGGTGGTGCTGGTGACGCTGGTCATCAACGTCATGAAGGTGTTCGACCTCGTCTACATCATCGGCGGCGGCGATCCGAACGCCAACGTGCTGGCCCTGCAGATGTGGACGGTGTCGTTCGGCGGCGGCAACGACCAGGGCGCCGGCAGCGCCATCGCGGTGCTGCTGTTCGTGCTGGTGCTGCCCGCCATGCTGTTCAACATCCGGCGACTGCGGCAGGAGCGCAAATGAGCACCGCGGACAGGACGGGGCAGGCGCCGCCGGCCGAGGGCGGCAACGGCGCGGCGGGCGCGCCGCGCCGGGGCCTGGCCGCGCGGATCGCCGGCAGGGCCGGCGGCGGTGCCGCGCAGGCGCTGCTGGTGCTGGTCGCGCTGTTCTGGCTCGTGCCGACCCTCGGGCTGCTGGTGGCGTCGCTGCGCTCCAACGAGGACAACAACGCCGGCGGCTGGTGGAAGGTGTTCACCAAGCCGACCCAGCTGACCGTGGAGTCCTACAGCTCGCTGCTGGACAAGGGCGACTTCGTCGCCTCGTTCTGGAACACCGTGCTGATCACCGTCCCGGCGACCGTGCTGGTGGTGGTGATCGCGTCGCTGGCCGCCTACGCGTTCGCGTGGATGGAGTTCCCCGGCCGCGACTGGCTGTTCATCGTGGTGGTGGCGCTGCTGGTGGTGCCGGTCCAGGTCGCGCTGATCCCGGTCGCCAAGCTGTACGGGGCCATCGAGTTCGGCGGGTTCCAGATGTTCGGGTCGGTCACCGGCGTGGTGCTGTTCCACGTCGCGTTCGGGCTGCCGTTCGCGATCTTCCTGCTCCGCAACTTCTTCGCGGCGATCCCCCGGGACCTGCTGGAGGCGGCGCGGATGGACGGCGGCTCGGAGTGGACGATCTTCCGCCGGGTGATCTTCCCGCTGGGCGGCCCGGCGATCGCCTCGCTCGGCATCTTCCAGTTCCTGTGGGTGTGGAACGACCTGCTGGTCGCGCTGGTGTTCGCCGACACCGAGTCGCAGCCGATGACCAAGTGGCTGCAGTCCCAGATGCGGCAGTTCACCGGCAACATCGACATCCTCGCGCCGGGCGCGTTCCTGTCGCTGATCGTCCCGCTGATCGTGTTCTTCGCGTTCCAGCGCTACTTCGTGCAGGGCGTCCTCGCGGGATCGGTGAAGTAGCCGCTCGCGGCGGACCCGCAGGTACGGCGAAGCCCCCCGGCCCGCTCGGGCCGGGGGGCTTCGCCGGGTCCGGGTGCTACTTGAGCAGGCCCGCGGCGCCGTGCCGGGCCGCGGCGTCCGGGTGGCCGATGGCCAGGCCGCTGGAGGGGTCGAAGAAGTGCAGCCGGCGGGTGTCGACGGCGAGCTGCACGTTCTGGCCCGGGCGGACGTGCGAGCGGGAGTTGACCCGGGCCGTCCACAGCGCCTTGTTGTCCACCAGCGGGATCGCCATGTCGCCGTCGCCCTCGGCGTCCTCGGCGAGGTCGGCGGTGTCCTTGTGCTCGACCGGCGGGGCGTCGATCGTGAAGATCACGTTGATCTCGCTGCCCAGTTCCTCGGTGACGCTGCTGCGGACCGCCATCGGCGCCCAGTCGGGGTTGGCGTGCGCGCCGTCCTCGAAGTCCGAGGGGCGGATGCCGAGGATGACCTTGCGGCCGAGGTAGTCCTGCAGGCCGGGCCGGTCGCCGAGCGTCGAGGCCGGCACCGGCAGCGTGTACCCGGCGAAGGAGACCTGCGCGCCGCCGTCGCCGGACGTCAGGTCGGCGAGGACGAAGTTCATCGCCGGCGAGCCGATGAACCCGGCGACGAACAGGTTGACGGGGTTGTCGAACAGCCGCTGCGGGGTGTCGACCTGCTGCAGCACGCCGTCGCGCAGCACGCACACCCGCGACCCGAGCGTCATGGCCTCGACCTGGTCGTGGGTGACGTACACGGTGGTGACGCCGAGCCGCTCGTGCAGCTGGCTGAGCGAGGCGCGCATGGACACGCGGAGCTTGGCGTCGAGGTTGGACAGCGGCTCGTCCATCAGGAAGGCCTGCGGCTCCCGGACGATCGCGCGGCCCATCGCGACGCGCTGCCGCTGCCCGCCCGACAGCGCGGCGGGCTTGCGGGACAGGTACTGCTCCAGGCCGAGCATCTTGGCGGCCTCGCGGACCTTGGCCTTGATCTCCGCCTTCGGCGTGCCGCGCAGCTTCAGGCCGAACGCGAGGTTCTGCTCGACCGTCATGTGCGGGTAGAGGGCGTAGTTCTGGAAGACCATCGCGATGTCGCGGTCCTTGGGCGCCAGGTCGTTGACGACCTGGTCGCCGATGGAGATCTTCCCGCCGCTGATCTCCTCCAGCCCGGCGATCATCCGCAGCGCGGTGGACTTGCCGCAGCCGGACGGGCCGACCAGGACCATGAACTCGCCGTCCCGGATCTCCAGGTCGAGCCCGTCCACGGCCTTGACGCCACCGCTGTACACCTTGTCGACCCGGTCCAACACGATCTTGGCCATCGGTACCCCTTCATGGAAACGTTTCCATTACCCCCTGCCGAGCAGGGGTTTCTCAGCACTGTGTGGAGTAAACATCATGGAATCGTTTCCATGGGAGCGCTCCGCCGGATAAGATCAACGAAATCGGGCGAAAGGGGAGGTCGCGGGTGGAACGGCGGGCGGCGACGATCAAGGACGTGGCCGGCGCTGCGGGCGTCGGCATCGCCACCGTGTCCCGGGTGTTCTCCGGCGGCTCGGTGAGCGCGGCCACCCGCGAGCGCGTGCTGGCCGCCGCCCGCGAGCTGGACTACCGCCCGAGCGCCCTCGGCCGCGGCCTCAAGCTGCGCCGCAGCGGCGGCATCGGGCTGATCGTCCCGGACGTCACCGACCCGTTCCGCGCCGAGCTGGTCGCGGGCGTGCTGGCCTGCGCCCGCAGCCTCGGCGAGCACGTCATCGTCGACGCCGCGCACGGCGACCCGTCCCGCGAGGCCGAGATCGTGGAGCGGCTCGTCGAGCAGCGGGTGGACGGCGTCATCGCCGTGCCCGCCGGGGACGCGGCCGACTGGCGGGCCGCCGCCCGGGTGTGCTCCAGCGTCGTGTTCGCCGACCGGGTGCTGCCCGGCCTGCCGGACGTCCCGGCCGTGCTCGCCGACGACGCGGGCGGCGTGCGCGCCCTCACCGAGTACCTCGCCGGGCTCGGGCACCGGCGCATCGCCTTCCTCGGCGGCGCCCCCGGCGCCCCCGCCGGGGTGCGCGAGCGCGCGTTCCGCGCCGCCCTCGCCCAGCTCGGCATCCCCCTGGAGGAGGACCTGGTCGTCGCCGCCCGCCCGTCCCGCGACGCCGCCTACGCCGCCGCGGCCGGGCTGCTGCAGCGCCGCTCCGACGTCACCGCGGTCCTCGCCGCCGGCCACCTGCTCGGGGAGGCGGCCGTGCTGGTCGCCCGCGAGCTGGACCTGCGCGTCCCCGCGGACGTGTCGATCGCGATGATGGACGACGTGGCGTGGGCGGAGCTGTGCGACCCGCCGCTGACCGCCGTCGCCCGCTCCGGCCACGACATCGGCTACCGCGCCTGCGAGCTGCTGCTGCGCGAGCCCGCCCGGCGGGGCCGCGGCGGGCCGGTGCTGCTGCCGACCGAGCTGGTCGTCCGGGGCAGCTGCGGCCCGCTGCGCCCGCCCCGTCGCTGACCCGTGCCGGTCGCCGAAACCGCAGGATCACTCCCGATCCGTGATCAATGGGGGCGCACGCACCGCCCCCGGCACGCTAGATTTCCCGCGTGGAGGAGATCGATCGTCAGATCATGGCGCTGCTCGCCGACGACGGGCGGATGAGTTTCACCGACCTGGCCAAGGAGACGGGCCTGTCGGTGTCGGCCGTGCACCAGCGCGTCCGGCGGCTGCAGAAGCGCGGCGCGATCAAAGGGTTCGCCGCCCAGCTGGACAGCCGGCAGATCGGGCTGCCGCTGACCGCGTTCGTGTCGATCAAGCCGATCGATCCGGCCGCGCCCGACGACGCCCCGGACCGGCTCGCGCACCTGCAGGCGATCGAGGCGTGCCATTCGGTCGCCGGCGACGAGAGCTACATCCTCAAGGTGCGGGTCGCGTCCCCGAACGAGCTGGAGGACCTCCTCCAGAAGATCCGCGCCGCCGCCAACGTCGCGACCCGCACCACGGTCGTGCTCAGCACCCCCTGGGAGTCGCGCCGCCCGCCGCTCTAACGCGGCGCGAAGGCGTCCAGGGCCGCCATGGCCCGGTCCATGGACGCGTCCGGGTCGGCGTCCGGCCCGGTGATCTCGCGGTCGAAGTTCAGGTCGACGAACACCTCGGTGACGCCCTGCCCGGCGAGCGCCTCCAGGTCGCCGCGGACCTCCTCGAACGACCCGGTGAGCGGGCGCCGCTCCGCGCCGCTCGCGCCGCCGGGGCGGATCCGCACGGCGGCCCGGCACACGAACCGCAGCGCGGAGACATCCCGTCCGGCGCGCTCGGCGGCGTCCCGCACGACGCCGATCGAGCGGCCGATCGCGGCGGGGTCGGCGCGGCTGGAGCTGACCCAGCCGCCGGCGAGCCGCCCGGCGCGCCGCAGCGCGCCCTCGGACGCGCCGCCCAGCAGCACCGGCAGCGGGGACTGGACCGGCGGCGGCTCCATCACCACCGGGGGGAAGTCGTAGAACTCCCCGTGGAACTCGGCCGCGCCGCCGCTCCACAGGGCCCGCAGCACGGCGAGGAACTCCTCCGCGCGGGCGCCGCGCCGCTCCATCGGCGCCCCGGCGGCGGCGAACTCCTCGGGCATCCAGCCGAGCCCGAGCCCGAGGTCGAGGCGCCCGCCGCTGACGCGGTCGAGGGTGGCGGCCTGCTTGGCGAGGACGGCCGGGGCGTAGAACGGCAGGTTGACGACGGCGACGCCGAGCCTGATCCGCTCGGTCCGCCCGGCGAGGTAGGCGAGCGTGACGAGCGGGTCGGGGACGCCCCGGTAGGTCGTGTCGTCCGAGCCGGCCGGGTTGAGCACGCGCTGCAGCGTCCACACCGCGTGGTACCCGAGCTCCTCGCCCCGCCCCGCGACCGCTGCCTGGTTCTGCGGCGTGGCCCAGGCGCCCGCCCCCGGAACGGCGAACCCGATCAGCATCCCTCAGCCCTCCCAGCCGAACCTTACAACGTCAAGGCCACCGCCCGGAATCCGTTGACCTGCGGCGTGTTGTTGTTATGAGCGCCTCGAAAACAACAACACGCCGCAGGTCAACGGATGCGGTGGCGGCGGAAGGCCATGCGCGGCGCCGAGCAGCGGCGGGTTGGCGGGCGCGTAGCGCTCGGCGATGGCGTCCATCGGCAACGGGCGGCGGGCGGCCGGCACGCCGCCCGCCGAGGACGACATCGGCGGGGGGCGTCCAACAGGTCCAGATGGCGCAGCGCGACCGAGCCGAGGACCGCGACCTCCTTAGCGAGGCGGGACACGACCCGGCGGGCCACCGCGTCGCCGACCTCGGCGGTGTCGAGCAGGACGGGCGCGAGCTTGGTCAGCCGCCCTCGCCGAACTCGCCGAGGTGGACGCCGAGGCCGACGTTGATCGCCCGGCCCACGCCGAAGTGCGCGGCGACCGCCGGAGTCAGTGCGGTCTCCGGGCCCCGGCCGTCCTCGCCCGCGCACGGCGTGCCACAGCGCCGCCCGGCCGAGCGAGGCGCCGCCGCCCCAGTCGCCGGTGTGGTCGCCGAGGGACGGGAACCGGGCGGTGCGGCAGGTGCTGTTGCACGCGTGCGCGGAGCGGTTCCCCGCCCGCGCGCAGGCCGTCGCCGGTCAGGACGACGAGTGCGGGATCGATGACGGCCACGACGGTGGCGAGGGTGGCGCCGAGCCGGGTCGCCGGCTCGGTGAGGGGCCCGCTCGGCGCGCGCCCGCGTCCGTGGCGTAGCCGATCTCGCCCGCGCCGCCCGTCGCGCCCCGGTGCAGGGCGCCGTCCAGCACGACCGCCATGCCGACGAAGGAAGGACGCTTGACGAATACGTCAAGACCGCCGGGGCGCCGCGCAACAGGGCGCGCTAGGGGGCGGCGGCGATGAAGCGGGAGTTGCCGAAGCCGACCTCGTCGCCGGGCCGCAGCCGGACCGGGCCGGTCAGCCGCCACCCGTTCACCCGGGTGCCGTTCATCGACCCGAGGTCGGTGATCATCCAGGTCTCGCCGGACCGGTAGATCTCGGCGTGGAACCGGGAGACGGTCAGGTCGGTGAGGATGAACTGGCAGGCCGGGGCGCGGCCGACGACGATCCGCTTCAGGTCGGCCGGCGGCAGCATGAACCGGGGCAGCCGCGGCGCCCGCCAGGCCGCCTCGATCCGCGCCGTCACCTGCGACACCGACGACACGAGCCCGGTCAGCCGGTCGAGCACGCGGTTCTGCGGCGGCAGGTCGTGCACGATGCCGGCCAGCTCCGCCTGGCTGCGCGCGTGCAGCACCTGGTCCACACGGCGCTCGAACGTGTCGTTCGACATCCGGCCCTCGGCCACGCGGTCGCTGAGGACGCGCAGTGCCCGGTCCCGCTCCGTGTCGGACGCTCTCACCGGGAATGCGGGCTGACCGTCCATGGCTGTGAGTATCCAGTCCCCGACGTCGGCTGTCCAGAAAGGCCTTCGGCGGGGGCCGGGCGATCGCCCTCACCCGCCCCCCACCTCTTCGACGGCCCGCCCGCCGGGAAAGTTCGCGGCGGGTCAGCGGGACAGCAGATCGCGCGCGATGTGCGTCACCTGGATCTCGTCGGTGCCCGCGTAGATCTGGAACGACTTGGCGTCGCGGGCGAGCTGCTCGACGCGGTACTCGCTCATGTAGCCGTTGCCGCCGAACAGCTGCACCGCCTCCTGCGCGACCTCGCTGGCGGCCTGCGCCGCGTACAGCTTCATCGCCGAGGCCTCGGCGAGCGT
Organism: Actinomadura bangladeshensis; assembly: GCF_004348335.1. Classification (GTDB taxonomy): domain Bacteria; phylum Actinomycetota; class Actinomycetes; order Streptosporangiales; family Streptosporangiaceae; genus Spirillospora; species Spirillospora bangladeshensis. The sequence goes on along the minus strand of NZ_SMJW01000046.1, from coordinate 10,206 downwards.
CGGGGCGCGGCCGGCGCGCTGCATCTCGATGTGCCGGAACACCAGGTTCTGGACGTTGAGCCGCGCGACCTCCATCTTGGCCAGCTTCAGCTGGATGAGCTGGAAGTCGCCGATGCGCTGCCCCCACAGCTCGCGGGTCTTGGCGTACTCGACCGACAGCTTCAGGCACTCCTCGATGACGCCGAGCGCCATCGCCGCGACGCCGGCGCGCTCGGTGACGAAGTTCTGCTTGGCCGACTCCTTGCCGCCCTGTGAGCCGGACGACAGGAGCCGGTCGGCGCCGGCGCGGACGTCGTTGAGGAACAGCTCGCCGGTGGGGGAGGAGTGCAGGCCCATCTTGCGCAGCGGCCTGCTCTGCTCCAGGCCGTCCATGCCCCGGTCGAGGACGAACGTGAGGATCTCCCGGTCGCGCGCCTCCCGCCCGTCGTCGAGCTTGCAGTAGAAGACGATGGTGTCGGCGTAGGGGCCGTTGGTGATGAAGGTCTTGCTGCCGTTGATGACGTACTCGTCGCCGACCTTCTTCGCGGTGGCCTGCATGCCGCCGAAGGCGTCCGACCCGGAGTTGGGCTCGGTGATCGCCCAGGCGCCGACCTTCTCCATGGTGAGCAGCGGCAGCGCCCAGCGCTCCTTCTGCTCGGGCGTGCCGCGCTTCATGATGGTCCCGGCGGCGAGGCCGAGGCCGACGCCCATCGCCGACACCAGGCCGGGCGCGACCTTGCACAGCTCGATGACCGGGATCATGGTCATCGCCGCGCTCCCGCCGCCGGAGCGCTCCCCGCCGTCCGCGGCGGCGCCCTCCTTCTCCTTGGCGATCCGGGACCGGAAGGACGAGCGGGCCATCTCGTCCATCCCGAACGTCTTGTACAGGCCGCGCAGCAGGTCGTACGGCGGAAGCTCCCCCGACTCCAGGGCGTCCAGGTTCGGCCGGACCTCGGCGTCGATCCAGCCGCGCACCGCGTCCCGGATCATCAGGTCTTCGTCGGACCACTCGATCATGCTCTGCCCTGCCCCTTCGCGTGCTGCCGGTTGCCGGGGCCCATCCAAGCAGAGTGCGGAAGCAAGCGCTTATTCGGGTACCGGCGGCCGGGACCGGCTCAGCCGAGGTCCACGACGTCGGCGAGGACCCCGCCGGCGTCGGTGAGCCGGTCCGGGGCCGGGCTGTCGTAGACGACCAGGAGGCGGGTGCCGGGCTCGTCCAGCACCGCGATGCCCTCGGCGTGGTCGTCGCCGTCGCCGTAGGGCAGGTCGCCCAGCGTCTCCAGCTCCTCGGCGGGGACGATCTCGGGGGCGTCCAGGCGCGCCGCGCCCCGCCACCGGACGACGCGCACCGGGCCGTCCAGGTCCATGCTCGGGCCGGTGAGGACGAGCAGGTCGTCGCCGTGCGGGCACAGGTCCCGGATGCCGAGGCCGCCGAGGTCGAGGAAGTGCGTGCGGTAGCGGTCGCCGCCCTCGCCGACGGGCAGCAGCCGCAGCCGGCGCGGGTCGTCCGGGTCGGTGTCCGGGCGGACCTCCACCAGCACCGCCCAGCCGCGCAGCACCGGGCCGCGCAGGCCGATGTAGAGCCGGTCGCCGTGCGCGGCGATGCCCTCGATGTCGATGCCGTTGTCCTTGCTCGGGATCGGCAGGAACGGCGCGAGGTGCGGGTCGTCCGCCAGCAGGTCGGTGATGGAGTCCTTGTCCAGGCCGAGGACGGCGGCGGTGCGGCCGTCGCCGGCGTCGCGGACGACGGTGGGCAGCCCGTCCTCGCCGGCGGCCAGGGGGAGGCGGGCGAGGATGAAGCGGTTGTCCTCGCGGACGACGGTGGCGAGCCGCTTGCGCGCCTTCGCCCCGCTCTGCCCCGGCTTGATCTTCTTGCGCTTCAGGCTGTGCGAGCCGATCGCCCACAGCCAGCCGTTGGCGCGCGCGAGGCCCTCGATGTCGGCCTCCTCGTCGGGGCCGGCGGGCAGCGGGACGAGGTCGGCGAGCGCGACGGTGGTCTGCCCCTCGTAGCCGGTGACGCGGCCGTCCCCGTCCAGCGCGGCGGTGAGGCGCTCGATGGTGGCCGTCTCATCACCCGCCACCCACAGGCAGCGGCCGTCCTGGCGCACGGCGGACAGGTTGGTGTGCGTCTCGGCTTCCCGGCTCTGCAGCCCGAAGCGCAGCTCGATGCGGCGTTCCACGATCATGGCGACATATTCCCATATCCGGTGCGCCCTTTTCGGCCTCGCACGGGGCCTGAACTGGCCTTTACCGGTCCCACCTGACGTGCAGGCGCGGCGGCTTGCGGAACACCAGCCCGTGCGGGCGCGCCGGGCGGTCCGGGTCGAGGCGGAGCCCCGGGAGCCGGTCGAGCAGCGCGGTGAGAGCCGTGCGCGTCTCCAGCCGGGCCAGGTGGGCGCCGAAGCAGAAGTGCGGGCCGTGCGCGAACGCCAGGTGCTCGGCGGCGTTGTGCCGCCGGACGTCGAAGCGGTCGGGGTCGGGGAAGACCGCCGGGTCGCGGTTGGCACCGGAGATCGACACCCGCACCAGGTCCCCGGCGCGGACGTCGGCGCCGCCGAGCGCGGTGTCGCGGACGGCGTACCGGTCGACGACCGACGCCGAGGGCTCCAGCCGCAGCGACTCCTCGATCGCCGCCGGCAGCAGGGCCGGCTCGTCCCGGACGAGCCGCAGCTGGTCGGGGTGCCCGAGCAGGTGCAGCGCCGCGTTGGCGATCATCCCCTCGGTGGTGTCGATGCCGCCGAACATGAGGATCGCGGAGTTCGCGACGACCTCCGGCGCGGTCAGCCGCGCCTCGTCCCGCGCGGCCTCGGCCAGCAGCGATCCGGGGCGGGACGCGGTGATCGCCTCCTCGACCGCCGCGGTCAGCAGCCGGTACGCCTCGCCCGCGGCGGCCGGGGCGGTGCCGCCCGCGGTGATCGCCGACACCGCGTCGACGAACGCGCCGTACCAGGAGCGGACGGTCGCGGCGTCCACGCCGTCCAGGCCGAGCGCCTCGGCGACGACCGCGACGGCGAGCGGCCCGGCCAGCTCGCCGCGCAGCTCGGCCCGGCCGGCGGGGGCGAGCCCGGCCACCAGCCGGGCGGCCTCGGCCTCGACGAACGCGGTGAACCGCTCCCGGGTCCGCGCCGGGCGGAAGGGGCGCGCGAACGGGTCGCGGTGCCGGGTGTGGGCGGCGCCGTCCAGCGACAGCATGCTCGGCCCGACGACCTGCGCGGTGGAGAAGCGCGGGTCGTCGACGGTGAAGCCGCCGGGGTCGCGCAGCACGCGCAGCGCCAGGTCGCGGGAGGTGACCAGCCAGCCGCCCAGCTCGGGGAGCAGGGCGGCCGGGGCGCGCTCGCGCAGCCGCGCGAGGTGCGGGTGCGGGTCGTCTTCCAGGTCGGCGGCGGTCAGCTCGGAGATCACCCTTCCGAGGATATTCTGCACCATTCCGGATCTACAACGTAAAGGCGCTGGGCGGGTCGCGTCACGCGGCGCCCGAACGTTCCCGCCACCAGTCCCGGCCCTCCTCCGGCAGCGTGTAGATCGGGTCGTGGTACTCGTACCGCCGGGTCAGCGCGTCCGGGTCGGACAGCTCCAGGCCGGTGCGGTAGTTCTTCGTCCAGTAGGAGATGCCGCGCTCGCGGTCGTAGTCGGCGAGCTGGTGCACCCACCGCTTGCCGACGTAGGGGACGTCGCAGACGATGCGCGGGGTGGCGAACCCGGGCAGGTAGCCCATGATCGCGTGCTGCAGCTCCTGGGCCTCCCAGACCGCGAGCCGCCAGTGCTCGCTGTTCGGGATCATGTCGCACATGTACAGGTAGTACGGCATGATCCCGGCCTCGTCGAGCAGCGCGAACGACAGGTCGAGCAGCGCGTCCGGGGTGTCGTTGACGCCGCGCAGCAGCACGCCCTGGTTGCGGACGTCGCGGATGCCGGTGTCGAGCATCGCGCGGGCGGCCTTCGCGACGAGCGGGGTCACCGACTGGGCCGCGTTGACGTGGGTGTGGATCGCGATCTGCGCGCCGCGCCGGTGCGCCTTGGCCGCGAGGCGCTCCATGCCGGCGCGGACGTCGTCCTGCAGCCAGTGCTGCGGCAGGCCCATGAGCGCCTTGCTGGCCAGCCGGATGTCGCGGATGTTGTCGATGTCGAGCAGTGCGTCGACGAACGACTCCAGCCGCGCCCACGGCATGTTGGCGACGTCGCCGCCGGAGACGACCACGTCGCGGACGCCGGGGGTGCGGCGCAGGTAGTCCAGCATGGCGCCGAGCCGGTCCGGCGGCTTGACGGTGAACTTGTGCTTGTCGACGTTCGGGGTGGAGTTGCCGACCAGGTCCATGCGGGTGCAGTGGCCGCAGTACTGCGGGCAGGTGGGCAGGAGCTCGGCCAGCACCTTGGTGGGGTAGCGGTGGGTGAGGCCCTCGACGGCCCACATCTCGGCCTCGTGCAGCGAGTCGCGGGAGGCGTGCGGGTGGGACGGCCAGTCGGTGCGCCGATCGCTGAGGACGGGCAGCATGTAGCGCCGCACCGGGTCGGCGTGGAAGGCGGCGGTCGACGAGGAGTCCATCGTGTTGAGCATCTGCGGCGGCACCAGCATCGACATCGTCGCCCGCTCGGCCTGGTCGCGCTCAAGGTCTGCGTAGAACGACTCGTCCAGCCGGTCGCCCATGACCTGGCGGAGCTGCCGCAGGTTCTTCACGCAGTGGGCGCGCTGCCACTGCGCCGACTCCCATTCCTCCCGCGTGACGTCGCGCCATCCGGGCAGGCGCCGCCAGTCGGGCTCCTCCAGGGGCCGGCGCCGGTAGGCGTACGGCTGGCGTGCGGTCCTGTCGGACGCGTCGCCGGATACGGCTGCGTCCGGGTGCAGGGCAGTGGTCATCGTCGACCGCCTCCTCGCCTCACATTGATCGCGCAAAACTCTTGTATGGGCCCGACGTTACGGGAAGACTTTCGATGAAACCAGTGGTGCCCTGAACATCTTGCGCTACACCAGGCGATTTCGGCAGAGAGGCGGGACGGCGATGACGGTGCGGACGGGGACGGCGGGGCCGGGCACGGCGGTGGGGCTGCACCGGGTGCTGGAGCCGGCGGGGGTGCTGCCGCAGGCCGCGCACCGGCTGGACACCGACCCGGCGATCCGGCCCGACGAGGTCCGCATCGGCGTCGAGCGCCTCAACCTGGACGCCGCGTCCTACCGGCAGCTGCACACCGCGCACGGCGGCGATCCGGACGCGATCCGCGCCGAGGTGCTGCGGATCATCGGCGAGCGCGGCAAGATGCACAACCCCGTCACCGGGTCGGGCGGCATGCTCGTCGGCGTCGTGGAGGAGGCCGGGCCGGAGTCGCCGCTCGGCCTGAAGCCCGGCGACCGCGTCGCCACGCTCGTCTCCCTCACTCTCACCCCGCTGGCGATCACCGACGGGCTCGCCGGCTGGGACGGGCGGTCGGAGCAGGTCCCGGCGCGCGGGCACGCGATCCTGTTCGCCCGCTCCATCGCCGCGGTCCTGCCCGCCGACATGCCGGTGCCGCTGGCCCTCGCCGTCATGGACGTGTGCGGTGCGCCCGCCCTCACCGCGCGCGTCGTCGCCGCGAAGGCGGCCCCCTCGGTCGCGGTGCTGGGCGCCGCCGGCAAGTCCGGCTCCCTGTCGCTCGCCGCGGCCCGCCGCGCCGGCGCGTCCCGCGTGATCGGGCTCGTCCCCACCGCCGAGGAGGAGGAACGCCTCACCGCGTCCGGCCTGGCCGACGCGGTCGTCCGCGCCGACGCCCGCGACCCCGTCGCGGTCGCCGCCGCGATCGGCGAGCCGGTCGACGTCACCGTCGTGTGCGTCGACGTGCCGGGCTGCGAGCACGGCGCGATCCTCGCCACCGCGCCCGGCGGCACCGTCGTGTTCTTCTCGATGGCGACCTCGTTCCCGGCCGCCGCGCTCGGCGCCGAGGGCCTCGCCGCCGACGTCACGATGCTCATCGGCAACGGCTACCTCCCCGGGCACGCCGAGACCGCCCTTGACCTGGTCCGGACGGAACCGGCGGTGCGTGCGCTGTTCACCTCCCGGACGGGTCCGGATTCGGCAGAATGATCGGGTACGCCCCGGCAGCGGCGGGGCTCACCCGATCATCGAGGGAGAGAGAATGGCGAGCATCACCGAGGAACTGCGCGAGCGGGACCCGAAGCAGCGCCGCGCGCAGATCGTCGACGTCCTGGTCGACGCGTTCTCGGACCTGATGGAGCGCAGCCCCGCCGAGTTCCGCCGCCGCTTCCGCAAGATGGCCTCCGACCCGTTCGCGTTCTACCGGGGCAGCGCCTGCCTGTTCTACGCCGACATCGTCCACGACGAGGACCCCTGGGCCGACGAGCGCACGTCCCGCGTGTGGATCCAGGGCGACCTGCACGCGCAGAACTTCGGCACCTACATGAACGACGACGGCGTGTTCGTCTTCGACGTCAACGACTACGACGAGGCCTACGTCGGCCACTTCACCTGGGACGTCAAGCGGCTCGTGGCGAGCCTGGCGCTGCTGGCCTGGCAGAAGGCGATCTCCGACGCCGACATCCGCCGGCTCATCGAGGCCTACGTGCGCGCCTACGTCGACCAGGTCCGGCACTTCGCCGCGCACGAGGGCGACGAGAAGTTCGCGCTGACCCTCGACAACACCGACGGCTACGTCCGCGACGTCCTCGTCGCCGCGATGGGCGGCACCCGCATCGGGCTGCTGGACGGCATGACGGTCGTGGAGGGCCCCGACCGCCGCTTCCGGGACCGCCCCGGCGTCCGCCGCCTGGACGAGGCGGAACGCGCCGCCGTCGAGGCCGCCTACCGGGAGTACCTGGACACCATCCCGCGCGAGAAGCGGTTCGGGAGCCTCACCTACCAGGTGAAGGACATCGTGGGCGCGTCCGGGTTCGGCATCGGCTCGGCCGGGCTGTCGGCCTACAACATCCTGGTGGAGGGCAACACCCAGGCGCTGGAGAACGACGTCATCCTGTCGATGAAGCAGGGCAACGTCGCCGCGCCCAGCCGCATCGTCGACGACGCCCGCATCCGGGAGTACTTCCAGCACCACGGGCACCGCACCGCCGTGTCCCGCCGGGCGCTGCAGGCCAACAGCGACCCCTGGCTCGGCCACACCCAGATCGACGGCGTCGGCTACGTCGTCCAGGAGCTGTCCCCCTACGAGGAGGACCTCGACTGGGGCGGCCTCACCGAGCCGGAGGACATGCTCTCGGTCCTGGACGACCTCGGCCGCGCCACCGCCAAGGTGCACTGCGTGTCCGACACCGACTCCGACCACACCCTGGTCGGCTTCCAGGTCGAGGACGCCATCCACGCGGCGATCGGCCCGGACGAGTCGGCGTTCGTCGAGGCGATGGTCGCGTTCGGCACCCAGTACGCCGAGATCGTCCGCGACGACCACGCCTACTTCGTGGACGCGTTCCGCAACCACGAGATCCCCGGCCTGTAGCCCGGTCCATAGCCGCGGCCCGCCCGCTCCGCCCGCTCAGCCGGCGGGGCGGATCAGGAGCAGCGCGATGTCGTCGTGGCCCTGCTGGTCGGCCAGCAGGGCCAGGACGCCGTCGGCGGTCTCCTCCAGCGACCCGGCCTGCGAGGCCACCAGCGCCGACGCCAGCCGGGCGATGCCCTCGTCGATGTTGCGCATCCGGCTCTCCACCAGCCCGTCGGTGTAGAAGGCGAGGGTGGCGCCCGGCGGGATCCGCGCGGCGGCCTGCTCGTAGTCGGCCGGGTGCGCGGGGTCGGACACCCCGAGCGGCAGCCCGTGCGGGAACGCGAACCGCCGCGCCGTGCCGTCCGGGAGGGCCAGCAGCGGCGGCGGATGACCGGCGCAGGCCAGCTCGCAGCGCAGCGTCGCCGGGTCGCAGACCATGCACAGGCAGGTCGCGAACTGGGCGGCGTCCAGGTCCTGGGCGATGGAGTCCAGCCGCTGCAGCACCTCGGCGGGCGGGAACTCGCAGCTGGCCAGGGTGTGCGCTGCGACCCGCAACTGCCCCATCGCCGCGGCGGCGGCGACGCCGTGCCCGACCGAGTCGCCGATCACGACCGCGACCTTGTCGCCGGGCAGCGGCACCACGTCGTACCAGTCGCCGCCGACGCCGCTGCGGGCCGGCAGGTAGCGGTGGGCGATCTCCAGGCCGGCCGGGGCGGCGACCCGGCGGGCAGCAGCCCGGCCTTCAGCGTGGTCGCGGTGCGGTGCTCGCGCCGGTACAGGCAGGCGTTGTCGACGCACGTCGCGGCGCGGCCGGCGAGCTCGGCGGCCAGCGCCGTGTCGGCGGCGGCGAACGGCAGCCGGCCGCGCTTGCGGCTGAACACCGCGAAGCCCAGCGCCCGGCCGCGCGCCCACAGCGGCACCGCCAGCAGCGACACGTGGTCGAGGAGCCCGTCCAGGACGCGCCCGGTCTGCCGGGCGAGGGTCTCCTGGGCGGTGTCGCCGCCGAACTCGGTCATCTCGCCGGTGGTGAGGCACCGGGCGTACGGCGTGGACGGCGGGTAGACGATGACCTCGTTGACGGGGAACGCGCGGGACCACTCGCGGGGGTCGTCCTCGGCGAACGCGACCGCGAGGCGCCGCACGACCGCCGAGCCGTCGGCCTCCGCGGCGGGCTGGTCGTCGTCGGCGAGGAGCCGCTCCAGGACGTAGATGGCGCCGGCGTCGGCGAACCGGGGCACGGTGACGGCGACGATCTCGCGGGCGGTGCGGTGCAGGTCGAGGGTGGAGCCGATGCGGCGGCCCGCCTCGTTCAGCAGCTCAAGGCCGCCGGCCCACGGCGGGGACACCGTCAGCGCGACGGCGGTGGCGCCGTCCTCGCACGCCATGGGGTCGCAGGCGACGGACACCCCGGCCCCGGCGAGCGGCAGCACGCCGGCCCAGGAGCGGCCGGAAGCGGCCGTCTTCAGCGCGGCGGCGAGCGGTTCGGCCGCGCCCGGCCGGCCGAGCAGGGCGGGCAGGGCCGCGCCGACCGCCGTTGCGGCGTCGTGGCCGAACAGGCGCGCGGCGCCCTCGCTCCACCCGGTGATCCGGCCGTCCGGGGTGAGCAGGACGGTCGCCGGCCCGGGCCGAGCGGGGTGGTCGGACATCGGTCCTCGCTGTCCCGTTCGCGGGGGGCCACCGGGGCTCCGCGCGTTACGCTGAGTCCGCCCCGCACGGCACCCCTCGGTCTAAGGGAGACGATGCATGGACTCCGAGTGGATCCCACCCGAGGTCGACAGTCAGAGGCCTAGCGTCGCACGGGTGTACGACTTTCTGCTCGGCGGTGCGCACAATTTCGCCTCCGATCGTGATCTGGCGACCGGGCTGCTGCGGGTCGAGCCGCAGGCGCGGGAGCTGGCGCGGGCGAACCGGGCGTTCCTGCGCCGCGCCGTCCGGGCGGTCGCCGCGGCGGGCGTCGCGCAGTTCGTCGACATCGGGTCGGGCATCCCGACGCAGGGCAACGTGCACGAGGTCGCGCAGAGCGTGAACCCGGACGCGCGAGTGGTGTACGTCGACAACGACGACGTCGCCGTCGCGCACAGCCGCAGCATCCTGGCCGGCGACGAGCGGACCGCGGTCTTGCAGGCCGACATGCGCAGCCCCGGCGACATCCTGGCCGCGCCGGAGCTGGCCAAGCTCGTCGACCTGTCCGAGCCGGTGGCGTTCCTGCTGGTCGCGGCGCTGCACCTGGTCAAGCCCGAGGAGGACCCGGCGGGCATCGCCCGGGCGCTGCGCGACGCCGCCGCGCCCGGCAGCCACCTGGTGGTCTCGCACCTGACCAGGGACGCGCAGCCGGGCAAGACCGCCGCGATCGGCAAGCTCTACGACCGGGCGACCTCCCCGGCGGTCGCCCGGTCGCACGCCGAGATCCTCGCGTTCTTCGACGGCTGGGAGATGCTCGACCCCGGCCTGGTGTACGTGCCGCTGTGGCGCCCCGACGAGGGCGACGCCGTCGACGACCCCGAGCGGTTCCTCGTCCTCGGCGGCGTCGGCCGCGTGCCCTGAGCCGCCTGCCCTGAACCGCGTGTCCTGAGCCGCCTGCCCTGAGCCGCGTGTCCTGAGCCGCGTGTCCTGAGCCGCCTGCCCTGAGCGCCCGCCCCGGGGCGGCGGTGTCAGCGGGCGAACGCGATGGCGGTGCCGGCGCTGATGACGACCGCGAGGACGACGAGGACCAGCGAGGTGCTCAGCGGGTCGCGGCGCCGCTCCGGCGCCTTCACCGCGCGCGGTGCCGTGTGCGCCGGCGCCGGGGACGCCTTCGCGGGCTTCTTC
>NZ_SMJW01000469.1 GCF_004348335.1 Actinomadura bangladeshensis | reverse complement strand
CCCCACCCCCAACCCCCGTCAACCGAGCGCTTGGTCACCGCCCAGGGTCACACGCACAACGAAGCTGTTGACTCACCGTCCAACGCGGGAGAGGCTGGCCGGGCAGCAGGGAGAGGTGACGCCATGCGCTTCGGACTCTTCTATGAGCACCAGCTTCCGCGGCCGTGGAACGCCGGGCAGGAGTTGAAGCTCTACCAGGACGCGCTCGATCAGGTGGAGATCGCCGATCGGGTGGGGTTCGACTACCTGTGGGAGGTCGAGCACCACTTCCTGGAGGAGTACTCGCATTCGTCCGCGCCCGAGGTGTTCCTCGCGGCCGCGTCGCAGCGGACGAAGCGGATCCGGCTCGGGCACGGGATCGTCCAGCTGCCGCCGGCCGTCAACCATCCGGCGCGGATCGCCGAGCGCATCGCGACGCTGGACCTCGTGTCGAACGGGCGGGTCGACTTCGGGACGGGCGAGGCGAGTTCCAGCGCCGAACTCGGCGGGTTCGGGGTGCGGCGCGCCGAGAAGCGCGCCCAGTGGCAGGACGCCATCGACGCCATTACCAGGATGTTCGTCGAGGAGCCGTTCGCCGGATGGTCGTCCGAATACATCCAGATGCCGCCCCGGAACGTGCTGCCGAAGACCGTGCAGAGGCCGCATCCGCCGCTGTGGGTGGCCTGCTCGCGGCGGGAGACGATCCAGTTCGCGGCGCGCAACGGGATCGGCGCGCTGTCGTTCTCGTTCGTGGAACCCGAGGACGCCGGCAAATGGGTGGACGAGTACTACCGCATACTCGCCTCCGAAGAATGCGTTCCGGCGGGCTTCGCGGTGAACCCGAACGTGTCGGTGGTGCTGCCGATGATGCTGCACGAGGACGAGGCGACCGCGATCGACCGGGGCATCGACGGTGCGCACTTCTTCGCGTTCGCGCTCGCGCATTACTACGGCCCCACTCCGCACGATCCCGGACGCACGAACGTGTGGGAGGAGTTCGCGCAGCGCCGGGAGGCCCGCGGGTTCTCGCGCGAGCAGATCATCGCGAACGCCGGCACGCTGAACGTCAACGTCGGCTCGCTGCGCGGCGCCGTCGGGACGCCCGCGCAGGTCATCGACCTGATCCAGCGGTACGAGGCGGTCGGCGTCGACCAGATCTCGTTCGTCCTGCAGTCGGGCCCGAACGAGCACGAGCACATCTGCGAGTCGCTCGAACTGTTCGGGACGGCCGTCCTGCCGCACTTCACGGAAGGGCGTGAGGAACGCGAGGCCGTCAAGGCGGAACGGCTCGCCCCCGCCATCGAGGCCGCCCTCGCCCGCCGCGACCCCGCCCGGACGGCGCCGCCCGATTACCGCATCGACGAGGAGGCGGAGGTCGCCCGCGCGAGCCGTTCGCGTCGCCCGCTGCGGGAGGAGGTCCGTGCCGCGAGCCGGAGGCGGTTCCGGCAGGGCTTCTACAAACTCGTCCACGGCCGGACGGACGAACAGATCGAGCGCCGTTTCGGCCCGAGCACGCAACGGCTGTTCTTCGCCGGAATGGCGCGCGCCTATGACCCGTCCGCGGCGGGCGGTTTCACGGGAGAGTTGGAATTCCGGCTGACCCGCACCACATGGACGCTCGTCCTCGGCGAGAACCGGGCCCGCGCCCATCCCGGACCGGCCGACGACCCCGCCCTGACCCTCATCGTGGAAACGGCGGATTTCCTGCGGATCCTCGCCGGCGACGCCAATCCGGCGACCCTGCTCATGGACGGCCGCCTGGAACTGCGCGGCAGCTTCGACCTGGCGCCGCGCCTCAGCGAGATGTTCGGCGGCCCGTCCCCGTACTGAGGCTGGTGGTGGCCGTGATCCCCCGATGACCACGGCCACCACATAGTCAGACGTCCACAACCCCCGCGAGAGTTCGCGCTGCGGCGAAAAACCTCGATCGGACTCACCGGCGATGCCGTACCGTCACGGAGTGTTCTCCCTCCAGTGACTACTTCCCCGAAGGCGCGCTCGCCCGCCGGCTCGACGCCCAAGGCCTCCCCTCCACCGTCTACGCGTTCCCCAAGCTGGGCGTGCAGCCGCTCAGATCGTCGTCTGCCTGGGCTTCGGCGTGGACGCCTACCACGGCGTGAACCACACCGACGTCCTGGAGAACCTCGCCGCGCTGACCGCCGACGGCTCCTACCTGGGCGCCCTCTCCATCCCGCGCGACAGCCGCGAGGCGGCGCTCTACCTGGACGCCGTCGAGCACGCGCGGGCCGCGACGCCCTCGTACCCGAGCATCGTGAACGGCTCGATCTCCGCCGCCGTCCGCGGCCAGTTCGGCGACGTCCACTTCACCACCCGGACGCGCGGCAGCGAACTCTTCATCGGATACCCGCAGCGTGGAAACCCGTCCTTCGGGGCGGGGAGGAAGCGCGGAACAAGGCAGCACTGTGGCCTCCTGGTTTTGACGGTCTGAGTTTTGTCGGTGGCGGTCGGTAAGTTGCGGGGCGTGTCCCGGTACCGGTTGTGCCCGACCCCTGCCCAGGAGGCGGGGTTGCTGGAGCATTGCGGGCATGCCCGGTTCGTGTGGAATCTGGCGGTGGAGCAGCAGGCGTGGTGGACGCCGCGGCGCGGCCCCGCTCCGGGGTATGCCGTCCAGGCCCGGCAGTTGACCGAGGCCCGCGCGGCGAATCCGTGGCTGGCGGCGGGTTCGCAGACGGTGCAGCAGCAGGCGCTCAAGGACTTCGCGCAGGCGATGGCGAACTTCTTCGCCGGTACGCATCGGCGCCCTACGTGGCGTAAGGCGGGGGTGCATGAGGGTTTCCGGGTTGTGGGGGTGC
>NZ_SMJW01000468.1 GCF_004348335.1 Actinomadura bangladeshensis | reverse complement strand
ACCACACCATCATCGGTGCGGAGATCGGCAACACTCAACGTCACGCTCGAAAGATCCCAGTCTCGCCCTACTTGCGTCACAGAAGACTAGTTCGTCCCCATGTCTCCCCTGAGTCTGACAGAGAGGGCATTCGATGCGTTCGTGTTTGTCACCCCCGAGTACAACCACTCCTTCCCCGCCGCGCTGAAGAACGCCCTGGACTATCTGCATGCCGAATGGCAGCACAAGGCCGCTGGGTTCGTCGGCTATGGCACCAGCGGCGGCATTCGTGCGGTGGAGCAGCTGCGTCAGATCATGGGAGAGTTGAAGGTCCCCGACGTACCCACCCAGGTCGCGCTGTCAATGTTCACCGACTTCACCTTCACCGGCCCGGTCGGCCCAATCGAGCCGGGCACCTGCACTCCTGCCCCGCACCACGCCGACACGGGGAGTGTCAAGTTAACCGTACAGACCCGCTGCTGGTGGTCGTGATCGGTGTCCTTCCGTCCTGATGACCTCCGGCCGGCTCTGCTGTACCGGGCACAGAGTCGGCCGCGCTCCTGCCGCTGAGCCCTGAGCAGTGTGGCGATGACCGGTCGCGATCTCCCTTCCGGTTACGGGCCGCGGTACCGGCGGCGGAACCCCGGTACCGGAAACCAGTGAGCCGACTGTCAACGACGGCCGAATTCTGGCTCTGGCACATATTCCGTGATCTGGTCGTCAGTCGGTCAGCAGGATGCGTTTGCGGAGAAGGTCGAAGCCTGCGCGGCCGAACATCTGCCTCTTGATCGTCTTGACGCGGTTGACGTGTCCTTCGACGGGGCCGGAGCTGTAGGGCAGGGTGAGGCCGGCGGTGACGGCGTCCTGGTCGCGGCGCAGGCCGGTGACGAACGAGTGCAGCTCAGGCAGGTCATCGTCGAGCACGCCGGTCATCCAAGCCTGGAGTTGCCGGCCACCGCGGTTCATCATGATCTCGGCGAAGTGGCGGACGTGGGTGCGCAGAGCCCTCAGTTGTGGGCAGGCGGCGCAGAGCGTGTCGAGGAGGTGTCGGTCGTCGTTGTCGAGGTGGGCGGGGTGGCGCAGGAACCAGCCGGTGGCTTGGCGGACCGTCGGTGGACGGTGTCGAACGGGACTGGTAGGCGGTGTGGTGGACGGGGCGGCGGTCGGTGCGGTCCGCCACGGCTGGATGTATTGGCGGACGGTGGTCGCAGCGCCACGGTATCCCTGGCTGCGTAGTTCCTGGTAGAGCTGTGCGGCGTTGGTGCACCCCTGGTCCCAGCGGCGCCGCAGGTAGGCGTCGTAGGCGGCCAGTTCCTTGGTGCGCTGGCCGGTGCCGGTGTGGACCAGGAGGTCGTCGGGGCCGGCGGCTCGGGCGAACCGGCGGATGGTGTTACGGCTCAATCCCAGCTCGCGGGCGATCTGCTGGTGGCTGTGGCCTTGGTTGAGCAGGGCGTGGACGGCGGCGTGCCGCTGACGGGTGCGGGCTGCGACCCGGTCCCGTCTGCCCTGCGGTACCGGTATCGATGCCGAAGCCGATGTCGGAGCCGGCGGCGGGGTGCGGGCCACCGGGCCATCGCCGGACTGGGCCGCTGGAGCTGGGACGAGAGCTTGCAGTTGCCGGCGGTGTCGGGTGACGGTGCGTTCGACGGCGTCGCCGAGGTTGCTCCACAAATGCCACCGGTCAGCAACCTGGATCGCCTCGGGTGCGCCGCGGGAGATGCCTTCGGCATAGGCGCCGGCGCGGTCTCGGCACACGATCTCGACACCGGGATGGGCCTGCAGCCAATCGGCAAGGGTGTCGGCGGTGCGGTCGGGCAGGACGTCCACGGGCCGGCCGGTGGTGAGGTCGATCAGGATCGTTCCGTAGATTCTGCCGCGTCGCAGGGCGAAGTCGTCCACGCCTAATATGCGCGGTCCGGCCTGGTCAGCGAGGTGGTCTGAAGGTTCGGGCAGGCTGCGGATCAGTCGTAGCAGCGTCATTCGGCTCACCGCGGTCACCAGTCGTTCGGCCAGGCGGGCACCCGGGCGTCCGGCCAGCGCCGGCGCGATCGCCCGCAGGGCTTCACCGGCCTCCACCGACCGGCGGCCGTAACGCACGGTCAGCCCGGGAACCTGCTCGGCGAAGGTCTTCTTGCCGCAGCCGTCGTTGCGGCACAGGAACCGGTGAACCTGCAGGTCGATCAGCAGCTCACTGCCGCCGACCGCGGTATCGGACAGACACCGCTCATACCGGCTGTGCCGGTGCCGGGACCACGTCCCGCAGCCCGGGCACGCCGCCTCGGTCGTCGCGGTCCTGGCTCTGAGGCGCACCGACGCACCGGAACGAACCACCTGGTCAACGCACACGCCCGCCAGGTGAGGAAACAGAACGGCAAGCAGCTCCTTGATCGACACACCGGCCGATACTCCTGATCGTTTCCCATCTACCGGCAAGAACACCCGAACCGTGACCTACCCGACCAGCCCGATCACGGAATGTGTGCCAGAGCCAGTATTCACGCGTCGTCGACACCGACGGCGCGGCCGGCGCCGCAGAACGCGCTGAGCCAGAACGAACAGGCCGAACTGGTCGAGACGCTCAGCAGCGACCGGCCCCCGACCAGTCCCAAGGTCAGGGGCCGACCAACCGGTTGGCGGTTCCCGTCAGACGCTCACCCGCAATGTCCCGGTCCGATGATTCCGTTGTTGTAGTTGTCCAGCGTGGTCTGCCAGCTGTTGACCAGGTTGCCCTCTCTGTCAGACTCAGGGGAGACATGGGGACGAACTAGTCTTCTGTGACGCAAGTAGGGCGAGACTGGGATCTTTCGAGCGTGACGTTGAGTGTTGCCGATCTCCGCACCGATGATGGTGTGGT
>NZ_SMJW01000467.1 GCF_004348335.1 Actinomadura bangladeshensis | reverse complement strand
GGGCGGGGCTGGGCGGCGGGCGGAGGATGCCCGCTGCGGCGGCCGCGATGGCGCACAGCGCCACCGGCAGGAAGAACGTGAGGCTCAGCGGCATGACGTGGGTCAGCGGCCCGATCACGGCCGGACCGGCGAGCATGCCGAGATACCCGAGTCCCGCGACACGGGACACGTTGGCGCCGACGGCGTCCTGGTCGTGGTGGCCCGCCGCGCTGAACAGCTGGGGGACGCAGCCGGAGAGCCCGGCCCCGAACAGGGCCCAGCCGGCGAGGGCCGACGGGACCCACGGCGACAGGGCCGCCACCGTCCCGCCGAGCGCGGCCGTCGCCGCGCCGTAGCGGAGGACGGCCACCGGGCCGAACCGCGCCGCGACCCGGTCGGCCAGCAGGCGGCCGATGGTCATGGCGGTGGCGAAGGCCCCGTAGGCGAGGGCGGCGGTGGCGGCGGACGCGTCCAGGCCGTCCCGCAGGTGCAGGGCGCTCCAGTCGTTGGCCACGCCCTCGGACAGCATGACCATCAGGGCGAGGACGGCCATCATCCAGATGCGGCGGGGCGTCCGGGTCCGCCGTGCGGCGACGGGGACGTCCCGGGGCGCCTCGCGGCGCAGCAGGGCGGGAGCCGTCAGCGCGGCCGCGGCGACACCGGCCAGCGCGACCCCGCCCAGCGTCGCCGCCGGGCTCCAGCCCCAGCCGAGCGTCCCGGCGCCGGCCAGCGCGGCGAGGACGCCGCCGAGGGAGAAGGTCGCGTGGAAGGCGGACATGACGGGCCGCCGGTAGCCGCGTTCCACCTGGACGGCATGCGCGTTCATGGCGACGTCGAGGGCGCCGTTGCCGACGCCGAGCAGCGCAAGTGCCGCCCCCAGCGTCCAGGCGTCGGTGGCCACGCCCGGCAGGACCAGCGCGGCACTGCACAGGGCAGCGCTGAGCGGTACGACGACGCGGGCGCCGACGCGGTCGGTGAGGCGCCCCGCGATCTGCATTCCGCCGAGGGCCCCGGCGCCGAGCAGCAGCAGGAGCCAGCCGAGGAGGGCGTGGCCGATGCCCGTCCTGTCCTCGACGACCGGAATGTGGACGATCCACATGCCCAGCAGGAAGCCGTTCAGCCCGAAGTAGCCGAAGGTGGCGATCCGCCCCGCCCGCAACGACCGCCGTGAGTCAGACAAGGCGGACGTCCACCCCGGAGTCGCGGAGGCGGGACACGGCGGCCGCCGGCGCGGAGCGGTCGGTGACCACCATGTCGAGCGTGGTGACCGGGCAGACGAGCCCGAGGCCGGTACGCCCGAACTTGCTCCCGTCGCACACCGCGACGACCCGCCGGGCCGAGGCGATCGCCGCCCGCTTGACCGGGACCTCGTCGAGTTCGTGGGCGGTGAGCCCGTGCTCGGCCGACAGCCCGCACACCCCGAGGACGGCGGTGTCGACGCGCAGCGAGGCCAGCGACGCCTCGGTCAGCGGCCCGGTGAACGCCAGCGCGCCCGGCTTCGTCCGCCCGCCGGGGACCAGCAGCCGGACCTGCGGAGCGCCGCTGAGCGCGGTCGCCGCGTGCAGATCGAGCGGGACGGCGGTGAGCCGCCGCCCGGCGATCGCGCGAGCGACGGTGAGCGTGGTCGTGCCGCCGTCCAGGATGACCGCCTCGCCGTCGGTGAGCAGGCCGTCCACCGCGGCGGCGATCCGCTCCTTGGCCTCGGCGGCGTCCTGCTCCCGGACGGCGAAGGGCATCGCCTCACCCCGCAGCAGCAGGCTGACGGCCCCGCCCCGGACGCGCCGCAGCACACCGCGCTCGGCGAGCTGATCGAGGTCGCGCCGGATCGTCATCTCCGACGCACCGGTCTCCTCGGCCAGCTCCACGACGGTCACGTGCTCGGTGGTCCGCAACCGCTCAATGAGCACGGCCACCCGTTCCGAACTCTCCACGTGTGAGATCGAACAGGATAGATGTGCGCAAGTCAACACGGAGACCGGCGCGGCAGGGCCTAACCGTTGCCGGCGACCTCCCACGCCGCCCACACGACCTTGCCGGTGTCCAGCGTGTACACCCCCCAGCCGGACGCGAGGGAGTCGGCCAGCATGAGCCCGCGCCCGCCCTCGTCCAGCGGAGCGGCGTACCCGACCCTCGCCGGCGCCGCGCCGTCCGCACGCACTTCGACCACCAGGTGCGCGGCGCACAACCGGAACCGCACGAGCACCATCGCGGTACCGCGCACCTCGACGTCCGTCCCGCTCAGGCCGCCAGTCGCCTCCAGCGCAGTGCCGACCAGTTCGGACAGGACCTGCCGGCACGCCCAGCGGCAGGCTTCATCCACTTCCCACGACCCGAGCAGCGCGTGAGCGAAGAAGCCCGCGACCGGCACAGCGGACGGAAGGGCCGCCACCCCGAGCGCCTCCTCGCGCACCGGTCCGACGCTCACCGGCGGCCGCGCCCCGCGCACAGCGCCGACAGACACCGACATGGATCTTCTCCTTCGACTCCGGGGGCCACGTCACCGACCGCCGGACGCGCGATACTCAGCGCGACGAAGCGGACCCTTCGCCATGAGAGCGTCGCCCTCCGTGACGGCGACCGGGCGCGCACATGCACCGACTCACGGTGACAGCGTCACCAAGCATGGCTCAAGGCCCTTGGTTAGGGAAGTTCCATTCCGGAAGTCGTCCGATTCTCCGCAATGTGCCCGTTCCGAAGAGCGACCCCAATGCCGGACGCCCGCCGACGGGCGCAAGGCCCGCGGCGACGTCGCGGGATCCGGCTACTTGAGGAGCTGGCGGGCCATGACCATGCGCTGGATCTGGTTGGTGCCCTCGTAGATCTGGGTGATCTTGGCGTCGCGCATCATCCGCTCCACCGGGAACTCCCGCGTGTACCCATAACC
>NZ_SMJW01000466.1 GCF_004348335.1 Actinomadura bangladeshensis | reverse complement strand
GCGTGTGGGGTGCGGTGCGGCCGCAGCTGGTGCGGCTGGTGGGCGCGGGCCTGGCGGGTGCGGCGGCGGAGCTGTGCGGGCTGGGGCTGATCGCGGCGGCGGCGTGGCTGATCGCGCGGGCGGCGCAGCGGCCGGAGCTGGCGGCGCTGTCGCTGGCGATCGTGGCGGTGCGGGGGTTCGCGCTGGCGAAGGGGTCGCTGCGGTACGTGGAGCGGCTGGCCGGGCATGACGCGGCGCTGCGGGCGCTGGCGGAGCTGCGGGGCCGGGTGTTCGACGCGCTGGCGGCGGCGCGGCCGGCGGCGCGCTGGGCGATGTAGGCGCCGGTCAGGACGATCGCGCCGCCGGTCATCTGCATTGGGGTGAGGCGCTCGCCGAGCACGGCCCAGGCGATGAGGGCGGCGGCGACGGCCTCGGTGTAGCAGATCGCGCCGCCGACCTGCGCGGGCAGCCGCTGCAGGCCCGCGACGCCGGTGAGGTAGGCGATGACGGTGCTGACGATCCCGATCCAGGCGACCAGCGCCCAGCCGGGCGCGGTGTGCCCGGCGAAGGGGACCTGCGCGGGCAGCACCCCCCACGGCAGCGCCCACGGCGCCGCGAAGGCGGTGAGCGCGGCGGCGCCGACGACGGTGCCGGCGGTGGTGATGACCAGGGGGTCGACCCGCCCGGCGAGGCGGTCCACGATGAGGAAGTAGCTGGCCTGGCAGGCGGCGGCGCCGAGGCCCGCCGCGAGGCCGACCGGGTCCAGGGACAGGCCCGTCCACACCTGCACGACCAGCGCCAGCCCGGCCATGGCGGTCGCGACGCTGGCGGCGGCCGTGCGGTGCACCGGGACGCGGCGCACCAGCCGCAGCCAGCCCAGCACGATGACGGGACCGCTGAACTCCAGCAGGATCGCCACGCCCACCGGCAGCCGCGACGCGGCGACGAAGTAGCACGCCTGGCAGCCCGCGACCCCCGTCAGCCCGTACACGATCAGCGGGCGCGCGTGCGGCCGCAGCCCGGCCGGCGCGGTCCGCAGCGCCCGGCCCCGCACGGCCGCGGCGAGCGGCACCAGCACCAGCGCGGCGACCGCGATCCGCAGCCACACCGCCTGCAGCGGGCCGAGGCCCGCCTCGATCAGCGCCTTGCCGAACGGCCCGGACGCGCCGAAGCACACCGACGACAGCAGCACCAGGCCGAGGCCCGCCGCCCGGGTGCGCGCCGCGCCGTCCATCGCCACTCCCCGCCGCATGGTGGACCCGCCCCCGCGGCGAGCACATGAGCATCCTGCCATAACAGTCCTTACACGCCGAAGGGGCGGATACCGGCCCGTAACTCGGGCGATGCCGGACGGACCATGCCGGGCGACTACTATTCGCCGGATGAGCTGGCAGGCGGCCGGGGCGGGGCCCGGCGGAACCGGAGGCGGCCCGAGCGGCGACCTGTTCGCCTCGGTCGAGGGCAACGTGCGCGAACTGGTGGCCTCACCGTGGTGGCAGACCGCCCAGCCCGCCGACCGCGCGGCCCAGGTCGCCGCGCGGATGCTGTGGGGCGCCGGCGAATGGTGGCTCTACGGCGCCTGGGGCCGCTGGTACCGGTGCGGCCTGGACGGCGCCTGGCACCCCTGCCCGCCGCCCGCCGCGTTCGAGGACCGCCGCGTCGCCGTCCCCGCCCCGCGCGGCGCCGGGACCCCGCCGGTCCCGCCGCAGCTGTTCCCCACCGGCCCCGACCTGGCCGCCGGCCGCGTCGCGCCGCTGGGGTTCCTCGGGCCCGTCCCCGACACCGCCGTCGTCGCGCGGATCTCCCAGGCCCTCACCACCGCGCTGGCCGTCGACCCGCGCCAGTTCGCCCAGCGCGACCCCATGTTCCAGCCGGGCACGCCCAGCACCGTCGCCGCCGCGTGGGGCGCGCTGCTGTGGTGCGCCGGATCCCCCGTCGCGCTGACCGAGCACCCGCTGATCGAGTCGTTCATCCCGTTCCTGACCACCCCCGCCGAGCGGCTGCACTGGATGATGCCGCCCGACTTCGCCACCCTCGCCGGCTACTACGTCCACCGGCTCGGCGCCGGCGACGGCGGCGGCGCCGCCCACATCGCCCGCGTCATGTACGAGGTCGCCGCCGGGCTGCAGGCCGACCCCCGGTTCCGGCCCGGCGCCGACGCCCTCGCCGCCATCACCGGCGCGTCGCTGCGGATGGTCAACCAGGACATGGCCACCGTCCGGTACGGGCCTGACGCCGTCCTGCAGGAATGGCGGCGCCGCTGCCCCGCCGAGTACGCCACCCCGATGGTCCGCGACACCGCGCCCGGCGAATACCTGCGCCTGGCCCTGTACGACCTGCAGCAGATCGTCGCCGGCCTCACCGGCCCCCGCCCGTCCGCGCCGGGCCGCGGCCACGACGAGGTCCGCCGCGCCGGGATCGCGGTACTGGCCGCCGACCTGCAGGCCGCGCCGGGCGCGCTGCCGGCGCTGCAGCGCTGGCTGGACCCCGACAGCGCCCGCACCCTCCAGGCCGTCCTGGCCGACCCGGCCAACCCGCTGCGGTCGCTGTGGC
Organism: Actinomadura bangladeshensis; assembly: GCF_004348335.1. GTDB lineage: Bacteria > Actinomycetota > Actinomycetes > Streptosporangiales > Streptosporangiaceae > Spirillospora > Spirillospora bangladeshensis. The sequence goes on along the minus strand of NZ_SMJW01000466.1, from coordinate 333 downwards.
CCCGCGACGGGCGGCTCCCGGACGCGCTGCGCAGCGACGACGCCGACGCCCTGGCCGCGCTGCTGGCCACCACCTACACCCTCGGGCTGACGTGGTGCCGGCTCGCGCAGGTCGCGCCGCCCGCCACCGGGTTCGCGGTGCCGCAGGCGGTCGCGGCGGAGCTGACGTCCCCGGCGATGCACAGCCCCCCGTCCACCGACGAGCTGTCGGCGTGGGACATCATCAAGGCCGCCCGCGCGCACATGGCCGCCGAGCGCGCCACGGCCGGCACCGACCAGCCGGTCGCGCCGGTGCCCGAGCCGCCGCAGGCCGCGCCGGGCCCGCCGCCGGCGG
>NZ_SMJW01000465.1 GCF_004348335.1 Actinomadura bangladeshensis | reverse complement strand
CGCCATCCCCCAGGAAGTCGTGGACGCCACCCGAGCCCGCTACACCGAGGTCTACGAACGCCTGACCGGCACCCCCTGGACGTCCTGACCCCCGCCGACCCGGCGGCGACGGGTTAGAAGTGGGAGGGGTCGTCGGAGGAGACGATCTCGTGGCCGAGGGGGGTCAGGGAGATCGGGATCAGCTTGAAGTTCGCGATGCCGAACGGGATGCCGATGATCGTCAGGCAGAGCAGGAGGCCGGTGACCAGGTGGCCGAGGGCCAGCCACCAGCCGGCGACGATGATCCAGATGATGTTGCCGATGAGGGAGCCCACGCCCGCGCCGCGCTTGGGGACGGTCGTCCGGCCGAACGGCCACAGCGCGAAGCCCGCGATGCGGAACGAGGCGATGCCGAACGGGATCGTGATGATGAGAATGCAGCAGATGATCCCGGCGACGACATAGCTCAGCGCCAGCCAGAACCCCGCCAGGACCAGCCAGATGACGTTCAACAGCGTGCGCACGGCAACCTCCCGACTACAGCAGGACCTTGATCAGGATATGCGCCGCCGGCCGCACGGTGTCGGCCGGTCGATCGAGTGGTGATCGGGGCGGCGTGCTTGCCGGAAGATGGGCGCTGTGGAACCGGTCGCCGGATGCCTTGCATGTGAGCTGCTCGTCTGCGTTCGTCCTCTTCCCGGGGGACGTCTCGCGGAGTCGGCGGGGTGGGTCGTCGAGCACTCGGTGGGCCCGCTCGGCCTGGGGACCCTGGTGGTCAAGCCGGCGCGGCACGTGGTCCATGTCGCCGAGTTGACCGATGCCGAGAGCGAGGCGTTGGGGCCGCTGCTCCGCCGGGTGGCCGCGGCGGTGACGGAGGTCGTCCGGCCGGAGCAGGTCTATGTCTGTCTCTGGTCCCATGCGGATGCCGTGCCGGGTCACCTCCATTTCGTCGTCCAGCCCGTGGTCAAGGCGGACATGGCCCGTCATGACGCGTTCGGGCCGGCGTTGCAGACGGCGATGTTCCGCGAGGGGACGGTGCCGGACGCCAGTGAGGTGGAAGCCTTGTGCGAGCGGCTTCGTCCGGCCCTGTCCGGTTCGGTCGGCGGAGCGTGACGTGGTCAGAAGTGGCCGTCCAGGGCGGCGAGCAGGGCGCGCTTGGGCTTGGCGCCGATGATCTGCCGGACGACCTCGCCGTCCCGGTAGAGGTTGAGGGTGGGGAAGCCCATGACGCCGTAGCGGGTCACGATGTCGGGGTTCTCGTCGCCGTTGATCTTCGCGATGGTGAGCCGGTCGCCGTGCTCGGCCTCGATCTGCTCAAGGATCGGCGCGATCATCTTGCAGGGCGGGCACCAGTCCGCCCAGAATTCGACCAGTACCGGCTTGCCGCCGCGCAGCACCTGCTCGTCGAAGTTCTCGCTGGTCAGATCGATCATTCGTCACCTCCGTGGAGAGGGCGCAGCCCGGGCAGGCCCGCGCCAGCTGGTCGGCCACGTCCGCGCGCAGGCGGATCAGGGTGCGGATCTCGGCGTCGATCTCCGCGAGCTTGCGCTGGTAGACCGCGACGGATTCGGGGCAGGACGCGCCGTCGGCGTGGCCCGCGCGCAGGCAGTCGACGAACGGGCGGGTGTCGTCCAGCGTGAACCCGGCGGCGAGCAGCGACCGGATCTCCGACACGAGCCGGAGATCGGACTCCTCGTACTGCCGGTACCCGTTGGACGCGCGCCGCGCCGGCAGCAGCCCCTGCTGCTCGTAGTAGCGCAGCGTGCGGGTGCTGACGCCCGCGCGTGCGGCGAGTTCCCCGATCCGCATCCGTCCGTCCTCCCTTGTGGCCGTTCGCGACGCTATCCCCTGACACCGGCGTCAAGGTCAACCCCGTCCGGGGACGGGCCCGGCGGCGCGGTGCCGGGCCCGTCCCCGATCCGTCACCGGCCCTGCAGGCCGCGGACGTTGTCGCCGAACGTCCAGCCCTTCGAGCCGTCCCAGTTGACGGACCAGGTCATCAGACCCTTCAACTGGCCGTTGAAGTGGTTCCATGCCTGCCCGACGAGGCCCGTCGACATGTAACCGCCGCCGGCGCCGGGCTGCGCGGGCAGCCCCGGGACCTGCTTGTCATACGGCACCCGGATGGTGGTCCCCTGGATGACGAGGCCGTTGTTCAAGCATTCGGTCTGCTTCACGAAGCCCTCGACCGTCCCGGCGGAGTAAGAGTCACCGGAGCATCCGTACATGCTGCCGTTGTAGTACTGCATGTTCAGCCACCACAGCCGGCCGTTGTCGGCGTACTTCTTGATGATCGGCAGGTATGCGCCCCAGATGGAGCCGTAGGTGACACTGCCTCCGGTCACGTACGCGGTCTCTGGCGCCATCGTGAGCCCGAAGTTGGACGGCATCTGCGCGAGCACGCCGTCGATGATGCGGATCAGGTTCGCCTGGGACGCCGACAGCTGGCTGATGCTGCCGCTGCCCGACAGTCCCGTCTCGATGTCGATGTCGATGCCGTCGAAGTTGTACTTCTTCAGAATCGGCACGACGGTTGCTACAAAGCGATCGGCGACACTGCTGGAACTGAGGTCGATGCCCGCGGTGGCACCGCCGATCGACATCAGGATGGTGGCGCCCGCCGCCTTGGCCGCGCACATCTCGGCGGGGGTGGCGACCTTGACGGTCGAGTCCATGCCGTCCTCCCACAGGACGGTGCCGTCCGACCGGATGACGGGGAACGCAGCGTTGATGACGTTGTAGCCGTGCTGCTTGATGACGGGGTTGTCGATCGGCGTCCAGCCGAACGGCGGGTGGACGCCGTTGGACGACCCGTCCCAGTTCTCCCAGTACCCCTGCAGAACCTTGCCGGCGGGCTTCGACTTCACCGCACAGGTGTCGTCCCCAGGCGGCTGCGTGGTCGGTGGGGTCGTGGGCGGCGTTGTCGGGGGC
>NZ_SMJW01000464.1 GCF_004348335.1 Actinomadura bangladeshensis | reverse complement strand
CGCCTGGGGCCGCCGGCGGGCGGGAGTCGACACTTCGGGGGCCTTGGAGTGATTAGTCCGGTATGCTCCACGAGCCTCCTCTCAGGATCAGAGTTCACTTCATGACACAGACACCTGAGGCGTCGGTCGTGGCCGAGGCGACGGTGGAACGCTCCGCCGCCCGCCCGCCGGAGACGCATCGGACGCCGACCGCCGCCGCTCCCCCGAGTGCCGCCCCCAAGAAGCGCGACCCGCACCTGGACAACGCCAAGTTCCTGGCGATCCTGCTCGTCGCCGGGGGGCACAGCCTGTCCGGGCTGCGCGACGTCCCGCTGGCCGCGGCGATCTGGAACTTCATCTACATGTTCCACATGCCGGTGTTCGTCATGGTCAGCGGCTACCTGTCCAAGCGGTTCACGCTGACCGACGAGAAGGTCTCCCGGCTGGTCGGCTCGACGCTCGCGCCGTACCTGATCTTCCAGTGCGCCTACAGCCTGTTCGCCTGGGGGGTCGACGGCCGCCGGTTCCAGTTCGACGTGCTGGACCCCTACTACCTGACCTGGTTCCTGATCGCGCTGTTCGTGTGGCGGCTGCTCACCCCGGTGTGCCGGCGGCTCAGGTACCCGGTGGCGACGGTCGTGCTCGTCAGCCTGCTCGTCTACATGACGGACATCGGCAGCACGCTCGACGTCTACCGGATCCTCGGGCTGCTGCCGTTCTACGTCATCGGGCTCACGCTGTCGCCGGAGGTGCTGCAGATCGTCCGGCGGCCGGCCGTGCGGATCGCGGGCGCCGCCGTCCTCGTCGCCGGGTTCGGTGTCGCGTTCGTCACCCACGACCGCATGAACGCGCGCTGGCTGAACTGGGACGCCTCGAACGCCGACCTCGGCGTGGACGAGCTGACCGGCACGATGATGCGGATGGCGCTGCTGCTCACCGCGACGGTGCTGCTCCTCGCCTTCCTCGCCGTCGTCCCGTCCCGGCAGACCTGGTACAGCGACCTCGGCGCCGCGACGATCTACGGCTACCTGCTGCACGGGTTCGTCGCCCGGCTGTTCACCTTCGAGGGCTGGCACAAGCTCGCCTGGTTCGACACGGTGCCGGGCATCCTGTCGGCGCTGCTCGCGGGCTTCGTCGTCGTCACCCTGCTGAGCACCGCGCCGGTGCGCAAGATGACCCGCTGGGCGGTCGAGCCCAACCTCAAACCGCTGTTCGGCCGATGACGGACCGGCGGGCAGTCCGCCCGGCGGCGGCGGGGTTACGGCGAACCGGCAGATCGCTGAATTCGCCACAAAATCCGACAGACCAGGTACAGTAAGGCGGCAGTTCTCCCCGGCGGATCAGCTGACCCTGCGATCGCGGCGCCGCCCGCTCGCCCTCGACATCCCACGGGTCACCGCAGCATGTACGGTCACGGCGGCCGGTCCGGCCGCCCCCAAGATCAAAGGACGGTCGCATTGGTCATGGCCCCGCATGGCGAACATCGCGTCGTCGCCGTCATCCTGGCGGGTGGCAGCGGGCAGCGCATGGGGCTCAGCACGCCCAAGCAGCTTTTGAAGATCGCCGGGAAGACGATCCTCGAGCACACGCTCGGCGTCTTCGAGGACGCGCCCGAAGTCGACGAGATCATCGTCCTGATGAACCCCGGCTTCCTCCAGGACGCGGCCGAGTGCGTGAAGAAGGCGGGCTGCACGAAGGTCACGGCCGTGCTCCCCGGCGGGACGTCCAGGAACGCGACGACGCAGCTCGCGCTCGACGCCCTCGCCGACCACCCCGCCGAGACGACCAGCGTGCTGTTCCACGACGCGGTGCGGCCGCTGCTCTCCCAGCGCATCATCCGCGACTGCGTGACCGCCCTGCGCGAGCACCGGGCCGTGGACGTCGCCATCCCGTCCGCCGACACGATCATCCAGGTCGACGAGGACGTCATCGTCGACGTGCCGCGCCGCGCGAACCTGCGCCGCGGACAGACCCCCCAGGGCTTCCGGCTCGCCACCATCCGCGCCGCCTACGAGAACGCGTGGCGGGACGAGAACTTCGAGGCCACCGACGACTGCACGGTCGTGCTCCGCTACCTGCCGGACACGCCGATCTACGTCGTCCCCGGTGACGAGCACAACATGAAGGTCACCGAGCCCGTCGACATGTTCGTCGCGGACAAGCTGTTCCAGCTCGCCTCGTCCGACGCCCCCGACCTGACCGAGGAGCAGTACGCCGAGGCGCTCGCCGGCAAGACGGTGGTCGTGTTCGGCGCCAGCCAGGGCATCGGCGCCGCCATCGCCGAGATCGCCCAGGGGTTCGGCGCCCGCGTCTTCGGCTACAGCCGCGGCACCACCCGCACCCACGCGGAGCGGCCCGAGGACGTCGCCGCCGCGCTCGCGCAGGCGTACTCGGCGACCGGGCGCGTCGACTTCGTCGTCAACACCGCGGGCGTGCTGCGCATCGGCCGGCTCGACGCGATCGACCCGGACGCGATCGAGGAGGCGCTGCGGGTCAACTACCTCGCGCCGATCCACATCGCGCGCGCGTCGTTCCCCTACCTCGCCAAGACCGGCGGGCAGCTGCTGCTCTACACCTCCAGCTCCTACACCCGCGGCCGCGCGGACTACAGCCTGTACTCGTCCGCGAAGGCCGCCACGGTCAACCTCACGCAGGCCCTCGCGGACGAGTGGTCCGGCGACGGGGTGCGGATCAACTGCATCAACCCCGAGCGGACCAGCACCCCGATGCGCACCGCCGCGTTCGGCCAGGAGCCCCCGCACACCCTGCTCAGCGCCGACCAGGTCGCGCGGACGTCGCTGAACGTCCTGCTGTCCGACCTGACCGGGCAGGTCATCGACGTGCGCCGCGAGGACCCGCTGAGCCGCCGCTCCGGCTGACGCGCCACTCCCCGGCGCCCGCCCAGGCCCCGCGGGCGCCGGGGACCCTCCCC
>NZ_SMJW01000463.1 GCF_004348335.1 Actinomadura bangladeshensis | reverse complement strand
GCCGAAGGCGGTCCGGGCGGTGGGGTCGGCGCTGGGCCGCAACCCGGTGCCGCTGCTGATCCCCTGCCACCGGGTGACCCGGTCGGACGGGTCGCTGGGCGAGTACGTGTTCGGTGCGGACGCCAAGGAGCGGCTGCTGCGCGCCGAGGACGTGGACGTGGAGGAGGCCGCCGAGCTGGCGCGGCGCGGGGTGCGGCTGGTCGGTTCGGACACGACGGGGATCGTGTGCTATCCGACGTGCGGGGACGCGCGGCGGATCACGCCGGGGCACCGGCGGGGTTTCGGTGGCCTGGCGGCGGCGCGGGCGGCGGGGTACCGGCCGTGCCTGCACTGCCGCCCCGCCTGACCGCTCCCGCGGGCGGCGGGGTGGGGCATAGATCGGCGCAGGCCGGGAATGGGGCGTCCACCTGCGGGGGCGCGGCCGCGCGCCCGTCCCGCACCGAGCACCGCCGACGAGGGGGAGATCGCCATGCGCGTCGTCGTCACCGGCGCCACCGGCAACATCGGGACCAGCACGCTGCGCGCGCTCGCCGAGGACCCGGCCGTCACCGCCGTCACCGGCCTGTCCCGGCGCGAGCCGGGGCCGGGCGCGGCGCGGGAGACCGACCCGGCCGGGACCGGGAAGATCGAGTGGGCGGAGGCCGACGTCACCGACAGCGACCTGGTGCCGCTGCTGCGCGGCGCCGACGTCGTGATCCACCTGGCGTGGCTGTTCCAGCCGACGCACCGGCCCGCGGTGACGTGGGACGCCAACGTCGTCGGCAGCGGGCGGGTGTTCGACGCCGCGGCCGAGGCGGGGGTGCGGGCGCTGGTGTACTCCTCGTCCGTCGGGGCCTACTCCCCCGGCCCTAAGGACCGGGCGGTCGACGAGTCGTGGCCGACGCACGGGTGGCCCGGTGCCGCCTATTCGCGGGAGAAGTCCTATGTGGAGCGGCTGCTGGACGCGTTCGAGACCGCCAATCCGGGCTGCCGCGTGGTGCGGATCCGGCCGGGGTTCATCTTCGAGCGGCAGAGCGCCAGCGAGCAGCGGCGGCTGTTCGCCGGTCCGCTGCTGCCGGGCCGGCTCGCCCGGCCCGATTTGATCCCGTTCGTGCCGGACATGCCGGGGCTGCGGATGCAGTTCCTGCATTCGGCCGACGCGGGGCAGGCGTTCCGGCTGGCCGCGACCCGCGACGTGCGCGGCGCGTTCAACATCGCCGCGGACCCGGTCATGGACGCCGCCGAGATCGCCGACGTGCTGGGGGCCCGGACGGTCCGGGTGCCGCAGCGGGGGGTGCGGGCCCTGATCGCGGCCGCGTGGAACCTGCACCTGGTGCCGGCGTCGCCGGGCCTGTTCGAGCTGGCCATGCAGATCCCGGTCATGGACACCGGGCGGGCCCGCGCCGAGCTCGGCTGGGCGCCCCGGCACAGCGCCCGCGAGGCGTTCAGCGAGTTCGTGGACGGGCTGCGCGCCGGCGCGGGGCGCGACACGCCGCCGCTGGCGCCCGGGACCGGCGGCCCGGCCCGCGCCCGCGAGTTCGCCTCCGGTGTGGGCCGCCGCCCCTGACGGCACCGCCGCCGGCGGCGTTTCCCCGCGCAGTTTCCCTGGCCATCGTCACCGCTTTCCTGGAGGTCACCCGATGCCGACGATCACTGCCGACCACCTGCACACCCTGCTGGCCTCCACCGACCGCGACGCCGCGCTCGTCGTGGTGGGGGGCCGCGCGACCGTCGTCCCGGGTGATCCGAGCGCGGGCGGCGGCCCCGAGGACGCGTTGGTGATCACCACGCGGGACGCCGTCATCGCCGAGCTGGACACCGGCGCCAACGAGGAGCGGATCGAGGCGCTGGCGCAGCGTCTGGAGGTCGCGCTGGAGAGTCTCGGCGGCTGACCTTTTCTCTCCGTCTCACCCGGCGCCGGTCTGGTCCGCGCCGGGTGAGTTCGCGCCGGGTGAGTTCGCGTCCGGGGACGGGCGGACGCGGCGGCGGTGGCTGGTGTCGCAGAACGGGTGGGAGCGGCTGCGGCGGCATGCGCACAGTGCCACCAGCCACCGGTCGGACACGACGGTGGAGCCGTCCTCCAGGACGACCTCGACGGGGCCCTCCACCAGGATCGGGCCGCCCGGCACGATCCGCACCCGCCGCCGGTCCGGGGCGGCTTCACCGGCGGCGCCGCCGGCTCCGGCGGCAGCGGGGCGGGGGCGCGGGTCAGGCGGGCTGGTGCTCGCGGGCACGGCCCTCACCGCCCTCGACGGGCCCGGTCCGCGCCGCGATCAGGTCGGCGCGGACCACGACCAGGTCCTCGTGCCGCTGCCCGGGCCCCAGCAGGCCCCGCGCGGCCAGCCGTGCCGCGCGGCGCCGCATCACCGGCCCGAACGGCTCGCGGTGCCGCGCCACCACCGACGCCCGCATCCCGGAGGCGCGCAGCGACACCAGCGTCGCCGCGACCCCGTTCAGCGCCGAGTGGACCAGCAGCAGCGTCCCCGACGGTGCCAGGTGCTGCGGGGCCCGCGCGCAGATGCGGTCCAGCAGCGCGCGGCCGTCCGGTCCGGCCTCCCAGGCGCGGGCGCGGCCGCGTGCCGCCGCGGGGTCGATGTCGCCCGCCACGTACGGGGGGTTGGCGACGATCACGTCGAACACCTCGCCGGCGACCGGCGCGAACAGGTCGCCGCGCAGCACCCGGACCGGCAGGCCCCGCACCAGCGCGTTCATCCGCGCGGTCAGCACCGCGGATGCGGACACGTCCACCGCGACGACCTCGCAGCCGGCGCGGGCCGCGGCCAGCGCGACCGCGCCGCTGCCGGTGCCGAGTTCCAGGACCCGCGCGCCGGCCGGGATCCCGGCGCGGGCGAGGGCCCGGCTCAGCGCGCCGGTCAGCAGCGAGGTGTCGGACTGCGGCCGGTACACCCCCGGCGGTCTCAGCAGCATCATCGCCCCTTCCCCCCTCC
>NZ_SMJW01000462.1 GCF_004348335.1 Actinomadura bangladeshensis | reverse complement strand
CTCCCGCACCCCACCCGCCGCCACATGAGAACCCGCCCGTGATCACCGGCTCGCCCAAAGCCTCACCGCTCGTCGGCCGGCTCGCCGGGGCAGGGCCTGCGCCATATGATCAGCGACGCTCGGCGGGATCAGGCTCGGGATCACCGTGAATGATCGAGTGGAACGACTGGCGCAGCAGCGCGGTGATCCTCTCCGGCGGCGCGTCCCGCAGCCCGTCCAGGCCCAGCAGGTACCGCCCGATGACGGCGCCCAACGTCAGCGCGCCGATCAGAGCTGTTCGCAGGGCCGCATCCTCCTCCGGTATCGCCTCGGCGGCCTCATGGGGACCAACGCGCTGCCACACCTGATCAAAGGCCTCGTCGGCGAGGAGTTTCCGAATGTGCTGGGGAACTCGCCCCTGCGCAACGCACTCGCAGGCGTGACCGGAATCCTGCTGACCGCCCTCTTCGCACTCTGGGCCCACATGCCCGGCCACCCATGGACCGCCGCCATCTCCGCCACCATCGGCGCCTATGTCATGGCCGCCTTCCACGGCCTGCGCGGCGCCTTCTGGCTGAACACCGCCGCCGGCCGCCCCAACCCGGCCACGCCGACAGGCCAGGGCGCACAGAGCGGCTAACACGACCAAGCCGATCGTCGATCGGTGGCGTGACGCCCTGTGATCAGCGGGACGGCTCCATGCGGCGGCGGCCACCGGCTGCCCGCTTCCGGAGCCACCGGACGATCCCGCATTCTGGCCGACCGAACGCGGTGCCGCGTCCTACCTGGAGGCCCTGCCGGCCGGTGCCCGGCAGGTCACGCCCACCGGGCCTGCCGCGACCTTGACCGCGCGGCCTGCCACTGACGAGCACCACCGTGTCGCGGGCGCTGAGTTGTTCTGGCGGTCTCCGCGACGCAACATCACGATGAGTGTCCGCGTTTGCCAGCCCGCGGCCCCGGATTCGGGACGGGCAGCGGACGCTGCACACGGCGGGGATGCTGGAGTGTCGCGGCTCGAAGGCCCACTACTCGGGCTTGGCGGCTTTGGGGTTGGTCCCGGGCGGGTTAATTAACGGCGGGCTTACGTCAGAGCGCCTAGCGTGTGGTTTTCATGCGGTTGGAGAATGTCGCCTTTCGTTACCGGCGGCGGGACCCCTGGGTGTTCAGGGATGTCACGTTGTCCCTGGCGGTCGGCAGCCTTACCGAGGTGACAGGGCACAACGGCGCCGGCAAGTCCACTTTGCTGCGCGTGATCGCCGGCTTGCGCCGTCCGCGCGTGGGCGCCGTCGAGGGGCGTCCTGCCCGCGTCGGGTACGCGCCCGAGCGGTTCCCCGTCGACCAGCCGTTCAGCGTCCGCGTGTATCTGCGGCATATGGCCGCCATACGCCGGGTGCCGCAGGACTCAGTCGAGGAATGGGCGGAGCGGCTCCGCTTCGATCACCTCCTCGACGTGCGGCTTCCGGAGTTGTCGAAGGGCAGCGCTCAGAAGGTCGGGCTCGCTCAGGCCCTCATGGGCGACCCGGAACTCCTGATCCTGGACGAGCCCTTCGCGGGCCTGGACGCCGCCATCCGTGAAGCGCTGCCCGAGCTGATCTCCGGACTGGCTGCCGACGGCTCCACAATCGTCGTCAGCGATCATCAGCGCTGCCTAGAGGCACTACCGGGAGTCGAGCGGCTGCGGGTGGCCGACGCGGCGGTGACCCGCCTCGCCCCTGACGGGACCGCCGGTTGGGCCGTCCTCGAGGTCGAGGTGCCGAAGGACGAGGCCGACGCCCTGGAGACGAAGCTGCGTACGGACGGGTACCGGGTGCGGAGGGCCGAGCAGTGATCGCGCTCGTCCGGTTCCAGATGTCGGGCTACGTGCATTCGCTCCGCGTCCTGCAGCCGCTCATCGTCGTGGCATTGTTCGTGGCGCTGATCCTGTCCCAGGGACCGAGCGGGCCCGATGCCTCCTCTCTCGCCGTCCAGACGTTCGCGGACGTGGCCGCCTTCATGTTCCCGGTGTGGGCCTGGGCGGCGCGCGCCCTGCTCGACACCCAGCCCGACGAGCAGCGCGCGCTGACCGCCACCGCTGCCAGCCTCTCTCGCACTCCCCTGTGGGCGGGACTCGTCGCGGCGTACGCAATGAACCTCTGCCTCGGCGTCGTCGCATTGGCCATTCCTCTCCTGCAGGCCGCACAGGTCAACTCTCCCGGCTCGGCGATCTTGGTCGGCTGCGCCCTGAACCTCCTCGTCGCCGTCCCGGGCACACTGCTCGGCGCATGGACGAGCCGCGCAATCATCCCCGACCCCGGTGTTTCGCTACTCGCGCTCCTGGGCGGAGCCCTGGGGCTGCTCCTACTCGGCATCGGCCCCCTCACCTGGCTCTCAGTCCCGATGATCGATTGGCTACGTGCGGCCCACGACGGCCCCGGCGCCTTCACCTCCCACTTCCCCGCCGTCGCCCTCCACCTGCTCCTCTGGTCCCTGGCCGTCGGCGCCCTCTACGCCACAGCCGCCCGCAACCGCACCTGACCACCGGCCACTCCGGCCGCCCCATGACGGGCCCGATTCCTTCACCTCGCACTTTCCCGGCGTCGCGCTCCACCTGCTCCTCTGGTCCCTGGCCGTCGGCGGCCTCTACGCCACGATCGCCCGCCACCGCCCCTGAGCCCCCGTCCCGCATGCAGGATCCAGGATCCGACCGCCCAGAGGGAGTGGCCGCTCGGAGAATCAGGCACCGCAGCAGGGCGCCCAAACGATCAGGCCACCCAGCGGGGCAAAGCGCCTGGAAGGGCCGGCGGGCTGGAGGCTTAGGCGGCTTGGAGGGTTAGCCAGGTTTCCTCCAGTGGGGTGTTTTCGCGGTTGCAGAAGTAGATGCGGCCTGGGTCGCCCCAGTACCAGCCGAGGCGGGGGTCGGAGTCGAGTTGCAGGAGGAGGCGCCACTCCTCCGCCGTGCGTTGCTCTTCGGGGGTGAGGGACGGGGACTTCGGGGACTCCAGGGG
>NZ_SMJW01000461.1 GCF_004348335.1 Actinomadura bangladeshensis | reverse complement strand
GAACAGGGCGGTGCGGGCGGCGGAGCGGATCCCGTCGGCGGCGACGACCAGGTCGGCGTGCAGGTCGGTGCGGTGCCCGCGGGCGTCGGTGGTGGTGACGGCGCCGCCGGGGGTCGCGGCGGTGGCGGTGGAGCCGAGGTGGACGATGCCGTCGGGGAGCCGGGAGGTGAGGACCTCGACGAGGTCGGCGCGGTGGAGGGCGACGGTGGGGTCGCCGTAGCGGGCCTGGGCGGCCTCGGCGGAGGTGCGGCTGAGCCAGGTCCCGTCGGGGCGGCGGATGCCGCCGGTGCCGGTCATGGCGGCGAGGCCGCGGACGGCGTCGCCGGCGCCGATGGTGTCCAGGGCGCGCAGGGCGTTGGGGCCGAGGGCCAGGCCGGACCCGGCGGGTTCCAGGGACGCGGCGCGTTCGTGCAGGTCCACGGTCCAGCCGCGGCCGTGCAGGGCCGCGGCGGCGGTGAGGCCGCCGATGCCGGCGCCGATGACGATCGCGTGCGGCATGCTGCCACCCTTCGCTGACTACAGATGTAGTGCAGATACTACGCCTGTAGTGCGGGCGGGTAGGATCCGGGGGTGAGCTCACCGCGCGCCCGGCTCGTCGCCGACACCGCCATCGCCCTGCTGGCCGACCGCGGCATGCGGGGCCTGACCCACCGCGCCGTCGACGAGGCCGCCGGCCTGCCGCCCGGGTCGGCGTCCAACCTCGCCCGCACCCGCGCGGCGCTGCTGGAGCTGGCCCTGGCGCGCCTCACCGAGCTGGAGGAGGGCCGCTTCGCCGGCGCGGACGCCCCGCCCGGCCTGTCCCGCGACGCGCTGGCGGCGCGGCTGGCCGGTGTGCTGCGCCTGCAGCTGACCGCCGGCCGCGCCCACACCCTGGCCCGCTACGAGCTGGCGCTGGAGGCGACGCGGCGGCCGGAGCTGCGCGCCATCTACGACGCCGCCGGGCGCCGGTTCCGGGACGCGGCCCGTGCGCTGATGGCCGCGGCCGGGTCCCCCGATCCCGCCGCGCACGCGCAGGGCCTCGTCGCGCTCGCCGAGGGCCTGATGTTCGACGCGATCGCCGGCGCCGGCCCCGAACCGTCCCCCGAGCGGCTGCGCGCCACCGTCGCGGCGTACCTGGCCGGCGTCCTGCCCCCCGAAGGGCCGCACGGGTAGCCCTGCCGCGCCTGCGGCCCGGGCGAAAACCCGTTGCGGCGCGCGGCGCGGCCGGGGGACCCTGAGCACGGCGGGCGCACCGCCCCCGGCGCCGGCCCCGGGATCGCACCCCGCCGGCGCCACCGGTCCCGTCCCCGCGTCACCCTGGGGACGGGATCCCGCCGCTCTCACCCCGCCGCTGCCACCGGGAGGACGCCATGCGCAAGATCCCCACCGTGTTCGTCCGCGACTGGGACGGCGACCCCCGCTACGTCACCCGCGACCCCGACCCGGACTGCGCGTGGGTGTTCGCCGGCGAGGGCCGCGCCACCCGCAAGTACGACGGCACCTGCGTCCGCTACGACGGGGACCGGTGGCTCGCCCGCCGCGAGGTCAGGCCCGGCCGCGACGCCCCGCCCGGGTTCACCGCCCTGTCCACCGACCCGGCCACCGGCAAGACGATCGGATGGGAGCCGGCCGAGCAGTCGGCGTTCTGGCGGCACCTGCGGCCCGCCATCGAAGCGGGCGCCCACGAGCCCGGCACCTACGAGCTCATCGGCCCGAAGATCAACGGGAACCCCGAGGGCGCCGACCGGCACCTGCTGGTCCGGCACGGCGCCGACGACCTCGGCGAGGTCCCCCTCGACCACGACGGCCTGGCCGCCTGGCTGCGCGCCCGCCCCTACGAGGGCATCGTCTGGCACGCCCCCGACGGCCGCATGGCCAAGCTCAAGCGCCGCGACTTCCCGCCCGCCTGACCACGGCGGCGGCCCCGTGATCGTGTTCACCTGCGCCGGCTGCGGCGCCGCGCTCACCGCGCCGCTGGCCCGGGTCGCGCTGCCCGTCCACGCCCACCAGCAGTACGGGCACGAGCTCCTGCCGCCGCTCATGGAGCCCGGGACCTGCGCGATCGACCCCGAACCGTTCTGCGGACCCGCGGACGCCGTCGTGATCGCGCCCGGCGACGCTCGCGGCACCGCCCTCATCCCCGGCCGGTACGGGGGGTACTGCCTCGGGCTCACCGGGTGCGACGGGCCCAACCTGGCCTGCGAGCGCTGCGCGCGCCCCGTCGGGACCCGCGTCGACGACTGCTCCCTGTGGCAGGCCGTGCGGCTGCGCCCGGACGCCGTCCGGGCCGTCCCCGGCGGCGCTCCCGATCCGCCGGTGCTGGAGTGGGGCGAGCTGCGCCGTGCCCGTCCGGCCGTGCCGCCGGTCGAGGACCCCGGGTTGTGGAGCCCCCTGTGGGAGGCCTCGGCCGCCGCGGCGCTCCCGCGCCTGCTCGCCCTGTCGGGCGGCGCCCGCCCGCGCGTCCCCGGCGGGCTCCTCGCCACCGTGTTCGGCCGCCCCCTCGACGCCCTGCTCCCGCCCGGGCCCGCGCGCGGCGAACTGGCCCTCGCGGGACCGGGCCTCCCGCCCGCCGGCGGCGCCATCGCGCTGGTGCCGCGGCATCCGCAGACCGGCGGCGCCTGGCCGTCGGGCACCGGGCGGGATGTGCCGCTGGACGCCGGCGTGTGGCTCCACCTGGCCTTCCACCGGCCGCGGCCGCCCGACACCGTGCTGCCCGCCGAGGTCCGCCGCGACGACCCGCGGCCCCGCGTCCCGTACGCGCCGTTCCAGCCCGACTGGCACCTGTTCCGGGACGCCCTGGCCCGGCTGCCCGACACCGGCGAACCCTGGCTCCGCGCCGTCCGCGACCGCTTCGCCGCCCGGCCGCACGGCCCGCCGTTCTGAGGCGCGCCCGGCCCGCGGTCGAAGCCGCGGGCCCGCAGAGCCGCCGGGCGATCACACCCGGCGGGAGAGCGGGCGGCTAGGCGGGCGGCTGAGTGTGGGGCCTG
>NZ_SMJW01000460.1 GCF_004348335.1 Actinomadura bangladeshensis | reverse complement strand
CCCGCCCGGAGCGGGCGCCCGCCGGCAACCGTGCCCAAAGATCTTCCGGCCGACGGGCAACACCAAGCCGGGCCGGGCGACGCGCCACGCCGGTGCAAATCATCGGCGTTTTGCGGCATCGCGTTCACCAGGGATTGCGGGCGCCCGGCAAGGGCACGGCACCGCCCGCAAATCGGCGTGCCGAGATCAACGCACCCGAAAACGCCAAGGCAGGTTCAGCGACCGTGACTTCGGCGCCATGAAATACCCTCCGAAATGGGGCCCGCACCTGGCGTCCGGGGCCGTGTCCCCGCGGCCGCGCATCGCCGGCCGGCGTCCACCGGCGGTTCGGGAACTGCGGATGTTGGACGAGATGTACGGACAGAGCACCACCCCGCGCCACCGCACGGCACCGTCCACATCCCCACGATCACCGCGCTTGCCGCGAACCGGAGAACAGCCCCGCGCCCGACCATTTACCGCTATTCACCCCAGCCGGATAACAGGCGCATTCCGCAGAACTCACAATCTTCTCTGCTACCCGTTTTAGCGGCCCCTCACACGCACTACAGTGGCCACCTCAGAGATTCATTTGCCGTGCGTCATTTCGTCGCGCCGGCACACGAAGGAGCATCGGGTGGAAACGAATCACAACTTCCTGCAGACGGGGGGTCAACCGGTCTCGGATCGGATGCGGGAGTTGCTCGCCCGTGCGGCGCAGGACCACGTCTACGAACAGCGCTCACAGGGTCAGGTCCTGGACGAGATTCGGCAGCGGCTGGAAGGCATGGAGTGGCTGCTCCGCGAGGTCCGCGAGCGGGAGCTCAGCGGGCTGACCGGGCAGATCGAGAGCGTCCGCGGGCAGGTCGACGAACTGTCCGGCAAGCCCCCGGAATGGGCCGAAGGCCTGGCCGAGCACATCGAGTCGTTCGGCGAGCGGGTCAAGCCCGTCGCGGAGCTGCCGGCGCTGTGGGCCGACGTCGGCGTCGTCGCGGAGAACGTCGACGAGGGCCTGACCCGGATCCAGGCCGTCCTCGACTCGGCGCAGCAGATCACGGATGCCACCCGCCAGGCGTCCCAGCGCATGGACGAGATGACCAAGCGGCTGGACAAGCTCCAGGGCAGCATGGAGGCCGCGTCCGTCCGCTTCAACCGGCTGGACAAGTCGCTCGCGGAGCTGGGCCACCGGTCCGAGCGGCTCGAGCATTCGATCAACGGCGTCACCGCGCGGGTCGACCAGGCGCTCGGCGAGATGGCCGAGCGGATGGAGCAGGGCCTGGAGGCGGTCAACGGCCGGGTCGAGGGCGTCGGCGGCCGGCTCGACGGGCTGGACGGCCGGCTGGACGGCGTCGACGGCCGCCTCGAAGGGCTGTCCGGCAAGCTGGAGGGCCTGGACGGGCGGTTCGAGAGCCTCGACGGCCGCATCGACGGCGTGGGCGAGCGGATCGGCCGGCTCCCCGCCACGCTGGAGATCGCCGAGCTGCACCGCGTGCTGCGCGACCTCGCGGAGCGTCCCGCGGCCGAGTACGGCGACCGGTTCGACGCGCTGGAGAAGCACCTCGCCGAGGCGGTCGACCCGCTGATCGAGGAGCTGCGCGCCCGGCCGGACCGCGACGAGGTCAAGGCGACCATGTCGCAGATCGCCGAGACCGCCTACAGCGACGTCGCCAAGCGCATGGACGAGTTCTCCCGCCGGTTCGAGGACGTGCACGACGACGTCCGCAAGCGCATCGAGAACATCCACGAGGAGGTCGCCAAGCGGGTCGACGGCGCGCTGGAGGAGTTCACCGCGCAGGTCGACCTCGTCTCCCGCCGCGTCGAGTCGGTGCACGCCGACGTCGCCAAGCAGGTCGAGTCCGTGCACAGCGAGGTGGCGCGCCAGGTCAGCGGCGTGCACGACGACTTCGGCAAGCGGATCGGCGACATCCACGAGGACGTCACCCGGCAGGTCGGCAGCATCCACGAGGACGTCGCCAAGCAGGTCGGCAACATGCAGGAGGACGTCGCGCGGCAGGTCGGCGGCGTCCACGCCGAGTTCGCGCGGCGCGTGGAGAACATGCAAGACGAGGCCGGACGGCGCGCCGACGCCGCGCAGGCCGAGTTCGCCAAGCGCTTCCTGCACGTCGAGGACGAGGTCGGCCGCAAGGTCGACGGCGTCCACGACGAGGTCTCCAAGCAGGTCAACGCCGTGCACGAGGACGTGCTGAAGCGGCTGTCCACGCTGGAGGAGACGATGCTCGCCCTGGCCGAGGCGCTCCTGCGCCCCCGCCGCGACCCCAAGGACTGAACGCCGCCCGTAGCGGAGCGCCAGCGGAGCGGAGGGCGGCGTTCAGTCCCCCTTCGGGGGTGTGGGGGTCGCCCCCACCATGGCACTGAACGCCGCCGGGGGCGGGTCGCCTCCGGCGGCGCCGGGCGAGAATCCGGGCGGGGCCTGCTCGCGGCCCCGCCCGGGTGCGTACGGATACCCCACGGAATCCGTGGCGTATGTCCGGCAAACGGCCGCGACGACCGAAGAGGTTCCCGCCGCTCGCCCCGCTGACGTGCGTTCTGTTACTTTCCGTCTTCGTAAAATCACTCCCAATACCCTTCGGAATCCGTTTTCATGGATCAGGTGACTCGCACACCGGCCCCCTGCCTGCCGACCGGCGCCCCGCCCGACCACCCGACCCTGCGCTGGGTCGAGCAGTGCCTCGGCAAGGGCGCCGAGGTCCGCATGGTGCGGCCGCTCGCCGGCGGCACCGCGCACGCCAACCACGCCCTCCTCGTGGAGAGCGGCTCCGGCAGCGCCCACCGGCTCGTCCTGCGCCGCTGGACGAGCCGCGACCCGGTGCGCGGCAACGCCGACTTCTCCCCCGAACGGGAGATCGCCGCGCTCGCGCTCCTCGCCGGCTGCGAGATCCCCACCCCGGACCTCGTCGCCGCCGACCCCGCCGGGGCCTACTGCGACGTCCCCGCCCTGCTCATCTCACGGCTCCCCGGGCACCCGCCCC
>NZ_SMJW01000045.1 GCF_004348335.1 Actinomadura bangladeshensis | reverse complement strand
GGCTACGCCCCGCCACCCCCCGGTCCGCGTTGCCCTTGGCCTTCACCGCGACCGTGACGTCCTTGTACCCGCCGAGGTCGGACGGGTGCGAGTCGATGATCTCGGTCTTCCAGCCGATGCGCTCGGCGTACCGCAGGTACATGCGCAGCAGGTCGCCGGCGAACAGCGCCGACTCCTCGCCGCCCTCGCCGGCCTTCACCTGGAGGATGACGTCCTTGGAGTCGCTCGGGTCGCGCGGGACCAGCAGGCGGCGGAGCCGCTCCTCCAGCTGCTCGCGGCGCCGGTCGAGGTCGTCGGCCTCGGCGGCGAACGCGGCGTCCTCCGCGGCCAGCTCGCGGGCCGCGGCGAGGTCGTCCTGGGTGGACGCCAGCTCGCGCTGCGTCTCGACGATGGGCCGCAGCTCGGCGTAGCGCTTGCCGAGCTTGCGGGCCAGGGCCTGGTCGCCATGGACGGACGGGTCGGCGAGCCGTTCCTCGATGCCCGCGTACTCACTGATCAGTTCGTCGAGATTCACGCTGTGTCCTGACCCGTTCCGGCCGTCCCGGCCCGGAGGCGGCGGCGGTCTCCGGTTTCCGGCTTCGAAAGGCCCGGGGACCTCAGGTGCCCCCGGGCCGTTCCTGGTATGTGTGCGGCGCTCGCCCTACTTGCCGGCCTTCTTCTTGCCGAAGCGCTGCTCGAAGCGCGCCACCCGGCCACCGGTGTCGAGGATCTTCTGCTTGCCCGTGTAGAACGGGTGGCAGTTCGAGCAGACGTCCGCGCGGATCTCGCCGTTCTCGGCGGTGCTGCGGGTCTCGAAGGTGTTGCCGCACGTGCACGTCACGGTCGTGACGACGTAGTTCGGGTGAATGTCGGGCTTCATGGGTTCTCCTCGCCTCAGGCGGTCGCCGGGCGCCTCCGCGCACCCCACGGGAAGGCCCATGGGAGATGTGGGAAGCGTGAACCGGTACCGCAGCGGTTGCACCTCAAGTGTGCCAGATACCTGAACGTGGCGAGGTCACCGGTCATTCCCGATCTTGGACGGCGGCCCGGGCGGGGTCATCCGCCGGTGCGCCCCAGGTAGGCCAGGACCGCCATCACCCTGCGGTGCCCGCCCTGCGCGGGCTGCAGGTCCAGCTTCATGAAGATGTTGGAGATGTGCTTCTCCACGGCGCCCTCGGTGACGACGAGGTCGGCGGCGATCGCGCCGTTGGAGCGCCCCTGCGCCATCAGCCCGAGCACCTCGCGCTCGCGCGGCGTCAGCGACTCCAGCGGGTCGCCGGTGCGGCGGCGGCCGAGCAGCTGGCCGATCACCTCGGGGTCGATGACCGTCCCGCCGGCGGCGATGCGGCGGACCGCGTCGATGAACTCGGCGACGTCGGCCACCCGCTCCTTCAGCAGGTAGCCGACGCCCTCGGCACCGCCGCCGATCAGGTCCGTCGCGTAGCGCTCCTCCACGTACTGCGACAGGACGAGGATCGGCGTGCCCGGCCTGCGCTCGCGGACCGCCAGCGCGGCGCGCAGGCCCTCGTCGGTGAAGGACGGCGGCATCCGGACGTCGACGATCGCGAGGTCGGGGGCGTGCTCCTCGACGATGCCGAGCAGGCCCGGCCCGTCCCCCACGGTCGCCACCGTGTCGATCCCGGCGTCGTCGAGCAGCCGGACGAGCCCTTCCCGGAGCAGCACCGAGTCCTCGGCGATCACAACCCGCATCCACCCATTATGTGGCGGGCGGGGCGCTCGGCTCACCAGGTGCAGGGCAGGTCCGCGCGGATGATGGTGGGGCCGCCGGGCGGGCTGTCCACGATCAGCATCCCGTCGATCGTCGCGGCCCGGTCGGCGAGGCCGGCCAGGCCGCCCCCGGGGCGGGCCACCGCGCCGCCCGCACCGTTGTCGATCACCTCGACGACGACCCAGCGGTCCTCGCGGGCCACCCGGACCGACACCTGGGTCGCGCGGGCGTACTTCGCGACGTTCGCCAGCGACTCGGCCACGATGAAGTAGGCGATGCTCTCCACCGCCGCCGGGGGACGCTCCGGCAGGTCGACGTTCACCTCGACGGGGACCGGGGCCCGTCCGGCGAGGCCCGACAGCGCCGGGTCCAGGCCGCGGTCGGTGAGGATCGCCGGGTAGATCCCGCGGGCCAGGTCGCGCAGCTCGGAGATGGCCTCCTTGGTGCCCGCGTGCGCCTGCTCGATCAGCGCCCGCGCGCCCTCGGGGTCCTCGTCGAGCTTGGCGCGGGCGCGTCCGATGTCCATCGCCACGGCCAGCAGCCGCTGCTGCGCCCCGTCGTGCAGGTCGCGCTCGATGCGGCGCCGCTCGAACTCGGCGGCGTCCACGCCGCGGGCGCGGCTGGCCCGCAGGTGCTCGGTGCGCCGGCGCAGCTCGACGTTCTCGGCCTGCGCGGGGCTCGGGCCGAGCAGCAGCGCCGCGAACACCGTGTGGCCGATCGCCATCGCCCGCGTCACGTACATCGCGAGGGCGAGGAACACCAGCCCGAGCGGCATCGCCACGACGGCCTCCAGCGGGTTGCCGGCCCAGTACGAGACGAACCCGAGGTTGATCTCGGCGCCTCCGCTCGCCGCCACGACGACCGGGAAGAACAGCGTCATGGCGGTCGCGCCCCACACCGCCGCCGAGACGACGAACTCGGCCAGCGTCACCGGGAACAGGACGGCGAGGTAGCCGAGGTCCTTCCAGGTGGCCGGGTCGACCACCATGGCCTTGAGCTTGGTCAGCGGGCTGCGGCCCGCCGGCATCCGCCGGTACGGGTCCGGGACGCGGACGCCGAACCCGGCCCGGACGAGCCGCCGCTCCAGCATCGCCCCGAACCGCCACGCGATCATCAGCAGCGCCAGCAGCGGCACGCCGACCCAGATGATCAGCAGCCCGAGGGACAGCGTCAGGCCCACGGCGAGCACGACGAACCAGCCCAGCCCGAACGCCAGGCTCGCGGTCAGGAAGACCGCGGAACGCCAGGTCACCGACGACCGCGCCATCGCCACCGGGTGCCAGGACCCGTTCAGGACGGACGGGGCGTCCCCGCCGCCGCGCGTCGCCGCGGCCCACCGCGTCGCGGCCCATCCCACGGCGCCGCCGCCGCCGGAATCTCTGGTCAGCTCGCCCACATCGTCCTCCGTGCCCCGTTCCCAACCTACGATCCCCAGACTGCCGGGCAGGGGGTGGGCCGACCATGGCGCGGACCGCCGGATCCGAGGTGGGGCTAACCCCACCATGACCGCGCCCGGACGCGGGAGACCCCCGCCCGGTGGCCCCGGACGGGGGTCTCTCACGTGCGTCGGTGCAGCCCTCAGCGGTCGTCGGAGACCGTGGTCTTCTGCACCTGGAGCAGGAACTCGGCGTTGGACTTGGTCTCCTTCATCTTCTCGATGAGGAGCTCCAGCGCCTGCTGCGTGTCGAGCGCGTGCAGCACCCGGCGCAGCTGCCAGACGACCCGCAGCTCCTCCGGAGCCATGAGGATCTCCTCCTTGCGGGTGGACGACTGGTCGACGTCCACCGCCGGGAAGATCCGCTTGTCGGCGAGGCTCCGGTTGAGCTTCAGCTCCATGTTGCCGGTGCCCTTGAACTCCTCGAAGATGACCTCGTCCATGCGGGACCCGGTCTCCACCAGCGCGGTGGCGAGGATCGTCAGCGAGCCGCCGTTCTCGATGTTGCGCGCCGCGCCGAAGAACCGCTTCGGCGGGTACAGCGCGGTCGAGTCGACACCACCGGACAGGATGCGGCCGGACGCCGGCGCCGCCAGGTTGTAGGCCCGGCCCAGGCGGGTGATCGAGTCGAGCAGCACGACGACGTCGTGGCCCAGCTCGACGAGCCGCTTGGCGCGCTCGATCGCCAGCTCGGCGACCGTGGTGTGGTCCTCGGCGGGACGGTCGAAGGTCGAGTGGATGACCTCGCCCTTCACCGTCCGCTGCATGTCGGTGACCTCTTCCGGACGCTCGTCCACCAGGACGACCATCAGGTGGCACTCCGGGTTGTTCTTGGTGATCGCGTTCGCGATCGCCTGGAGCACCATGGTCTTGCCGGCCTTCGGCGGCGACACGATCAGCCCGCGCTGGCCCTTGCCGATCGGCGACACGAGGTCGATGATCCGCGTGGTCAGGACGCCGGGGTCGGTCTCCAGCCGCAGCCGCTCCTGCGGGTACAGCGGGGTCAGCTTGGTGAAGTCGACGCGGCCCTTGGCCTGCTCCGGCTCCATCCCGTTGACGGTGTCGAGGCGGACCAGCGCGTTGAACTTCTCGCGCCGCTCGCCCTCGCGCGCCTGCCGGACGGCACCGGTGATGACGTCGCCCTTGCGGAGGCCGTTCTTGCGGACCTGCGCCAGCGAGACGTACACATCGTTCGGGCCGGGCAGGTAGCCGGTCGTCCGGACGAAGGCGTAGTTGTCGAGGATGTCGAGGATGCCCGCCACCGGGATGAGGACGTCGTCCTCGGCGATCACCGGCTCCTCGTAGCGCTCGCGGCCGCGGCCCCGGTTGCGCTCGCGGAACCGGCGCCCGCGCCGGCCCCGGCCGCCGCCGTCGTCATCGTCGTGCTGGCCGCCGCCGCCCTGGCTCTGGCCGCGCTGACGGCCGCCGCCCTGGTCGCCGCGGTCGCTCCGGTCGTTCCGGTCGTTCCGGTCACCGCGGTCGCCCCGGTCGCGGCCCTCGCCGCGCTCGCGGCCGCCGCGCTGCCGCTGGCGCCCGCCGCCGTCGCGGCCCTGGCCCTGGTCGCGTCCGCCGTCGCGGCCGCCCTGGGACTCGCCGTCCTCGGCGTTCTGGTGGTCGCGGCCCTGGTCACGGCCCTGCTCACGGCCCTGGTCGCGGCCGTGCCGCTCGCCGCGTCCCTCGCCGGCCCCCCGGTCCTGCCTGTCGCCGCGCTGACGGCCGCCCTGCCGGTCCGTCCGCTCGGCCTTCTCCGGCCTGTCGGTCCGCTCCGCCTTCTCGGCGCCCTTGTCCGCGGTGTCGGCCTGCGCGTCGGCCTTGTCGGCCGGGGCCTCGGCCTGCTTCGGGGCCTGCTTCGGGGCCTGCTCGGCGGCGGGCGCGGCGTCGGCGGTGGCGGCCTGGTCGTCGGCGGCCTCGCGCTTGGCGGCCGCGGTGCGGGTCCGCCGGGGGCGCTCGGTCTTCGCCGGGGCAGCGGCTCCCTGCTCGCCCCCGGCCGAGCCCTGCTCCTGGCCGCCGCCCTGCTTCTCCTGGATGGCGGCGATGAGCTGGCTCTTGCGCATCCCGGTCACGCCGGTGATGCCGAGGCTGGACGCGAGCGCCTTGAGCTCGGGCAGCACCATGGCCGACAGGCCGGTGCCCGACCGGCGGCGCCGGGGGGTGGCGGGCTCCGCGCCGGCCTGGGCGGCGTCGGCGGGTCCCGTGCTGGGTGCGTCCGTAAGGAGTTCGCTGGATTCGCTCACTAAGGGTCCTTCCCAGGGAGCGGGCGTTGGCCGGCGTTCGGCCAGTCGACCCGGTGGTGCGGCCCGGCGGGGGCGCCGGGACGGGCTCCGCTGATCACGATGGAACCGGGATCTGCGTGTTCTGGGCACAGCCAGATGGTGGACGGGACGTTCCGCTCGTGCGTGTCCCCGGTACCGCCACGTCCGAAGTTGTTGCGCTGGTATGCCTGACAACGGGATGTCACGGTGTCGGGGAGCCTAGTACGCGGGACCGACACGACCGGAGGGTCGAACAGGCGACGCGCGGCTGACGAGCACGCTGCCCCGAACGGGGCATCTGGTGCGGCATTCAGCCTAACATCACCAGGGCACACTGCTATTCCCCAGAGGTCGATGTCTTCGCATTTTACCTAGCGGGACCGGGCCGGAACCGGCACCGGTCGATGCACCGCGCGGGCCCCGCCCACGGTGCCGCGATCAAGCCCGGACCTCGGGTTCTCCGGTCATGACGCGTGCGCCGCGGGTCGCGACGTCCAACGGGTGTATGTGCCACCCTTTACCCACTTCGGGGACTACTGAATCAACTCGTGATGCGTTTGTGAAGGCCAGGACGGTCGGTCCGGCCCCGGAAATCACCGCCGGGACGCCCGCGTCCCGCAGCGTCTTGACCAGCGCGGCGGAATCGGGCATGGCGGGCGCGCGGTAGTCCTGGTGGAGGCGGTCCTCGGTCGCGTCAAGCAGGACGTCCTCGGCAAGGCCCCCGGTGAGCGCCGCGATGAGCAGCGCGGCGCGTCCGGCGTTGGCGGCGGCGTCGCCGTGCGGGACGGTCGCGGGCAGCACGCTGCGGGCCCGCTCGGTCGCCAGCCGCTGCTCGGGGACCAGCGCGGTGACCTGCACGACCTGCGACTCCAGCCGGACGAGCCGCGCACCGCCCGGCGCCGTCCAGGCGACGGTCAGGCCGCCGGCCAGGCACGGCGCGACGTTGTCGGGATGCCCCTCGATCCCGGTCGCCAGGCGCAGTGCGGCGTCGTCGTCGAAGAGCTTCCCGGCGGGGTGCAGCGCGCGGGCCGCGACGATCCCGGCGACGATCGCCGCCGACGACGAGCCGAGGCCGCGGCTGTGCGGGATCCGGTTGCGGCAGCGCAGCCGGATCCCCGGCGGCCGCGCGGGGCCGGATCCGGCCAGGCCATCGAGGACGTCGAAGGTGCGGCGCAGCACCTTGACGATCAGGTGCCGCTCGCCCCGGTCGGCGACCTCGGCGCCTTCGCCGTCCACCTCGATGGACACCGCGCCGCCGGTCAGCTCGACCTCGACGTCGTCGTACAGGGACAGCGCGAGGCCGAGCGAGTCGAAGCCAGGGCCCAGGTTGGCGCTGGTCGCGGGCGTCCGCACCAGCACCGGGCCTTCGGTCCAGTCCACGCTCAGGTCAGGCCGAGTTCGGAGGCGGCGGAGTGCGCGTCCACCTTGATGGTGGTCGGCGCCGGCGCGCCGGAGATCGCCCAGTCGGGGTCCTTGAGGCCGTTGCCGGTCACCGTGCACACGACCCGCGAGCCGCGCCGGACGGCGCCCTGCTCGCTCGCCTGCAGCAGGCCGGCGACGCTCGCCGCGGAGGCGGGCTCCACGAAGACGCCCTCCTCGCGGGCGAGGAGGCGGTAGGCCGCGAGGATCTGCCGGTCGGTGACGGAGTCGATCGCGCCGCCGGACTCGTCCCGCGCCGCGACGGCCAGGTCCCAGGAGGCGGGGTTGCCGATCCGGATCGCGGTCGCGATCGTCTGCGGCTTCAGGACGGGCTCGCCCTTCACGAACGGCGCGGCGCCGCTGGCCTGGAAGCCCAGCATGCGCGGGGTCTTCGACGCCTCCTCGTCGGCGGCGTACTCCTTGTAGCCCATCCAGTACGCGGAGATGTTGCCGGCGTTGCCGACGGGCAGGCAGTGGACGTCGGGGGCGTCGCCGAGCGCGTCCACGATCTCGAACGCGGCCGTCTTCTGCCCCTGCAGCCGGTACTTGTTGACGGAGTTGACCAGCGCCACCGGGTAGTCGACCGACAGCTTTCGGGCCAGTTCCAGGCAGTCGTCGAAGTTGCCGTCCACCTGGAGCAGCCGCGCGCCGTGCACGAGCGCCTGCGCCAGCTTGCCCATCGCGATCTTGCCGTTGGGGACGAGCACCGCGCAGGTCATCCCGGCCCGCACCGCGTAGGCGGCGGCGGACGCGGAGGTGTTGCCGGTGGACGCGCAGATCACCGCCTTGGCGCCGTCCTCGGCGGCCTTGCTGATCGCCATCGTCATGCCGCGGTCCTTGAACGAACCGGTCGGGTTGGCGCCCTCGACCTTGAGGAACACCTCGCAGCCGGTCAGCTGGGACACGCGGCGGGCGGGCAGCAGCGGGGTACCGCCCTCGAGCAGCGTGACGACCGGTGTCCTGTCCGTCACCGGAAGCCGGTCGCGGTACTCCTCGATGAGGCCGCGCCACGCGCGGGCGTTCGGGTTCACGTCGGTCTCCTGGAATGACCTGGGATGTTGCCCGGAGTCTACCGGGGCGGCCTGGGCCGTCCCGCTCCTCGGTGGGCCTTGCGTGCGGCTACTCGTCGCCCTCGACGCGCATCACGCTCGTCACCGCCCGGACGATCTCCAGCCCGCGCAGGCCCTCCACGGTCGCCGTGAGGGCCGCGTCGGGCGCCCGGTGCGTGACGACGACGAGTTGCGCCTCCTCGCCCAGCCCGACCTGCCGGACGGCCTGTATGGACACGCCGTGCCTGGCGAACTCCTCCGCGACCGTGGCGAGGACACCGGCCTCGTCCGTCACATCGACCTGGATGTAGTAGCGCGTGACCGTCTCCCCCATGGGCAGGACGGGAAGCTTCGCGTACGTGACCTCGACCGGGCCCGGTGTACCGCCGGCCACGTTCCGCGCCACCGCGACCAGGTCGCCGAGGATCGCGGACGCCGTCGGAGCACCACCGGCACCCGCGCCGTAGAACATGAGCGAGCCGGCGGACTCCGCCTCCACGAACACGGCGTTGTACGCCTCGCGGACGCTCGCCAGTGGGTGCGACCTGGGAATCATCGCCGGATACACGCGAACGGACACGCCGCGGCCGTTCCGTCCGTCCTGCGAGGGAATCCGCTCGCAGATGGCCAGGAGCTTGACGACGCAGTCCATGCCCTTGGCGCCCGCCACGTCGGCGGCGCTCACCTCGGTGATGCCCTCCCGGTGGACGTCCGCGGCCGTGACCGGCGTGTGGAAGGCGAGTTGCGCCAGGATCGCCGCCTTGGCCGCCGCGTCGAAACCCTCCACGTCGGCCGTCGGATCGGCCTCCGCGTAGCCGAGCGCCTGCGCCTCTTCCAGCGCGTCGTTGAAACCGGCGCCGTAGGTGTCCATCTGGTCGAGGATGTAGTTCGTGGTGCCGTTCACGATGCCGAGCACCCGGTGCACGTGGTCGCCGACCAGCGAGTCGCGCAGGGGGCGCAGCAGCGGGATGGCCCCCGCGACGGACGCCTCGTAGTACAGGTCGGCGCCGTACTCCCGGGCGGCCGCGAACAGCGTCGCGCCGTCCTCGGCCAGCAGCGCCTTGTTCGCCGTGATGACCGACTTGCCGGACTTCATCGCCTCCAGCATCAGCGTGCGGGCCGGCTCGATACCGCCGATCACCTCGATGACGATGTCGACGTCGTCCCTGGTCACCAGCGCCTGCGCGTCCGTCGTCAGCAGCTCCGCCGGGACGCCCGCGCGCACCCGGTCCGGCCTGCGGACCGCGATCCCGGCGAGCTCCAGCGGGGCGCCGACGCGCGCGGCCAGGTCGTCCGCCTGCCCGATCAGCAGCCGGACGACCTCCGTGCCGACCACGCCGCATCCGAGCAGCGCCACGCGCAGTCCGGGTTTCACGCTTCGACCTCCGCATCGAGCCGCAGCAGGTCCGCCGCGCTCTCCCGCCGGACGATCACGCGCGACCTGCCGTTCCTCACCGCCACCACGGCCGGCTTCGGGACGAAGTTGTAGTTGCTGGCCATCGACCGACAGTACGCACCGGTCGCCGCCACCGCCACCAGGTCCCCCGCCGCAAGATCTTCGGGGAACCACAGGTCCCGCACCACAATGTCGCCGCTTTCGCAGTGCTTGCCGACAAGCCTACTGAGCATGGGCGGAGCATCGGACGACCTGCTCGCGAGCACGCCGGTGTACTCGGCGCCGTACAGCGCCGTGCGCAGGTTGTCGCTCATGCCGCCGTCCACGGAGACGTAGGTGCGCAGGCCCTCGACGTCCTTGACCGTCCCGACCTCGTACAGCGTGACGCCGCCCGGCCCGATGATCGCCCGTCCGGGCTCCACGGTCAGCCGCGGCATCGCCAGGCCGTAGGCCCTGCACTCGCGGGCCACGATGTCCCTGAGGCCGTCCGCGATGGACTTGGGGTCGTGCGGCTCCTCGCCCGGCACGTAGGCGATCCCGTAGCCGCCGCCCAGGTCGAGCTCGGGAAGCTCGACGCCGTGCTCGTCCCGGATGGCCACCAGCAGCTCGGCCAGCCGGTGCGCGGCGACCTCGAAGCCGTCCACCTCGAAGATCTGCGACCCGATATGGGAGTGCAGCCCCACCAGCTCCAGCTGCTTCAGCTCCAGGACCCTGCGCACCGCCTCCAGCGCGGCCCCGGAACTGCGCGAGAACCCGAACTTCTGGTCATCGTGCGCAGTGGCGATGAACTCGTGGGTGTGCGCCTCCACACCCGTGGTCACGCGCACCATCACCTTGGCCCGGACGCCCATCTCCTGGGCGGTGTAGGCCACCCGCGCGATCTCCTCGAACGAATCGAGGACGATCCGTCCGACCCCGGCCTCAAGGGCCTGCTCGATCTCCCAGGGGGCCTTGTTGCTCCCGTGCAGGGTGATGCGTTCGGTAGGGAAATCCGCCGCCAGGGCAACAGCGAGCTCACCCCCGCTGCACACGTCGAGCCCGAGACCCTCTTCCTTGAGCCACTTGGCGACGGCCGTACACAGGAACGCCTTGCCCGCGTAGTGGACGTCCCCGTCATGGAACGCCGCCGCGTACTCCCTGGCCCGGCTCCGGACGTCCTCCTCGTCGTAGACGTACAGAGGCGTGCCGTACTCCTTGGCCAGATCACGCACATCGACGCCGCCGACGGTCAGGACGCCGTCCTCCCGCCGAGCGCCGCGCGGCCACACGGCGGGCTCCAGGGCGTTCAGATCCTCCGCCGGCCCGGCGGGGTGGTCCTCCGGCAGCACATCGGCATGCCGCGGCCCAGCAGGGTGTACTCGACTCATATCCGCTCTCTAGGGGTTTCACCGATCACGTTCAGCCCGTTGCCGAGGACGACCCGCACCGCCCGCGCCAGCCCGACCCGTCCCGGCACGGGCTCCTCATCGCCCTTCGGGACGGCCGGACAGCGCTCATGGACGTCGTGGTACGCCCCGGCCACCCTCTCCAAACAAAACATCAGCGGCCTTGCATCCCGCTCCCGCTCGGCCTGCTCGGCCCGCCCCGGCACGTCCCCCATGGCCCAGACGAGCTCGGACTCCAGCTCGCCGGCCCCGAGGGGCCCGTCCCCGAGCCCGAGCTCACGCGCCCACCGCCCCACCCAGCAGGCCCGCGCATAGGCGTAACGCACCGAGAACCCGGGGTTGTCGAACGTCCGAGGCCACTCGTCCCACGCCTTCTCCGGCACCCGCGCGACCCCGTAACGGGGATCACGCAGGATCTGCTCGACCAGCTCCCCGGCCCCGAGCACGACCCGGACGAACCCGGCCCCCGCGACGACGCCGCCGACCCGCCGCGCGATCACCGCGGGCTCGACCCCGAGCCGCAGCGCCACCGGACTCTCGAAGACCCCCCGCCCGCGCCCGAAGACGACCACGCTCTCCGGCACCGCGACGTCGATCTCCCCTTCGGCCACGGCATCCCGCACCGCCCGCACGAGGGCATCGCCGACTGGAGTCACCCTGGTGAGACTATCTGACCACTATCTGGACACGGCAGCGAGTTTCCGCACCGTCTGGATCAGCTGGTTCGGGTCGAACGGCTTGGTCACGTAGGCGTCGACCCCGATCTCGTGCCCCCGCCGCACATCGTGCTCCTGCGCCCGCGCGGTGATCATCACGACCCGGATGTGCGCCGTCCCGGGATCCTCCCGCAGCCGCACCGCGGTCACCCACCCGTCCAGCCGGGGCATCATCACGTCCAGCGTGATGACGTCGGGCCGGACCTCGCCCACCTTCTCCAGGCAGTCCTGACCGTCCACCGCGGTCTCCACCTCGAACCCCTCCAGTTGCAGGTTCACGGCGATGAGCTGGCGGATCACCTCGTCATCATCGACGACCAGCACGCGTCCCAGTGGCTCGGTCACGGCTCGAAGTTAGCCCACTCCGCCCCCCGCACGCACGGCGAAAAGCCAGGTGCGCGTCACCCCGCCAACCCTGCTAACCTTCTACCGCGCCCCTCCGAGGGCGCAGGGCCCCCTTAGCTCAGGGGATAGAGCAACGGCCTCCGGAGCCGTGTGCGCAGGTTCGAATCCTGCAGGGGGCACCTCAAATGATCTCGAAAAACCCCGGCTGACCAGGCACGTAGCCAGGCACCGGGGTTTGTTGTGTGTGCAGGCGTGTGCCTCGTCGGACGGCCGGGTCGGGCATCCTGGTTCCGCCTCGGAGGGCGACTGCCGCGGTCATCGGGTCGCGCCGCTGCTCTGGCCGTCGTCGTCAAAGCCACTCATCAGCCTGCTGGCCATACCTCACTTTGTTGCGTTCGGAGCACTACTGCGCACGGCCGAAGCCGGCGCGGGGTCGGGGAGGCTGCCTATGCGGCGCTGTCGTGCGCGGTGCAGATCAGTATGGTTCCGCCGACCATGGCGACCAGGGCGATCACGATCAGGCTGCCTGCTTGGTCGGCGATGGCTGGGGTGAGATTGGACCAGTTGGTATCGGTCTCGTTCTCAGGATGGTTTTGGCGGTTCGGCGGCGTAGACGTTTAAGGGGCACGCCCTCAGGAGGCGATCGCACTGCGGCCCAGCCCCGAGAATTGCGAAGCAGGCGCGGTCTACGGTTCGTTCACGCGGCGGACAGGGTCAGTTCTCCCTCGGTCGGTTCCTCGACTCGCACGTCTATCGATGCGTCCTCGTCATCGTGGAAGCGCAGGGTCCAGTAGGGCGATAGCGCCAGGAGGAACCTCCAGCCTTCCCGCTCTTCGCCGGTCAGCGGAGAGGTGAAGGTCGCGGAGACCCGCCATCCAGAGTCGTCGCTGACAATGGCGACGCGGACGTTGACGGAGCACAGGCAGGTGTCCTCGTTCGCCCACCACTCGAGCCGGGCCGCACCTTCGTACGTGTCCATGGCGCCAGTATGGCGAAGGTGGAGATGCCTCGGCGATTGTTCATCGAGCCGACGGCCCGGTTGTTGTAGGGGACGAGCACGCTTGTGGGCTAGGCGGATGGCTGCGGGCGGTCTCCGCACTGGAGGGTCAGGCACTCGTATGCCCAGGTGTCAGCTGTGCCCTCCCCCAGCCCGAAGAGGCGAACGGACTCACCGTCCGCCCACAGGAGGGCGGTACGGCGTACTCCTCACCGCCGTACTCCGCGCGTCGTCTGAGCGAGGGCTCTACTCGTATTCGTCTTCGAGTTCCTGCTGGAAGAGCCTTCGCCTGTACCAGGCCTCGAAGATCACGCCGTAAAGGGCGGCGAAGGCCGATCCGAAGAGGCCGGCCGTCGTCCATGACGCGTCGGGCGTGAGCAGCGCGCGCATGAGCAGGCACCACAGGACCCCACCTAAGAGGTAGAAGAACAGGCGCACAGGCAGAGGGCGTTCAGGGACTCGTGTTCTGGTCATCGCCTAGGCACATCTCCTTCAGTTTCGAGGCCGCCTCGTTTGATCAGTTGGCTCGCGATGACGTTGCGCTGGATCTCGTTGGTGCCCTCGCCGACGATCATCAGAGGGGCGTCGCGGAAGTAGCGTTCGACGTCGAATTCCGTCGAGTAGCCGTAGCCGCCGTGGATGCGGACGGCGTTGAGCGCGATCTGCATGGCCGTCTCGGAGGCGAAGAGTTTCGCCATTCCCGCCTCCATGTCCACCCGGCGGCCGGCCTCCGCGTTCCGGGCCGCGTAGAGGGTGAGCTGGCGGGCGGCGGTCAGGGACGTCGCCATGTCGGCGAGGTAGTTGCCGATCGACTGGTGCTGCCAGATCGGCTTGCCGAAGGACTCGCGTTCCTGCGCGTAGGCGAGGGCGTCCTCGAACGCGGCCCGGCCGACGCCGAGGGCGCGGGCGGCCACCTGAAGGCGGCCGGTCTCCAGGCCCTTCATCATCTGCGCGAAGCCGCTGCCCTCGGCGCCGCCGAGTACGGCGTCCGGTGGGGCGCGGTGGTCGTCGAAGGACAGTTCGCAGCTCTCCACGCCCTTGTAGCCGAGTTTCGGCAGGTCGCGGGAGACCGTCAGGCCGGGGCCGTGTTCGATCAGGAGGATCGACATTCCCTTGTGGGCGGGGGTCGCGTCGGGGTCTGTTCTGCAGAGCAGGGCGATCAACTTGGAATGGCGCGAATTGGTGATCCAGGTTTTCGCGCCGTTGACCACATAGCCGTCCGCGGTCCTGCGGGCGGTGGTTCGCATGGCCTGGAGATCCGAGCCGCCGCCGGGTTCGGTGAGGGCCATGGTGGCGCGGATCTCGCCCGTCGCCATGCGGGGCAGGTAGCGCTGTTTCTGTTCGTCCGTGCCGAAGTGGAGCAGCAGTTTCGCGACGACCGTGTGGCCGCCCATCGCCCCGGCCAGGCTCATCCAGCCGCGCGCCAATTCCTCGGTGACCAGGACGTAGCAGGGCATGGAGACGGGGTTGCCGCCGTACTCCTCGGGGACGGCGAGGCCGAAGATGCCGAGTTCCTTCATCTTCTCGATCAAAGCCCCGGGGTAGGCGTCGGCGTGCTCGAGGTCTCGGGCCACGGGCTTCACGTCCTTGTCGACGAAGTCGTGGACGGTGCGGACGACGAACTGCTCGTCCTCAGCAAGCATGTCGATGACGCTCATGCTCGGCCCTCCTTCCGAAGTGGCGGCGTCCATGGTCGCGGAGGCCGGTGCAATCCCATCACGGACGACCTCCGATGATGGGAGCGCACAGGACTCCAAGGACAGAACACGGCCTCCTCGCCGCCCCCGCTCCTCGTACGTCAACTCCTGGGCCCCGGGCCCGTCACGATCGCCGGTCCCGTCGCGGCTCTGTCGGCGGTGCTCGACCTGCCGGACGCAGCGCATGTGGGCCGTCGAAGAGCAGGACATCGTCTACCGGTCGGGACGCACCAAGGGCCGGCACCCCACGTCACTTGACCAGACGACCGTTCCTACCGGCTGCGTCGGCCGGTGTTCGCGGGCGAGCACCTGGCGATCCGCGACACCCCCTACGGCCCCGAGGCCGGCCTGCACGTCGCCACCCACCGAGAGGAACGCCACGCCACCGCCCAGGTGACCTTCGCCTGAGCGCACACGGGTCTCATTCGCGGGTGCCGAGTGCCTCGACGGCCGGCACCCGCATGGCCGCCCGTGCCGGCAGCACCGAGGCCAGCAGCGAGATGGCCGCGCATGCGGCGATCACCGCGCCGACCGGCGACCACGGCACGACCACCGTGAGCCGTCCGGACAGGCTCAGAAGCCCGGCCACCACCCCGGCCATGCTCAGCGCGGACACCAGCACGGCGAGCAGTGTCCCGACGGCGACGACCAGCAGTGACTCGGCCGCGACCACGCCGAGCACCTGCCCGCGGGTCGCCCCGGACAGGCGCAGGACGGCGTGGTCGCGGGCCCGGTCGGCGGTCGCCATCAGCAGCGTGTCGGCGATCGCGATGCCGCAGTAGAGCAGCGCGACGCCGAGGACGACGAGCATGCCGAGCCGGCTCTGCCGTCCGCTCTCGGATGAGGCCGCGGCGATCCAGTCGGAGGTCGGGACGGGCCGCGCGCCAAGGTGGTCGGTCGCCCTGTGCAGGGCGGCGAGTGCGGTGGCGCGGGCGGTGCCGGGGCGTAGTTTCACGTCGATCGTCTGCGGCATGCCGGGGCCGGCGTTGCGCGGGGTGACGAACACGCCGTTGTCGCCGGTGCCGGTCTTGAGCACCGCGGCGACCAGCAGGGACGTCCTCGTCCCGTCGGCGAGCCACACGTCGATCCGGTCGCCGGGTCTGCGGTTCCATTCGCGCGAGACGATGATCGAGTCGTCGGCGAGCCGGGCCGGGTCGCCCGCGACGACGGGCAGGTCGGCGACCCGGAGCAGGGCTTGCGGTGTCGCGGCCTGCGCCCGGTATTCCACCAGGGCGTCGCCGTCCTCCAGGGCGTAGAGGGCGGTCGGCGTCCGGACGACGGTGTCCGCACCGGGGATCGCGGCGACCCGGTCGACGACGGCGCGGGTGAGGCCCGGCGTCCCGGCGGGGGCCACGACGAAGTCGGCCCGGTGCTGGTCGCGCAGTTCGGCGCGGCGGGCGCCGTCGACGGTGGCGCCGGCGCCGAGCAGGGAGAGGGCCAGGCCCACGGTGACGAGCACCGGCGCGGCGGTGGCGGCGGTCCGGCGGGCGGCGGTCAGCGCGTTCGCCCGGACGATCATCGCCGCGGCGCCGGGCAGCCGGCCGAGCGGCCAGGCGACCAGCCGGGCCAGCGGCGGGACGACGACCGGGGCGAGCAGCGCGGCACCGGCGATCAGCAGCATCGTGACCGGGATGTACTGCTTGCGGCCGGTCGCGGTGCCGGGGTCGCCGAGGGCCGAGGCCGCCGTCCACAGGCCCGCGACGGTGCAGCCGGCGCCCGCCAGCCAGCGGCCGGTCGTCATGAGGCGGGTCTCCGCGGCCGCGTCCCGCAGCGCCTCGACCGGGCGGATCCGGCCGGCCCGCCGGGACGCCGCCCAGACCCCGAGCAGCGCGACCGCGAGGCCGGACGCGAAGGCCGCGGCCAGCGGCCATACAGCTGTCGGCACGGTGTAGGACGGGGGCGCGAGCCGCTGGTCGACCAGCCAGGCGCCGAGCGCGGGGGCGCAGACCCGCCCGAGGACGCAGCCGAGCGCGGCGGCGATCGTCCCGACCGCGAACGCCTCGGCGAACAGCATCCGCCGGACCTGGCGGGACGTGGCGCCGACCGCGCGCAGCAGCGCCAGTTCCCGGTGCCGCTGGGCGACCGCGAGGGCGAAGGTGGACGCGACGACGAAGACGGCGACGAACCCGCAGATCCCGCCCGCCGTGCCCAGCATGATCTTGGTTCCGGCCATGGTGCCGGTGCCGGTGGTCCCGGCCGTCCGGGCCCGGTCGCCGGTGAGCACCACGGCGCCGTCGCCGGCCGCCGCGCGCAGCTCGGCCACCGGGGCACGGCTGATCACGGCGTCGACGCGCGGGGAGAGCCGGGCGGCCGCGGCGTCGGCGAACAGGACCGCCGGTTCGGCCTCGCCCGGGTCGACCACCCCCACCACCCGGTACGTCGCCGGGCCCCCGGCCGTGCGGACGGTGACCGCCGCGCCCGGACGGGGCCCGCCGCCGGGCAGGGCCACCTCGCCGGGCAGGGCCACTTCGCCGGGCGCGACGGGGGCCCGGCCCGCGACCAGCCGGTACGGCGCGAAAGGCGCCACCGACCACGGCCGGCCGATGGTGACCCGGGGCGCGGCGGCGGTCGTCGGCTGGGCGTAGAAGACGCGGTCCTCGACGGCGCCGCCGAGCGCGGTGATCCTCGCCGCGACCGCCGGATCCAGGCCGCGCGGCGCTCGGAGTTCGCGGCTCTTGGTCCTGTCCCCGACCTGGACGTGCAGGCTGCCGGAAGCCCGGACCACGGCGGGCGCAGCCCCGTACCGGACGGCTCCCCCATCGGCCGCGGGCGTCGTCTGGAACGCCGCCGCCAAGGCCAGCCCCATGGTGGCCATCAGGCCGACGCCCAAGGTGAGGGCGATGAACGTGCCCGCGAACGCGGCCCAGCGGGCGCGGACGGTCAGCAGGGCGAGCCTCAGCACGGCGCCGATTCCGGGTGGGTCATCCGGGCCGCCGCAGTATCAGGCGCCGCCTCGTCGTTCGTCCTCGCACTGTTCATGCCCGCCAGCCAACCCGTCCGGTATCGGTGGGCGCACTGGCACCGGTTCGAGTCTTCGGGGTAGCACTGGCACTACCCCGAAGGTGGTCCTGCCGTCATGGGACGCGGCTGGCCGGACGAGTACGGTCATGCCATGCGATCACGCACCGCCTGGCAGGCGCTGACCGACCGGGGGTTCCTGGTCACCGGCGTGCCGTGGCGGGCGGCGGCGTACCTGATCACCGGAGTACTGGCCGGTGTGCTGGAGCTGATCCTGCTGAGCGTGGCGCTGACCCTGGGGATCGCATCGGCGGTCTTCGTCGTGGGCATCCCGCTGCTGCTGGGCCTGGGGCTCTGCGGGCTGCCGGTCGCGGCGCTGGAGCGGCGGCGGCTGCGGCTGGTCGACCGGGAGCGCGCGGCCGATCCGCACCGGGATCCCGAACGCCCCGGCCTGTGGCCCTGGCTGCGGACCCGCTACCGGGAGCAGGCCACCTGGCGGGACCTGGCGTTCGCGGTGCTGTCGGCGACCGTGCTGTGGCCGCTGGAGCTCGCGGCGCTGGTCGCGGGGCTGGCGATCCCGGCGGCGCTGCTGGCCGCCCCGTTCATGGCCGCCGGCGGCGAGGTGCGGCTGCTCAAGACGTGGACGCTCACCGGCACCTGGCAGACGTGGGCGGTCCTGCCGATCGGGGTCGTCTCCCTGGCGGCCGGCGCGTACCTGGTGGCGGTGGTCGCGGCGGTGCGCGCCGCGCTCACCCGGCTGCTGCTGGCCGCCCCGCGCGAGCCCGAGCTGACCGCGCGGGTGGACGAGCTGACCCGGTCGCGGGCGCGGCTCGTGGACGCCTTCGAGGCGGAGCGCCGCCGGATCGAGCGCGACCTGCACGACGGCGCCCAGCAGCGCCTGGTCGCGCTGACCATGACCCTCGGCCTCGCCCGCACGACCGAGGGGCCGGAGACCGGCGAGCTGGTCGCCAAGGCCCACACCGAGGCGCGGCTCGCCCTGGACGAGCTGCGCGAGCTGATCCGCGGCATCCACCCCAAGCTGCTCACCGACCGGGGGCTGCCCGCCGCCGTCGACGAGCTGGCCGGCCGCTCCCCCGTCCCTGTCAAGGCGGACCTCGATCTGCCCGGACGCCTCCCCGACCCGGTGGAGAGCGCACTGTACTTCGCGGTCAGCGAGGCGCTGGCGAACGTGGCCAAGCACAGCTCCGCGACCGGCGCCTGGGTCACGGCCGAGCGCTCCGGCGACCGGGTGACGGTGGAGGTGGGCGACGACGGGATCGGCGGCGCGGCGGCCGCGCCCGGCAGCGGGCTGGCGGGCCTGGCCGACCGGATCTCCGTCGTCGGCGGCACGCTCGACCTGTCCAGCCCGCCGGGCGGGCCCACCCTCGTCCGGCTGGAGGTGCCGTGCGGCCCGATCGACCGCTCCGCGTAGTCGTCGCCGAGGACGGCGTCCTGCTGCGGGAGGGGCTGGCCGGCCTGCTCGCCAGGTTCGGCCACGAGGTGGCGGCCGCCGTCGGCGACGCGGACGGCCTGGTCGCGGCGGTGACCGAGCACGAGCCCGACCTGGTGCTGACCGACGTCCGGATGCCGCCCGGCTTCTCCGACGAGGGCCTGCGCGCCGCCGTGCGGCTGCGGTCGTCCCGTCCCGGGCTGGCGGTGCTGGTGCTCAGCCAGTACGTCCAGCACACCTACGCGGCCGAGCTGTTCGACTCGGTCGGCGGCCGGGGCGTCGGCTACCTGCTGAAGGACCGGGTCGGCGACATCGAGGAGTTCCGCGGCGCGCTGGAGCAGGTGGCCGCCGGCGGCACGGTCGTCGACCCGGAGGTCGTCTCCACCCTGCTGCGCCGCCGCCGCGACCCGCTGGCCCGGTTGACCGGACGCGAGCGGGAGGTGCTGGCGCTGATGGCGGAGGGACGCGCCAACGCGGGCATCGCGCGGGCGCTGACGGTGAGCGAGGCGGCGGTGGCCAAGCACATCGGGAACATCCTCGCCAAGCTGGACCTCCCCGCCACCGAGGACGGCCACCGCCGGGTGCTGGCGGTGCTCGCCTACCTGCGCCGCTGAACCCGCGGGTCAGGGGCCGAGGCCGGCGTCGCGGGCCTGGGCCATCGCTTCGGCGCGGTCGGCGACCTGGAGTTTGGCGAAGATGTTCGAGACGTTGTTGCGGACGGTCTTCGGGGAGAGGCCGAGGCGTTCGGCGATCGCCGGGTTCGACAGGCCGAGGGCGATCAGCTCAAGGACGTCGCGCTCGCGGGCGGTGAGCTGCGGGAAGGGCGCGTCGGCGGGGCGGGCGACGGCGATCCGCGCGAAGTAGGCGCAGACGCGGCCGGCCAGGGCGGGGCCGAAGATGACCTCGCCGGCGGCGACCGCCGACACCGCGCGCAGGATCTCGTTCTGGTCGGCGCCCTTCAGCAGGTAGCCGCGGGCGCCGGCGAGCATCGCGGCGAAGACGCTCTCGTCGTCCTCGTGCATGGTCAGCACGAGGACGCCGGTCTCGGGGCGGGCCGCGAGGATGCGGCGGGTCGCCTCCACGCCGCCGAGGCGGGGCATCTGCAGGTCCATCACGACGACGTCCGGGCGCAGGCGGGCCGCGGTCTCGACGGCGGCCGCGCCGTCCGGCGCGGTTCCGACGACCTCGACCTCGCCGGTGGAGTCCAGCATCAGGCGCAGCCCGTCCCGGTAGACGGGGTGGTCGTCGGCGAGGAGCACGCGCGGGGTCACGACGCGCTCCCGGTGAGCGACGGCCGGGCCCGCTCGTCCGGGCTCGGCCCGAACGGCAGGACGGCGCGGACGCGGGTGCCGCCGCCCGGACGCGCGGAGACGGTGCAGCGTCCGCCGAGCTCCTCGGCCCGCTCCCGCATGCCGACCAGCCCGACCCCGACGAGGGCGCCCGGCGGCACGCCCCGGCCGTCGTCGGTGACCTCCACCTCCAGCGCGTCCTGCGCGACGTGCAGCCGGACCTCGCAGTGCGCCGCCGCGGCGTGCCGGGACACGTTCGCCAGCGCCTCCGCCACGATCCGGTACGCCGCCTCCTCGGCCGCGGCGGGCAGCGGCGGCAGGTCGCCCGCGCAGCGCAGCCGCACCCGCAGCGTCCGGCCCTGGAACCGCTCGGTGAGCTGCTCCACCGCCCCGACCAGGCCGAACTGGTCCAGCGACGGGGGACGCAGGTCGTGCACGAGGCGGCGGACGTCCGACAGCACGTCCGACAGGTCGCCGCGCACCGAGCGCAGCGTCGCGTCGGCGGCGCCGGCGTCGCGCGGGGCGAGGTTGCGGGCCGCCTCGATCTTCAGCGCGGCCGCCGCGAGCGACGGCCCCAGCCCGTCGTGCAGGTCGCGGCGCAGCCGCCGCCGCTCCTCGGCGATCCCCGTCACGAGCTGCTCCCGGCTGCGCTGCAACTCCTCGGTCAGCGCCGTCGCGCGCGCCGCCGCGGCCGCCTGCCGGACGACGTCGGCGAGGAGCCGCTGGTCGGCGGCCGGCAGCCGCGCCCCGCTGCGCGGGACGAGCGCCAGCCGCCCGATCGCCGCGCCCCGGTACCCGAACGGCAGGACGACGACGTCGTCGCGCGCCGTCCCGTGCTCCACCGTGACCGTCCGGCCGTCGGCGCGGTCCAGCTCCACCCGCACGTACGGGGACCGGAACGACTGCGCCACCACCCGCGCCACCTCCAGCAGCATCTCGTCCGGCCCCATCGAGCGCTCCAGCCGCCGCGCCAGCGCCGACACGACGTCGTAGGGCTCGGGCCGCCCGGTCAGCACCCGGTTCACCCACCGCTGGAGCCGCAGCCGCAGCGGCGCGTACAGGACGGCGACGACGCCCGCGCCGGCCACCGCGGCGAGCGGCTCGTCGATGAACGTCCCGGCGCCGACGAACACCGCCACGTCGATGCCGATCACGGCGGTCGCGAGGGCGGCGTACAGCAGCGTCCAGCCGAGCAGGAGGTCCACGTCGTACAGCCGGTACCGGGCGACCGCGACCAGCACCGCGGCCGCGAGCGCCGCGTGCATGAGGATGAGCGAGATGTCGCCGATCCACCAGTTCACCGACGGCGGCGTCACCGCCGTCAGCAGCGCCCCGGCGGCGATGAGGACGACGTTGGCCGCGAGCGCCAGCAGCATCCACCGCAGCTGCGCCTTGCGCACCGCGTCCGACCGGCGGAAGCGCACGGTGAACGCGGCGATCGACACCCCGAAGGAGGTGAGGAAGCCGATCCAGAACATCAGGCCCGACACCGGCCAGAGCGCGTCGGGCAGCGGCGGCGTCAGCGGGTCCAGCGGGACGTCCCGCAGGGCCGGCGTGAGCGGCTCGCCGTTCGAGAACACCCGCCACGGCACCATCAGCAGCGCCACGACCCCGATCGCCTGCGCGCTGATCGCGACCGCCACGGGCCCGCGCCAGCGCCTCGACGGCAGCCGCCCGTCCGGGAAGAACATCAGCGTCAGCGGCACGATCATGTTGATCATCGGGCCGAACCGGGCGCCCGCGTACACGGTGAACGCCGTCAGCGGCAGCCCGCCGCCGTGCTCCAGCACCGACAGCGACGCGTACGCCGCGGTGATCCCGTCCACGACGGCGATCGACCCGCCCGCCAGCAGCAGCCATGTCAGCGGGTGCCGCGGCAGCCGCGTCGCCAGGACGCCGCCGGCGACCGCCAGCGGCAGCCCGGAGCCCGCCGAGCCCCAGTGCGCCCAGTCGAGCGGATCCGGGGGCCGGTCCCCGCCCGCCAGCAGGACGTCCAGCCAGACCGTCGCGACGGTCGCCGCGACGCACAGCACGGCGATCACGACGGCGGACGCCCTCAGGAGCCGCTCGGCCCGAGGCGCCGGAAGGGCGCTCCTCACCCGGCCAGCATGGTGCGCCTGGCGTCCCGGCCACCCGGGAGCGGCGTCCCTGCCGGCCGGGGACACCGGTCACCGGCGGATGAGGCGCGGTTCGGGGCGCACCCGCCGCCGCCGTCACTGGGCGCCCGGGACATCGGGGACGGAGCGTCGAGGTCATGGCGGCGCGTTCCGGCGCCGCCCAGTCGCAGGGAGAAGACAGATGACCGTACACGTCCGGCCCAGTTCCGTCTATCCGGACGAGCCGTCCGGTGCCGCGCCGGGCGGGCTCCTGCTCCGGACCCGCCTCACCGGCGCCGCCGTCGTCGCCGGCACCGCCGCCTGGATCACCGGCCTGCTCATCGCCGGGAACGAGATCCAGGACGAGATCGTCCCGGTCGAGATCTGGGGCAGCATGGCGTTCCTGCTCGGCGTCCTGTGCCTCGTCGCGCTCGTCCTGTCCACGAACGCCACCGGTGGGGGCAAGGGCCGCTACATCGCGATCGTGGAGATGGTCCTGTTCGGTCCGGCGCTCATCTGGTGCCCGCTGGCGGTCGCCTACGACGGCGACACCCCGGGCTGGGTGATCCCGTTCGACCTGTGCTGGCCGCTGTCGATGCTCGGCATGCTGGTCCTCGGCATCGCCGTCGCCAGGGTCGGCCGCTACCGCGGCCTGCTGCGCCGGCAGTTCCTGCTCTGCGGGCTGTGGCTGCCGGTCGCGGGCATCGGGCAGGCCGTCATCGGCGACGACGGCGGCACCCTCCCGGGCACGGCCTGGCTCGGCCTCTCCTACGGCGTCCTCGGCCTGCGCCTCGCCCTCACCCCCCGCATCGTCCTGCCCTCCCCGGCGCCCGCCGAGCAGGGCTCCGCAGGGCCTTCCCAGTAAGGGCCGACGGGACGGGAGGGGCCGCCGGCAGGGCGTCTGAGCTGGGAGTTTGATTTTACGGGGGTTTGCCTTCTCTTGGTGATGTGAGTAGCTTGGCCCCCGCCAAGGCGCTTCCCAGGCGTTCTTGTTCCACCCGGCTCGGAGCCGGTGGCGGCGGCACGCTCCACGTGCCGTCCGGCGGCGCGCGACGATCGCGTCCGCCCGTGCCCTTCCCCAGGGCCTGACAACAGCAACGCCGCTCTCACTCGCAGCGGCAACCGCCGAGTCCGCCGAAGCGCGGAGCCGGGGACCCACCCTCACTGGGGTGAATCGGCCGATCCCAGGCCGTAGGGCGACTTCCACGTCCGAACCCGTCAGCTAACCCGGTAGGCGGCCAATGGAAGAAGGAGCCCCCCTTGAAAGGCAAGCAAGGCAAGCACGGCAAACGCTCGGGTCCGTTCGGCCTGAGCTCCCGCGCCAACGGCGCACTGATCGGTATCGCCGTGGTCGGCGTGGCCGCCACGACCGTCCAGGCGGCGAAGTCGCCGGAGGAGACCGGAACGTCGGCCGCCGCCGTCCACAGCGTCCCGAAGCCGCGGGCGGCCGACCCCACCGAGTCCACCACGTCCAGCAAGTCCAGCAAGTCCGACAGCTCCGACAAGTCTGGTAAGACGGGCCTGGACGAGCGGTCGCAGGTCATCGCGCGGGCGAAGACCTGGAACCCGCACAGCGACGAGCGGGTGCGCTACAGCCAGTCCGGCTACCACGAGGGCTACCGGACCGACTGCTCCGGCTTCGTCGCCATGACGCTGGGGCTGCCGAAGCCGGGGCCGAACACGGTCGGGCTGACGTCGTCGCGGTTCACCAAGCGGATCAAGATGTCCGAGCTCAAGAAGGGCGACCTCGTCATGGACGCCCAGGGCACCAACACGACGAGGCACGTCGTCATCTTCGAGAAGTGGGCCAACAGCCGGCACACGTCGTACTGGGCCTACGAGCAGCGCGGCCGCTACGGCACCGACTACCGGACGCGGGACTACGGCCTGTCGTCCGGCAGCGAGTACAAGGCGTACCGGCCCGTGAAGCTCAGCGACGCCTGAGGGCGATCCCGGCCGTCCCCGGCTGCTCGGGGTGCGCGCCCGCCCCTCGTCGGCGTTCTCCCGGCGGCGACGACGCTGCGCCCGGAGAGTGGGGTGAACCCCGACTCTCCGGGCGTTCCGGTCAGGTGTCGCGCATGGCCCGCAGCGACTCCTTCAGCGAGCCGACGGTGGCCATGACCGCCGTGGGCTCGTAGCCGCAGTGCGCCATGCAGTTCGCGCAGCGCGGGTCGCGGCCCCGCCCGTAGGACTCCCAGTCGGTCTCGTCCAAGAGCTCCTGGTAGGTCTGGGTGTAGCCGTCCGACATCAGGTAGCAGGGACGCTGCCACCCGAAGAGCGAGTAGGACGGGATCGCCCACGCCGTGCAGGGGAAGTCGACCTTCCCCTCCAGGAAGTCCAGGAACAGCGGCGAGTGGTTGAGCCGCCAGCGCTTGCGGTTCCCGTCCGCGAACGCCTTGCTGAACAGTTCGCGGGTCTCCTGGACGCCGAGGAAGTGCTCCTGGTCGGGCGCCTTGTCGTAGGCGTAGCCGGGCGAGATCATCATCTCGTCCACCTGCAGGTCGTCATTGAGGTAGTTCATGACGTCGATGACGGTCTGCGGCGTGTCGGTGTTGAAGATCGTCGTGTTGGTCGTGACCCGGAAGCCGCGCCGCTTGCACTCCTTGATGGCGGCGACCGCGTCGTCGAAGACGCCCTCCTTGCAGACCGACTCGTCGTGCCGTTCCCGGAGGCCGTCGATGTGCACGGCCCAGGCGAAGTACGGCGACGGCTCGAACTTGTCGATATGGCGGGGAATGAGCACCGCGTTCGTGCACAGGAAGACGAACTTCTTGCGCTTCACGAGCTCGTTCACGATCTCGTGGATCTTCGGATGCATGAGCGGCTCGCCGCCGGCGATGGAGACCATCGGCGCGCCGCATTCCTCGATGGCGGCGACGGCCTGCTCGACGGGCATGCGCCTTTTCAGCGTGTCGGCGGGGTGCTGGATCTTCCCGCATCCCGCGCAGGACAGATTGCACGCGAATAGCGGTTCCAGCTCCACGATCAGCGGGAACTTCTCCCTGCCGCGCAGTTTGTTGCGGAGGATATAGCTTCCGATGCGTAGGCTCTGGCGAAGCGGCATGCTCATTGTGTTCGGACCTCCTTTGGCAGGGTGAATTCGGTCGTCTCCACCGTGACCGCGTGCTCCTCGATCTCGACCGGCCCGAGCCCGCGCAGGACGTCGACGACCGCGTCCAGCACGGACGGCGGCGCGGACGCCCCGGCGGTGAGCCCGACGACGCGGGCGCCCCGGAGCCGCCCGAGCGGGACGTCCGCGGGCTCGTCGATCA
The DNA here is from genome assembly GCF_004348335.1 of Actinomadura bangladeshensis. Lineage (GTDB taxonomy): Bacteria > Actinomycetota > Actinomycetes > Streptosporangiales > Streptosporangiaceae > Spirillospora > Spirillospora bangladeshensis. The sequence goes on along the minus strand of NZ_SMJW01000045.1, from coordinate 14,917 downwards.
GCACCGCCGGCGCGCCGTGGCCCTCGGCCACCTCGACCAGGCGGCGGGAGTTGGACGAGTTGGCCGAGCCGACGACGAGCACGAGGTCGCTGTCGCGGGCGACCCCCGCGACGGCCCGCTGCCGGTTGGTGGTGGCGTAGCAGATGTCGTCGGTGTGCGGGCCGACCGCGTCCGGGAACCGGCCGGTGATGGCGGCCGCCACCTCGCCCGCCTCGTCGGCGGCGAGGGTGGTCTGGGTGAGGTAGGCGACGCGCCGGCCGGCGGGCAGCGCCGCGACGTCGTCCGGCGACTCGACCAGCACCGTCGCGGACGGCACCTCGCCGAGGGTGCCCTCGACCTCCTCGTGCCCGGCGTGCCCGATCAGCGCCACGAGGTGGCCGGACGCGGCGAACCGCCGCGCCTCCGCGTGCACCTTGGACACCAGCGGGCAGGTCGCGTCGATGACGCGCAGCCCGAGCCGGCCGGCCTCGTCCCGGACGGCGGGCGCGACGCCGTGCGCGGAGAACACCGTCACCGCGCCGGGCGGGACCTCGTCCAGCTCGTCCACGAACACGGCGCCGCGGCGGCTGAGGTCGTCCACGACGTGGGTGTTGTGGACGATCTGCTTCCGCACGTAGACGGGCGGGCCGTGCAGGTCGAGCGCGCGCTCCACGATCTCGACGGCCCGTTCCACGCCGGCGCAGAACGAGCGCGGGCCGGCGAGCAGGAGGCGGCGCGGGCCGGCCGCGTCCGCCCACGCGCGCAGCGCCGGGCCGACGGTTCGGAGCCGGCGCAGCGCGGCCGTCCCGCCGGTGAGCGTGGCGGGGCCGGCCAGCGGCCGGTCGGGCGTGTCGACGATGGCGCGGACCACCGCGAACGGCCGGTCCCCCGCCGCGGCGGCCAGGGCCGCGGACTCCATGTCGGCGACGAGCGCGCCGCCGGCCGCGAGTGCGGCGCGTTCCGCGCCGGACACGATGTGGTCGACGGTGACGAGCGGGCCCCGGTGGACGGTCGCGCCGGTCGTCCGCTCCAGCAGGCCGGCGAGCGGCTCCGCCGAACGGCACGGCACGGTCCCGGACGGGCCCCGGACCTCGGTGGCGACGAACAGGTCGCCGGGCCGGAGCCGCTCGTCCAGTGCCCCGCCGCAGCCGGCGACGGCGAGTGCATCGTGCTCCGGCAGCTTCTCGGCGGCGGCGCGCGCCTTGGCCTGGCCCATCCCCGTCCGGACGACGCGCAGGCCCCCGCGGGCGAGGGCCCTGGCCTCGACGCCGAGCGCCGCGCACACGGTGAGCCGCGTCATGTGGCACCTTCCAGGTACCGGCCCAGGGCGCTGATCGGGAACACCAGCCGGTACAGGTGGTAGTTGATGTAGAAGTCGCCGGGGAACCCGGTGCCGGTGAACTGGTCCTCGTCCCAGTTCCCGTCCGGGCGCTGGTTGTCCACCAGCCACCGGACGCCGGCGTCCACGGCGGCGGAGCGCTCCCCGGCGGCGAGCAGCGCCAGCAGCGCCCACGCCGTCTGCGACGGTGTCGACTCGCCCCGCCCGATCCAGGCCGGGTCGTCGTAGGAGCGCAGGTCCTCGCCCCAGCCGCCGTCGGGGTTCTGGTGCTCCTCCAGCCACGCCACGGCGCGCCGGATCGCGGGCTTGCCCGGGCGGACCCCGGCCGCGATCAGCGCGGGCACCACGCCGCCCGTCCCGTACACGTGGTTGGCGCCCCAGCGGCCGAACCAGGAGCCATCGGCCTCCTGCGCCTTCAGCAGCCACACGACGGCCCGCTTCACCACGGCCGACTCGGCGAGGCCCTCCTTGGAGAGCGCCTCGACGACGTGCGCGGTGACGTCCGCGGACGGCGGGTCGATGACGGCGCCGAAATCGCAGAACGGCAGCTTGGTGCACAGCTCGCGGGTGTTGTCGGCGTCGAACGCGCCGAAGCCGCCGTCCCGCGACGCCATGCCGTTCAGCCACCGGATCGCCCGCTCGATCGGCGCCTCCGCCTCCGGCAGCGCCACCTTGCGCAGCGCCAGGATCGCCTCGGCGGTGTCGTCGGTGTCCGGGTAGACGTCGTTGTCGAACTCGAACGCCCACCCGCCCGGCGGGAGGTCCGGCCGGCGCACCGCCCAGTCGCCGAGGCCCTTGACCTCCTCGCCGACGACCCAGTGCGCGGCGCGCAGCAGCGCGGGGTCGTCGGGGGCGGCGCCGGCGTCGCCGAGGGCGTTCATGGCGAGGACGGTGTCCCAGACCGGCGACTGGCACGCCTCCAGCCGGCGGCCCTTCTCGTCCCGGATCGTGAACCGCTCCAGACCGTCCAGCCCGCGCTTGACGACGGGATGGTCGAGGCCGTAGCCGAGGACGTTCAGCGCCATCAGCGAGTACACCCACGGCGGCTGGATCCCGCCCCAGCAGCCGTCGGCCTCCTGCCGCGCGATGATCCAGTCGGCGGCGCGGCGCATCGCGGCCCGGCGCAGCGGCCGCACCGGCGCCTTCTCGTACACGTGCAGGACGCGGTCGAGCGCGTTGAAGGCCCGCCCCCAGCCCTTCGCGCCGTCCGGCGGCACGGCGCCGCCGCGCAGTTCGGCCAGGTCGACCGGCAGCGACCGGACGGGGCGCAGCGACCCGAGGATCGTCAGCGGGACGATCGTCTGCCGCGCCCAGCACGCCCAGTCGTACACGTTCAGCGGCACCCGGCTCGGCAGGAACATCAGCTCCGGCGGCATGACCGGCAGGTCGTCCCACGACCACTGCCCGAACAGCGCCAGCCAGATCCGGGTGAACACCCGGCTGCCCTCGATGCCGCCCGCGTCCCGCGCGTACTTGGCGGCGGCGAGCATGTGGCCGGCGTCCGGCGGGTCGCCGGCGAGCCGCAGCGCGACGTACGCCTCGATCGTGGTGGACAGGTCGGCGGGGCCGCCGTGGAAGTTCGCCCACGTGCCGTCGGCGCGCTGCTGCGAGCGGATCCAGCGCGCCGCCTCCGCCGTCTCGGCCTCGGTGCGGATGCCGAGGAACTGGCGGAGCAGCAGGTCCTCGGCGTCCATCGTGACGTTCGTCTCAAGTTCGGCCTTCCACCAGCCCTCCGGCGACTGCAGGCCGAGCAGGTGGGCACGGGCCGCGTCGAGCGCGCCGGCCGCCGCGCCGGTGAGCCCCGGCGCCTCTTCCGTCGTGGTCATTCGGCGGTCTCCTTCTCGCACGTGCCGGGTCAGTGGTCCCGGGAGGTGACGAACAGGGCGATGTCCCGGAACTCGGCGGCCACGAGGTCGTCCATCCCGGACTGGTCGAGGTGCCGCTCGGCGGAGGCGATGCGGCGGTCGGCCTCGGCGGCGGCCCACTCGCGGCCGCCGGCCGCCTCGACCAGCCGCGCCATTGCGCGCAGGGCGTCCTCGGACGGCGGGTCCGGTTCGCGGTACAGCTCGGCGAGGCGCGCGGAGTCCGGGGTGCCGGCGTTCAGCGCGTACACCACGGGCAGCGACTTCTTCCGGGCCCGCAGGTCGGACAGGACGGGCTTGCCGGTGACGTCCGGGCTGCCCCAGATGCCGAGCAGGTCGTCCACGAGCTGGAACGCCAGGCCCATCTCGGCGCCGAAGCCGGTCAGCCCGGTGACGAGCCGCGTCGGCCCCTCGCCCAGCATCGCGCCGATCGAGCAGGCGCAGGCCAGCAGCGCGCCGGTCTTGTCGGCGGCCATCGCCACGCACTCGTCGAGCGACACGTCGTCGCGCTGCTCGAACCCGATGTCGGACGCCTGCCCGGAGATGAGCCGCTGCGTGGCGGCGGCCAGGGCCCGCGCCGCCCAGTGCGCGCCCCGCGTGTGCTGGTCGAGCAGCAGCTCCTCCGACAGCGCGAGCAGCGCGTCGCCGCCGAGGATCGCGGCGGACGGGCCGAACACCGTCCACGCGGCGGGCCGGTGCCGGCGGGTGCGGTCGCCGTCCATGATGTCGTCGTGCAGCAGCGAGAACGCGTGCACGAACTCGACGGCGACCGCGCCGGGCAGCGCCGTCTCGTAGGACGCGCCGGCGGCGCGGGCCGACAGCAGCGCCAGCGCGGGGCGCAGCGCCTTCCCGCCCGCCGTCGCCGGCAGGCCGTTCTCGTCGGTCCAGCCGAGGTGGTAGGCGACGACGCGGCGGGTCCACGGGTCGAGCCGGTCGGCGAAGGTGCGCATCGCCTCGTCGACGAGGGCGCGCCCATCGGTGATCGAGTGGGGAATGGTGGTCATCGGCCGCTCACCCCGTCGGTCCGCACCTGCTGCAGGTGCCGCCGGACGAGGCGGGCGGCGGTGAGGCCGCTTCGCACGGCTCCCTCCATCGTGTCGGGCCAGCCCGTGTCCGTCCACGCGCCGGCGAGGAACAGGCCCGGCAGCCGGGTCGCGGACGCGGGACGCAGCGCGCCGCTGCCGGGGCTCTGGCGGAATGTGGCGTGCCGTTCCCGCGTCACGAAGAAGTCGGCGACGCGGGCGCGGCGGGCGGCCGGCAGGAGCCGCTCCAGTTCGGCGAGGTACACCTCGCGCACCTCGGCGGTCGGCGTGTCGATCCAGCGGTCGGCCGCCGACACCGAGACCGCGAGGTACTGGCCGCCGCCGGTCAGGCCGCTCACCGCCGTGCGGTCGAACACCCACTGCACGGGCGAGCCGACCGCCGCGACGAACGGCTCGTCCCTGCCGTCCACCCGCAGGACGGGCCGGTCGTAGACGACATGGACGTTGACGATGGGGCTGGAGCCGAGGCCGCCCCATTCCTCCCGATCGGGGGACGCCTCCCCGGGGACGAGCGCCGACGCCTGCCGGTGCGGCACCGCGACGACGACGGCGTCCGCGCTCACCGGGGAGCCGTTGACGACGAGCTTCGGCCCGGCGTCGATCGCCGACACCTTCGCGCCCAGCTCGATCCGGCCGCCGCCCCGCTCGATCTCCGCGGCGGCGAGCGTGCCGTGCAGGTCGCCGAGCGGGATCGCGGGGACGCCGATGTCGGCGGCGTCCGGACGGCCGAGGAGCGCGGTCTGGCACACCATCGCGGCCGGGCCGAGCGCCGCGTCGTCCAGCCGGATGTTGAGCGCGGCGGTGACGAACAGGTCCCACAGGGCGTCGCGGGCCTGCCGCCGCTGGCCCCGGTCGGCGAGCCAGCCGCCCATGCTGAGCCGGTCCAGCGCCGGGTCGTCCGGGTCGAGCCGGTCGAGCGCGAGCGACGCGCGCACGGCCCGCAGCCGGTCGGCGGGCGACAGCAGCCGGTAGCCGGCGAGCGCGGGCAGCAGGTGCAGCGGTCCGGGGGCCTTGGCGCGGCGCAGCCGCCCGCCCGGGCCGCCCGGGGTGAGGACGCGGACGTCGAAGCGGTCCTGGACGCGGACCCGGTCCGCCGCGCCGAGCCTGGCGAGCAGCCCCTGGTACGCCGAGCAGCACTTCAGGAAGATGTGCTGCCCGTTGTCGACGGTCAGCCCGTCGCGGGTGAAGGAGTGCGTGGCGCCGCCGAGCCGCGGGCGCGCCTCGTAGACCGTCGCCCTGATCCCGGTCTCCTGGAGCGCCAGCGCCGCCGTGATCCCGGCGAGGCCGCCGCCGACGACGGCGACCTCCCCCGAAGGGCGGGCCGCGCTCGTCATCGGCGGACTCCCGACATCGCCATCGCCGACACGGCCGCCTTCTCCCAGGCCGGGAGGGACGTGCGGGTGTCGAGCGCGGTGAGCGGGTCGGCCTTGATGCGCTTCAGCAGCTGGCGGTAGATGCCCGCCATCGCCCCGGCGCACGCGGCGCTGCGCCGGTCCAGCATGGGCAGCAGCTTCAGGCCCGTCCCGTACCACTCCTCGGCCCGGTCCGCCTCGAACCGGATCAGGCTCGCCAGCCGCTCCGGGTCGTCGAGCAGCCGGCCGTCGCCGTCGCGCTTCAGCGTGACGCCGAACTTCACGAGGTCCTTGGCGGGCAGGTACGCGCGGCCGCTCAGCCCGTCCTCGCGGACGTCCCGCAGGATGTTCGTCAGCTGCAGCGCCACGCCGAGCGCGTCCGCGCGGGGCACCGCCGTGTCCGGGTCGGACGTGCCGAACACCCCGAGCGACAGCCGGCCGATGGCGCCGGCGACGCACCGGCAGTACCAGAGGAGGTCCTCGAAGGTATCGTAGGTCTCGCCGCGGACGTCGGCCTCGCAGCCGTCGATGAGCTCGCCGAACGCCTCCAGCGGGATCGGGTAGCGGTGCGCGGCGTCGGCCAGGGCGACGAGCACCGGGTCGGACGGGTGCGCGGCGGCGTCGGCGAGGCGCTCGCGCTCGTCGCCGAGCCTGGACAGCCGGGTCGCGGGCGGCGCGCCGTGGTCGTCCCCGATGTCGTCGATGCGGCGGGCGAATGCGTAGACGGCGCTCAGCGCGCGGCGCTTCGGCGCGGGCAGCAGCCTGATCCCGTACGAGAAGTTGCGCGCCTGCGAGCGCACGATGTCCTCGCAGTGGCGGTAGGCGCTGGGAGCGTCCATCCCCTCATCTCCTTCCCAATGTCCGCGACCACTCGGCGAGCAGCCGCGCCTTCCTCGGCCGTGGCGGGGTTCGGAGGACGTCGTAGGCGCCGCGGTCCAGCGCGGCGAGGGCGGCGAGGCCGCCCGCGACGTACCCGGCGACGGCGACGCGGGCGAATCCGCGGAGCCGGCCGGTGAGGGCGGCGCCCTCCTCCAGCAGTGCGCCCGCCCGCCCGGCCTGGAGGGCGACGACGCCGCGCAGCCGGGTGGGCGTGATCGTCGCGGCCAGGTCGTCCTCGGTGCAGCCGAACCGCCGGAGGTCGTCCCCCGGCAGGTAGATCCGTCCGTTGCGGTGGTCCTCGCCGACGTCCTGGCAGTGCTCGATGATCTGCAGCGCGGTGCACACCTTGTCCGACAGCGCGAGCCGGTCGGGCGTGGCGGCGCCGAACACGTGCAGGACGATGTGCCCGACCGGGTCGGCGGAGTAGGCGCAGTAGCCGAGCAGGTCGTCGAACGTCGCGTACCGGGTGACCTCCTGGTCGCGGCGGTTGGCCTCCAGGAGGCGGCGGAACGGCTCCGCCGGGATCCGGCACGCGGTGATGGTGCGGGACAGGTCGCGCAGGACGGGCAGCTCCGGCCGGGCCCCGGCGTAGACGCGGTCGAGGTCGTCCTCCACCAGGTCGAGCAGGCCGGCGCGCTCGTCCGGCGGGGCCTCGTCGCCGATGTCGTCCACGAGCCGGGCGTAGCCGTAGACGTTCAGCAAATGCTCGCGGTGGCGCGCGGGGAGAAGGCGGGTCGCGACCGGGAAGTTCTCCCTGGACTGGAGTTCGATCCGGGTGCGGCGTTCCTCGGCCTCGTTCCACAATCGCTCGCTGACGGACATGGCATTCCTTCGGGGCGGCGGCGGCGCGGGGTGTCATCGATGCCCGATATCCGGGCGAAGGCCCGGTAAACATGGCCCATCGTGAGGCCCCTGGGACCTACCTCCCCGAAACCGCGCGGACGACCCTCCCGGATAACCGGCATTTGCGATGACAGGCCGGAAGTGGTCAGCCGGGAATATGTGATCGTCCCGCCCGCGGATGACCGCCGGTCAGGAGATTTTCCCATTCCGTTATATTGGACTCGTGTTGAGTCTTGCGTCTAACCCGGAGGCTCATTAGTGCGAGACCGGTGTCTCATCCGGGTGGGCGCAGGCGGGAAATCGGGTCAGAACGTCGCGAGCATCCCGGCGAGGAGCCGCGGGGTCCGCTCGGGCGGCGCGGCCTCGGTCACCAGCGTGTTGAAGACGTGCCAGTGCCGCTCGATCTCGGCGCGCCGGACCGGGTAGTCGGCGCGGTCGGCGCGCTCGAGGTACACCATGTCGGGCAGCCCCTGCTGCGGGAACCGGACGAGGGTGAGCGGGGCGTCGCCCGCGACGCGGCCGCAGATGCCGAACGGGGCGATCTGCACGGTGACGTTCGGCCGCCGGCACATCTCGATGATGTGCCGGAGCTGGCCGCGCATCGTCGCGGCGTCGCCGATCGGGCGCCACAGCGCCTGCTCGTCGAGCACGGCCCACAGGTTGACCGGGCGCGGCCGGCGGCGCAGCACGCGCTGGCGCCGCATCCGGAACTCGACCCGCCGCTCGACCTCCTCCTCGGCGCTGACCCGCCGGATCAGCGCGCGGGCGTAGTCCTCGGTCTGGAGCAGGCCGGGCACGAACTGGGCCTCGAACGTGCGGACCAGCTTCGCGGCCTGCTCCGCGCTGAGGTACGGGCGCACCCAGGACGCGACGATGTCGCCGTCCTCGTGCCACCAGGCGCGCGCGGTCGTCTGCTCGGCGAGGGCGAGCAGGGTGGTGCGCTCGTCGCCGTCCGCGCCGTAGCGGGCCAGCAGCCGGGCGACCTCGCGCGGCCGGCTGCCCACCCGGCCCTGCTCCAGCCGCGCGATCTTGGACTCGGACCCGTGCACGGTCTGCCCGGCGTCCCGCCGGGACAGCCCGGCCCGCTCCCGCAGCTCGCGCAGCCGCCGGCCCAGCAGCATGCGGGGGACGAGCGGGTCTCCGTGCGGGCGCGCGTCGCCGCCGCGCCCGGTTCCGGCCGGCCCGCGCCGGCCGGTCCTCGTGCTACCGCTGCTCGTGCTGCCGCTGCTCATGACGCCGCTGCTCATGCCGGAGGCCAACGGGACTCCTCGGGGGGATCGGCTTGACGACCGCCCTCACTATAGCTTCACGCATCGCGGCGGGAAGAAGACGCTGCGCGACCTGCCCTCCGCGTCAGGGTTTCCGCGCCACCGCGCACAGGGTCGGAAGATCTTCGGCGTCCATCCCCTCGACCTCGGGCCGCCACGCGCCGCTGGTGACGAGGCCGGGCTCCTCCATCTCCAGCCCGTCGAAGTACTCGCGGATGAACGCGGGACTCCGCAGCCGGAACGGGATGGCGCCGGTCTCGTCGTAGGCGCGCTGCGCCGCGTTGAACGCCTCGTTCTGATCGGTGGAGTCGTGCAGGATCAGGTAGCTCCCGGACGCCAGCGGCTCCAGCAGCCCGCGCACGACGCCGAACGCCTCGTCGGGGTCGACGATGTGCCCCATGACCCCGATCAGCATCAGCCCGACGGGCTGCGACAGGTCGAGGATCTCCGACGCCCGCGCCATGATCGTCTTCGGGTCGTGCAGGTCGCAGTCGATGTAGGACGTCCGCCCCTCGGCGGTGCCCGTCAGCAGGGCGCGCGCGTGCGCGAGCACGAGCGGGTCGTTGTCGACGTAGACGACCCGCGCCTCGGGCGCGGCCCGCTGGGCCATCTCGTGGGTGTTGTCGACGGTGGGGAGCCCGGTGCCGCAGTCCATGAACTGGCGGATCCCCCGTTCGAGGACGAGGAACCTGATCGCGCGGTCCATGAAGTAGCGTCCCGCGCGCGCGATCGGCACGATTCCGGGATAGAGCGAAACGTACTGGTCGCCGGCGATCCGGTCGATCTCGTAGTTGTCGGTGCCGCCGAGCCAGTAGTTCCAGATCCGGGCGGACTGCGGAACGTCGGTATTGATCTTCGCTTCCGGCCCACGGTCCTGGCCGCCGCTGGTATCCGTCATCGGTCGGGCGCTCCTTCCGGGATACGGCTCCGGCATGTCACCCGCAAACCTAGACCCGCCGCCCGCAGGACGCCTAGAAACGCGAAATTCGGCCCCGAGCCCCCGACATTCCGGACATTAACGAATGCCCAGAATCCCCGTACTCAAGAGACTCCCGTGCCGGCAGTGGCCAGTGGCACCTCTGCGCACCACCCATCACACGGGCACCATGCCCGCCATAATGAGTCAATTGTCCTGTTATGCTGCGGATCGCCGACGACATGATCTTGAAGGGGGCATCATGGCGGACCTGTCCGGCACCGACCTGGACCAGCTGCTGGGTGAGGCGCGCAAGACGCTGGAGTCGATGCGGCAGGGCGGCGGCGCGGCTCCCGACCGGCCCGCCGCGTCCCGTTCCGAGCAGCTCCAGGGCATCGGGGAGGCGGCCGGCGGACGTATCACGGTGACGGCCGTCCCGGGCGGCCGCATCGACGCCGTCCGGCTCGACCCCCGCGCGATGCGGATGGCGTCCGAGGAGCTCGGTGAGCAGCTCGCGCTCGCCGTGAACGCCGCTCTCGACGACCTCCGCGCCAAGAGCGCCGCGGCGGGCGCCGACCAGGCGGTGGACACCGCCGCGCTGAGCAGGCAGGTCGAGCGGCTGCAGAACGACGGGCTGCGCCAGATGGCGCTCATCGGCCAGGCCATCACCGAGAGCCTGTCCCGGATCGGCGGCGCGCGGTGACCACGGGGTTCGAGGTCTCCCCCGACCGCATCAAAGCGGCGGCGTCGCAGCTGCGGGCGGCGGCCGACGATCTGGCGGACGCCGCGAAGAGCTTCCAGGCGGAGGTCTCGGGGTTCGGAGAGCCGTGGGGCGGCGACGACATCGGGATGGTCATCGGCCTGGCGCACGGCGCGATCTTCCAGGCCGCGGTGGAGTGCTTCACCGACAACGCCAAAGAGCTGAGCGGGCATGCGGAGGGCCTCACCCGCGTGGCGGACAACCACGTGCGGACCGAGGAGGCCAATGTGCTCTACGTCAACCGGGTCCGGGAGTTCCTTTAATGGGAATGCAGCTTCCCGGTGAACTCATCGGCCTTCTCGGAATGCTCGGCTACACGTGGCCCGAGGCCGACGAGGCCAAGCTGTTCGAACTTGGGAACACCTGGACGGAGTTCGCCGGCCGGCTGAACGGGTTCACCGAAACGGCAGACGCCGCCGCACAGCGGGTGTGGACGGAGAACAAGGGCGAGGAGTTTGAGGCGTTCCAGGCCGCGTGGACCGGCGAGGACTCGGCCGCCGAGAACCTCAGAACCGCCGCGAACAGCTGCCTGGCGACGGGAATCGGGCTCTTCATCGCCGCCGCCGTCGTGCTGGCCCTGAAAATCAACGTCATCGTCCAGCTGATCCTGCTGGCGATACAGATAGCGCAGGCGATAGCGACGGCCCCGGTCACTTTCGGCGCCTCGCTCGCCGAAATCCCGATCTTCAAGGAGATCGCCGGGTTCATCATCGACATGCTGATCGACCAGGCGATCGGAGCACTCCTTGGGTCCTAAACCGGGTCGCGGGCACCACGGCGGCCGAGAAGGCGGTGAAAAGGGCGGCAAGTCCGGCCACGAGATCCCCGGAAAAGGCGTCATCGTCGAGGCCGTCAACCGGGCGGGCGCCTTTCCCAAGCGGTACAAGGGGCTGAACTGGAAGGACGGCGAGGACCCCTGGCCGAACATGATGCGCGGGAAGATCGGCGAGGATCTGGCCGAGCAGTCCGCGAAACTGAACGGCGAGCGAGTCGTCGCCTCGCAAGTGAAGGTGCACAATGCCGACGCCACGTCGGTCAAGGGCAGCAGCAATATCGACCATGTGGTGAAGACGCCGGACGGGAGATACGAGGGCGTCGAGGTCAAAACCGGCGATGCGAGCTTGAGCGAGGGTCAGGAGAAGCATTACCCGAACGTTCCCAAGGGCGGCCTGAAAGTCATGACCGACAAACTCCAGGGCGAGGGCGTCAACAGCGGCGACATCCTCCGCCCGGGGCAGATCTCCGGCGTACGCCTAGAACGATGGGATATTGATAGCATGCCCGCGCAGAGCAAGGAGTTGCTCGACCGGTACACGGTCGGCGACATTTTGGACGGCAAGGCCGGCACGGACCGCGCCGACGAGCTCCGTAACTGGATCGAAGGCGACGATGCCTTCAAGGTGGAACGACGATGGACATAGCCGAACGACGGCCGGGAGGTCATCCATGACGGTCCGCGACGCGGGGAGCGTCGACCAGATCACGGTGAGCCAGGACGAATCGACCTGCACGCTGCTGATGGTCGAGGACCGGCCGTTCACCGGTGCGTCCGCGCAGCACGACCAGATCATGGACAAGGTCAACACGTATCTGGCGTTTCTGCAGGGCGGGCAGTTCGCCGAGCAGTTCCCGGAACTCGCGGACAAGCGCAAGGCGGTCCGCCTGGTATGCGTGGACGAGCCGAGCGACCCGTCGTTGATGGAGCTGCTGCAGGTGGCGAACGGGCTGTTCGCGCGGAACGGCATCGATTTCTCGGTCGAGGTGATTCCGCCCGGAATGACGCGGGGCGGCTCCTAGGCCGTCACATCCCCCTGAGGCGCTCCTCGATCGCGCGGCAGTACTTCTCCTGGGGTTCGTCGATGCTGGGGATCCCCGTCGGCATGTGCTCCTCGCGGAGCGTGTTCAGGGCCGCGCGGGCGGCCTCCCCATCGCCCTTCACCAGGTTCACCGCCGCCAGCGTCTCCAGCCTCTTGGCCTCCGAGCCGGGAGAGGACTGCGGGACGCCGAGCGTCGCGACCAGCGTGTCGAGGCCGGCCTGCGACGTCATCCACGGGACCACCTCATCCGTCAGAATGCGCACGGACAGGCCGACCGCTTCGTCGACCTCGTCCAGGTTCGACGGCCGCAGCGCGGAGACCGCGTCGAGGGAGGCGTTCGACGGGACGCCGTACCAGCCTCCCGGCAGGATGATGGCGTCGGCGTCCTTCGCCCCGAGCCCGTACAACTCGCGCATCAGCCGCTGCGTCGGAAGGTGGTCGAGGAGCGCGGACGGCGGGTCGAAGTAGACCATGAGCGCCGGGCCGGTCGCCGCCCGCTTCGGGAGCCCGACCCGGCCGGCCCACTCCTCGCCCAGCGGGAGCCGGTAGAGGTCGCGCCGCAGGTGCTCGAAGCCGAGCGGGGCCAGCGCCTCCGTCTCGCGGCGGAGCCATTCCTTGCGGAGTTCCGCGCTGGTGGCGGGGTCGGCCTGGCTCAACGCGGCTCCCTCTGGTCGGCGTCCATGTCGCCGACCGTACCGGGTCAGCGGGCGGTCCAGACGGCTATGGCCAGGGCCACGCGGTCCTCGAAGCGGTGGGGGTCGCGGCCGGTGAGGGCCTCGATGCGGGAGAGGCGGTGGCGGAGCGTGTTCGGGTGCAGGTACAGGGCGCGGGACGTGGCGCCGACCGCGCCGCCCATGTCGAGGAAGGTGCGGAGCGTCTCGGACAGCCGGGTGCCGTGCGCCTTGTCGTACTCCCTCAGCGGGCGGGCGATCTGGTCGGCGAACGGGGCCAGCTGCTCCTGGTCGAGCCGGCCGAGCAGGGCCTGGAAGGTGGCGAGGTCGGAGGCGTGCACGACGCCGCCGCTGCGGCGGGCGGACTTCAGCGCGGTGAGGCTCTCGGTGAGCGACACCGGCAGATGGTCGAGCGGGCCGGGGCTGCCGACGCCGGCGGGCTCGCTCCAGGCGTGCGCGTCGTTGGTGATGAGCAGCGCGAGGTCGCCGTCCAGGCCGAGGACGCCCGGCAGATCCTCCTCCACGCCGTCCATCGCGATCACGAGCAGGGCCGCCGGGTCCAGCCCGGCGTCGTCGACGCGGGCGCGGACCGCCTCGGGGGACGCGAGACCCTGCTGCACCATGCGCAGCAGCCGCCCGGTCTCCTCCCGCTCGTGCCGCTCGTCGGCGGTGGAGGCGAGCCGCTCGGCGAACCACTCGGTGAAGCCGAGGAACGGCACCTCGGCCGGCACCTCCAGCAGCGGCAGGCCGAGGCGCTCGCAGGTCTCCCGCAGCTCCACCGGGACCTCGGCGGTCACGTCGCCGACGCCGTAGCCGATGGCGCTCGCCCGGCCGGCCTTCACCGCCTCGGCGAACGCGGCGCAGGAGCCCGGCTCGCGCAGGGACGCGCCGACCGTCAGGACGATCTCGTGGCCGCGCAGGTGGGGCGAGGGGTCGGGCAGCTCGGTGGAGTGCGCCCAGCGGAGCGGCCGATCGAGACCGGATTCGCCCGCGACCAGGCGCAACCGGAAGCGCGCCACCTCCAGGAGCTGGCGGACGGTGTGCTGCGGCACCGCGGGATCGCTGCTCACAGCCTCACCCTCTCACCCCGGCGCGGCGGCGCCGGTGCCCGTGACCGTGATTTGGGAGAACCATGCTTTGGAGAAGGGCACGACGGTCCGGGCGTGGCGCGGTGCGTTCGGACAATAAGGCGCCGAGCCCCTTGCCACCTGCGATTATGTCGGGTTTGTCTGGAACTTCGGAGCTAGTCTCGAGGTGATCGGATGCGCGAGCGAGTCGCACTCGTCACCGGCGCGGCCGGCGGGATCGGCGGCGCGACGGTGCGCGAGCTGGCCGGGCGCGGCTGGACGACGGCCGCCCTGGACCTCGCCCCGGCACCGGACGCCGACCACACGGTGGGCGTGGACGTGGCCGCCCCCGAGCAGGTGGACGCGGCCGTCCGGCGGATCGAGCGGGAGATGGGCCCGATCGAGGCGGCGCTGTGCGCGGCCGGGCACTACACGATCGTCCCCGTGTCCGACATCGCCTGGCCGGACTGGGTGCGGATGCTGCGGGTGCACCTCGGCGGCGTGCTGAACGTGTGCCGGGCCGTGGCGCCGGGCATGGCGGAGCGGGGCGGCGGCACCGTGGTCGCGGTCTCGTCCGACCTGGCCATCGGCGGCGGGGACGGGGAGGCGCACTACGTGGCGGCCAAGGGCGCGGTGCTCGGGCTCGTCCGGTCGCTGGCGGCCGAGCTGGCGCCGTCGGGGGTGCGGGTGAACGCGGTGGCGCCCGGCCCGACCGACACGCCGATGCTCCCGCCTGACTCGCCCTGGCGCCGGCACGCCTTCCTGCAGTCGCTGCCCACCGGGCGGCTCACCTCCGCGGAGGAGGTGGCGTTCGCCGTCGCCTACCTGGTGGAGGAGGCGACGTTCTGCGCCGGCGAGGTCCTCTCGCCCAACTCGGGGATGGTGATCTGATGGCGGTCGCGCTGGTCACCGGGGCGGGCGGCGGTCTCGGCTCCGCGGTCGCGCGGCGGCTGGCCGCCGACGGGCACCGGGTCGCCCTGAACGACCGCCCCGGCCGGGACCTCACCGATCTCGCCCGCGAGCTGGACGGAGTCACCGCGCCCGCGGACGTCGCCGACCCGGAGGCCGTGGCGGCGATGGTGGCGGAGGTCGAGCAGCGGGCGGGCGGGCATGTCGGGATC
>NZ_SMJW01000459.1 GCF_004348335.1 Actinomadura bangladeshensis | reverse complement strand
CGCCCCGCCCTCTACGGGCACGGCCTCCTCGGCAGCGAGGGCGAGGTCGACGCGGGCAACGTCAAGGCGATGGCGGCCGAGCACGGCTTCGTCTTCTGCGCGACCAAGTGGATCGGCATGTCCGACGAGGACGTCCCGAACGTGATCACGGCGCTCGCCGACCTCACCCGCTTCCGGACGGTCGCCGACCGCCTCCAGCAGAGCCTGCTCGACTTCACCTACCTCGGCCGGGCCATGACCCGCGGGTTCGCCTCGAACAAGGCGTTCCAGAACGGCGCGGGCGGCTCCGTGATCGACACCCGGGCCGAACTGACCTACGACGGCAACAGCCAGGGCGGCATCATGGGCGGCGCCCTCACCGCCGTGTCCCCCGACATCCGGCGGGCCGTCCTCGGCGTCCCGGCGATGAACTACAGCACGCTGCTCAACCGCAGCGCCGACTTCCCCGAGTACGCGCAGGTCCTCGACCTGTTCTACCCGGACAAGCTCGACCAGCAGATCGGCCTCGCGCTGATCCAGATGCTGTGGGACCGCGGCGAGGCCAACGGCTACGCCCAGCACATGACCGATGATCCGCTGCCGGACACGCCCGCGCACCGGGTGCTGATGCACGTGGCCTTCGGCGACCACCAGGTGGCGCCCGTCGCCGCCGAGGTCGAGGCGCGCACCATCGGCGCCCGTGTCCACGCGCCGGCCGTCCAGCCGGGCCGCAACCCGGACACGGTGCCGTACTGGGGCATCTCGACGTTCGGCTCGTCCTACGACGGATCCGCCATGGTCGTGTGGGACAGCGGCTCCCCTGCGCCGCCGCTGACGAACACCCCGCCGACGCAGGGCCGCGACCCGCACTCCGACCCGCGCAACAACGCCGACGCGCGCCGCCAGAAGGCGACGTTCCTGAAGACGGGCACGGTCGTGGACGTGTGCGGAGGGGGACCCTGCGTCATCGCCCCCTGACCCCCACCTGAGAAGATCGGAGCATGCTCCAGGTCTGCCCGAACGGGCCCCGGACCGAGGGCGTGCCGGTCTCGCCGGAGGAGGTCGCCTTCGCGGTCCGCATCGCCGCCGACGTCGGCGCGCAGGACGTGCACCTGCATCCGAAGGACGACGCGGGCGCCGACACCCTGGACGCGTCCCGCGTCGCGGAGACCGTCGCGGCCGTGCGCGCGTCGACCCCGTCCATCCAGGTCGGCGTCACCACGGGCGCGTGGACGGCGCCCGATCCGGCCGAGCGCGCCGCGCTGATCCGGTCCTGGACCGTCCTGCCCGACCACGCGTCGGTGAACTTCCACGAGGACGGCGCCGAACTCGTCGCCGAGGCGCTGTTCGAGCGGGGCGTCGCGATCGAGGCGGGCCTGTTCTCCGGCACCGACGCCACCGAGCGGTTCCTGCGCTGGCCGCACGTCCACCACGTGCTGCGGATCCTCGCGGAGGTCACCGACACCGACCCGCGGACCGCGACCGGCACCGCCAAGGCGCTCCTGCACGCCATCGGCACCGGGCACGACCGCGCGATCCTGCTGCACGGCGAGGACGGCGGCGCCTGGCCGGTGCTGCGCCTCGCCGCCCGGCACAACCTCGACGTCCGGATCGGGCTGGAGGACACCCTCACCCTCCCCGACGGCTCCCCCGCCGGCGACAACGCCACCCTGGTCCAGACGGCCCGCGCGCTGCTCGCCCCGTAGCCGCGGGTCAGGAGCGCGGGTTGTGGCCGGCGGCGTCCAGCCGCGCCCAGTCGGCCTCCCACAGCGCGTCGCGGTGCCGGTCGCAGCGGCGCCGCACGAGGGCGTAGGCGAGCAGCACCGGCAGCGCGCAGCCGAGGACGGCGGCGGCGCCCGCGTAGACCGCGTCGGTCACCGTGCGGCTGTGCGGCCGGGGGCGCACGGTCGGGTCGCCGTTCCGGTCGATCCAGATCGTGCGGTGCGCGCCGACCTCGACGTTCTTCCAGCTCGGCAGCGTCCCGATGTGCGGCTCGCCGCCCGGTCCCGGCCAGGTCGCCTGGACGGTCTCGTGGATGTAGCGGTCGCTGGTCGAGCCGACCCCGCCGGTCGAGGTGACCGTGGCGACGACCTGGTGCCGGTTCGCGCGCTCGGCGTGCTCGGCGTGCGTCCCGGCGCCGTAGGACCACGAGACGGTCAGCGCCGCCAGCGGCGGAGCGGCGCCGAGCAGCAGCAGGAGCAGCCCGAGGGCCACCAGCCGCTGGACGCGGTCCACCCGGCGGCGCAGCCCGCTCGGCTCCAGGCCGAGCCGGCGGCGCAGCCTGCGGACGGGCGTGCCTCCGCGACGGATGCCGGACCTGCGCATCTGCGTTCACCTCCCCGGGGATCGCCCTCCCGGCAAGAGGTCTTCAACCTTCTTTACCGAGGATATTCCCGAGTTCGTTGATCGGCACATCGCCGGTGGCCGAATCCTTTCCCGGATCGCGCCCGATATGCCCGGTTGATGACCGTTTTAGGTCATCGTCCGGACCCGTGGCCTCACCCGGCACGCCCTCCGGGGCGCCCCGCCGCGCCCCGACCGCCAGCGCCAGCAGGGCCCCGAGCGCGCACATCCCCGCGGTGATCCAGAAGATCTCCTGGTACTCAGTGCGCAGCGCGTCCTGCAGCGCCGCGTTGTACACCTCCATCTGCCGCGCGAACTCCGCCTTCGACATCAGGAACGGCAGCGGCGGCTTCAGATCGGCCGTCAGCGCGTGGAACCGGTAGAACCCCCACCCCGACAGCGCCGAGACGCCGAGCAGCATCCCCATCATCCGCGCCACCACCACCGCCGCCGACGCCACGCCGTGCCGCCCCGCCGGGACGAACGCCAGCACCGCCGACGACACCGGCGCGATCACCAGGCCGAGACCGAGACCGGTCACCACCAGATCGACGTCCATCCGCGGGAGCGGCCCGTACGAGGCGTCCGCCAGATCCGCCGGCCAGCCCGCGATCAGCAGGTAGCCGACCGCGGAGACCGCCATCCCGGCCACCATCGGCCACCGCTCCCCCACCCGCCG
>NZ_SMJW01000458.1 GCF_004348335.1 Actinomadura bangladeshensis | reverse complement strand
GAGTGCGGGGCCGGTCAGGTCGATGAGGGTGTAGGGGCGTGGGCGGTGCCAGCCGGTGAGGAGGTTGAGGGCTTCGCCGAGGGCGATGCCGGCGATGGCCTGGTCGAGGAAGATCACGCTCGGGGTGGGCTGGTCGGCTGCGTCGCGGAGGTATCCGGCGCTGCGTTTGGCGGCGGTGAGGGTCGGGTCGAGTTCCATGGACGCGGCTGCGGGGTTGCAGCCGGACAGGCACAGGAGGCAGGGGCCGTCCGCGCCGGCCATCAGCTATCCCGCCGCGGACCGTGCGGCGGCATCAAGGCGAGCGCTCGCCCGCCTTGCCTGCCCAGGGCGGCGAGGCCCGCCGCTGCTACCGAGAACGCCCACTGCCGCTCCCCTCGAACTCGAGCGCGGCATCGGCAATCGCACCCCCGGCGCACGGCCGGCGGACGCCCCAAGCGCGCGGCGACCGCAGCTGCCTCGATGTCGGTTCCCATCATCCCTCCTCGTCGGAGGTCGATGCGTCGTCAGGACGGCCAGCGGTTCGAGCGCGCACCAGCCGTACGCCGGTGGCAAGCAGCCACACGAGCCAGGCGGCGTAGCCGGGTATCCCCACGAAGAGGAGCGGTGAGCCGTCCGCGATCGCGAGGTTGGCCGTCCCGGCGGCGAGCAGCAGGCCTCCCCCGGCCACTGCGAGCAGACGCTGCCACGGCGGCGTCAGCCGGCTCGCATGCGCCGCCAGCGCAGCGCCGATGAATGTGGTGCCGAGCGCCGGCAGCGCCAACGCGAAGGCTGCTGCATGCAATTGCCAGGCGAGTTCGAACTCCGGGCTCGGCTCGGCGAGTTCGCCGGCGGACAGCACGACACCGTTCCACAGGACGGCGTAGAGCGCAAAGACTGCCGAGAGGGTCGCGCCTGCGGCCACCGCGAGGCGCGACCAGTCTGCGCCCGCACGCCCGCGGCGCTCGACGAGCCCGTGGAGACCGGTCAGGAACCCGAGCAGCAGCGGCAGGTTCAGTGCCTCCAGGCCGACCGCGATCGCGACCGCGACCCGGTGCTCCGCGTGGAAGGCGAGCACCTCCTTGATCGGGGCCCCGTAGTCTGGCGCTCCGGCCCAGACCACCACCGCGTTCTGGATCGCCACCGACGCTGCCAACCCGATCGCCGTCGCGCCCACGACCCGCTCTCGGAGCGCTCGGGTCGGGGTAGGCCCTGCCGCTGCCGCGCTCACGGGCACGTGCAGGGATTCCAGCGCGGTGGCGGCGTTATGCGGTGATCTCATCTCTCACTCCTTCGTTGCGGTCGGATGATCGGTGCAACACCACGTCATTCGTTGGCGCAGGAATGGTCGGAAATTGGTTTCGGAGTCTTCTTCGGCTGTCCGTTCCGGTGATGTGGAACAGATTGCTGGAGCGGCCGGATACGCCGCTTCGAGCCCAGGACGATGGTGGTGGGCCGAAGGTCTACACCGCGGGATCGACTTTGGTCGGATGCCGTGGGGCCCGACCCGGCCGTACCCTTCGATCATGATGGTCCCGGCGGACCCGCAGGATCGGAGTCCGCTACCGGCGGGCGTGACCAGCGATGCCGACCACGATCCGGTACGCCCGGCCGGGCGCACGATCCGCGGCCGGGTGGTCGACGCCGCGTGTTTCCTGCTGGCCGTCGGCCTCACGGTGCTCGCCCTGGGCGACGGCCTCGCGCAACACATCGCACCAGTCCCGCTCACTGTCGACCTCGTCCTCGGCGGCCTGTGCAGTCTGGGGGTGTGGCTGCGCCGACGCCGGCCGGTCGGCTTGGCCGTGGTCGTGGGTCTGGTCAGCGTCTATTCGACGTCGGCGGCGGGCGCGGCGCTCGTCGCGCTGTTCACCGTCGCGGCGCACCGGCGCTTCGCGGTGGTCGCCCCGATCGTGGCCGGGTACGCGCTCGTACCGTTCCTGACGCTGCTGGTTCGGCCCGACGTCCCAGCCGGGTCCCCGTCGGAGATCGTGCTGGGCATCGTCCTCGCGGCCGCGGTGCTCGCCTGGGGCATGTTCGTACGGTCCCGGCGCCAGTCGCTGCGGGAGCGGGCTGGGCGGGTCGAGGCCGAACAGGAACTGCGCGTCGCCGAAGCCCGCCAGGGCGAACGCAACCGGATCGCCCGGGAGATGCACGACATGCTCGCCCACCGCCTGTCCCTGCTGAGCCTGCACGCCGGGGCGCTGGAGCTACGCCCCGACGCCGCGCCCGAGGAGGTCGCCCGTGCCGCCGGGGTGGTCCGCGACAGCGCCTACCAGGCGCTGGAGGACCTTCGGGAGGTGATCGGCGTCCTCCGCACCGGTGTCGACCGGTCCGACGAGACGCCGGAACGGCCGCAGCCCACCCTGGCCGACCTCCCCGACCTCGTCGACCAATCGCGGCGCGCCGGGATGCGGGTACGGCTCGACTGGCAGACCGACGCGCTTTCCGCCGTACCGGCCGGTGTGGGGCGCAGCGCGTACCGGATCGTGCAGGAAGGGCTGACCAACGCCCGCAAGCACGCCCCCGACGGCGAGGTGGCCGTCACCGTCCGGGCAGCCCCAGGCGACGGCGTAACCGTCGAGATCCGCAACCCCTACCCGGCCGAGACCAGCCCTGCCGGCATCCCCGGCGCCGGCATCGGCCTCATCGGGCTCACCGAACGGGCCGCCCTCGCCGGCGGACGCCTCGAACACGGCCCCACCCCCGCCGGTGACTTCCGGCTCAGGGCCTGGCTACCGTGGCCTACCCTCTGATCGCGGTCGGAACCGGCCTCCGACCCAGGTGAGCACGGACAAGGAGCCCAGCGTGAACGCACCGGTGCGGGTCCTCATCGTCGACGACGACCCGCTCGTGCGGGCCGGCCTCACCATGGTCATCGGCGGCTCGCCGGACATCGCCGTGGTGGGCGAGGCCGGCGACGGAAGCGAAGTAGCCGCCGCCGTCGACGCATACGCCCCGGACGTGGTGCTGATGGACATCCGCATGCCCACCCTCGACGGCCTAGCCGCCACCGAACGACTCCGCGCCCG
>NZ_SMJW01000457.1 GCF_004348335.1 Actinomadura bangladeshensis | reverse complement strand
GGTTGGGGAAGGGCTCTGATCCCGGGTGGGTGGAGGCGGTAGGTGTAGCGGCCGTCCGGGACTTTAGTGATGTGGAGGTGGTCGGGGTGGGTGTGTTTGTAGCGGTTATGCCATCCGCACGTGAGGGCGAGTTGGTCGATGTCGGTGGGGCTGTGGCGCAGGGCCCAGCCGTGGACGTGGTCGACCTCGCATAGCGTCCCGGGCACCTCGCACCCCTGCACCGCGCACGTGGAGTACATCGTCTCCAGGACCCGGCGTTGCGCGCCGGTGGCGAACCGCACCCGATTCCCCAGGTACAGCGGGGTGTTGCCGCCGCCGAGCAGGAGCGGTGAGACCCCGGCGCTCAACGCGATGCGGCGGGCTTGGGCGGCGGGGATCGGCGTCCCGTCGGTGAGGCGCGCCGGTGTGCCGCCGCCGGTGAGGGTGTCCAGGTCGCAGATGACGGTGACCTTGGTGGCCTTGTGACCGCCCGACAGGACCGTGGCCAGCGCCGCCGCCGTCCGCTCCGACAGGTCGCGATGATCGTCGGCCCCGGCGGGTTTGGCCAGCGGGGCCAAGGTGCCGTCCCAGATGGCCGCGTCTTCGGCGTTCAGCCAGCCTTTGACGTAGCGGCCGCCGTCCAGCGACCGTGTCGAATCGATCCACGACCGCTCATACCCCCGCGCCGCCTCTCGGGGGGCCTGTTCGGTGCCGTCGCGTTCGGTGATCACGTCACGGATCCGCTTACCGAAACTGGCGACCTTCCCGGCGGAGAAGCCCTGGTCGACCATGCCCAGCAGAATGTCTTCGGCCTTGCCGCAGTCGTCGTCATCGAGGCGGGTGACCGCTTCGGCGATGGTCGCGGCGTACCCGGCCGACAGTTCACCGGCCGCCCACCGCTGCGACACCTGCCCCAGGCGGTGCCGTTGGCGGGCCAGGGCCAGACGTTCTTTGGCGCGGGTTTCGCGCATGCCCAGCCGGGAGCGCAGCCAAGAGCGGGTGGAGGGGAAACCCCACCGCTGCACCTCCCGCGCACCGTCCACCACGCCGATGAATCCGGCGAGGGCGGCCTCGTGCAGGTCGGCGGCGGTGGCGAGGGTTTCGGTGAGTTCCATGCACGCCGCCGCCGACTCGGGGGCGGCGCGGGAGGCGAGTTCGGCGGCGATCGCCGATGCCGCGTCCACCAATTCCATGGCGGACGCGGCATCGAGGTCGACCGCGATTGAACCCATACCCTTATAATATCCGACCGAACGTCACTTCATCCTTTCGAACCGAAATTCCCTCCATGATTTTTTAGCTGCCACAAAAGGCCCATTTCGGGCATTTTATTTGGGCGGCGCGGGCTTGCGCATATTGCGCGTGTTGTTCGATTCTTGGAGGGGTGGGGGCGGCGCGTCGGGCAGAGGGCAGGCGGAGCCTGCCCGACGAAAGCTGCACTCAGGGGCCGCAGAGGCTCCGAAGTCAAGGGTGGCCGAAGGCCATCGCGAAGCGACGCCGAAGGCGCCCTTGACTTTGGAGGGGCGGCCCCGTACGCAGCGCCGCCCCCACCACAATTCCACGAACGCGGAACAGGCCGTTCGGATTATTCGGCACCAGCCCTCGAACACTCCGCGAAACCCTCAACTCAGAGAACGAGCCGTAGTTCAACGCCCGTTCCCTATCAGGCATCACCCAAGACCACGCCACACCTCAGCAGCGCTAGGCGATAGTTACGACACGAGGCCCGGCTCAGAGGTCGTATGCACCCTGCTTGATTCGCGACACCAAGGCTGCCCACGCATCCCGCTCCATGGCCAGGACGCCACCGTCGGGGTTCTTGGAATCACGGACAAGGCGCTGCGCACCGCTGGAGCAAGCTTCCACGCAGCCGCCCCCCTCGCTGTAGGAACTCTTACGAAACCTTCCTCGGAGGGCGTTGGGGTCGGTCATCCCTGCTCCTAACGATCAGCCTCGCGCGAGGCGTTCGAGCAGCGCCAGGGACTTCTCCGGGCTCATGGCCGAAGCCCTCAACTGGTCGAACGCCAGCGAGTAGGTGTGCACCTCCCGCTCGTCCTCAATGTACAGAGCACTCGTCATGTTTTCGACATATGCGACATCCGGCGTAAATCGCTCAGGGAAGCCCATCACGGTGAAGCTGCCCACCAGCCCCGGGTGGCTTCCTGCGTCCACAGGCATCACCTGGAACACCACGTTGGGCAAATCGGACATCTCGATGATGCGCTTGTACTGCTCGCGCATGACCTCGGGTCCACCGATGACTCGCGTGATCGCTGCCTCGTCCAGGATGGACCAGAGGCGCAGTGGCTCCTGACGCTCAAGCCAAGCCTTCTGCCGCGCCATGCGCCCTGCGGCTCGCCGCTCCACCTCCGACAGCGGCGACAACCGCATGAGGACCGATTTGATCACCTGGTAGGCATATGCCTCGGTCTGCATCAGGCCGTGGACGAGCCCCATGGAGTAGGAGTTGAGCCACTCGGCCTCTGCTTCAAGGCCTATATACGTGGCATAGACGGAGGGCAGGCTGTCGCCGTAGGCGTCCCACCAGCCACGTTGCCTGCTGGTCCGAGCAAACTTGACGAGGGCGTCCATGCGCGGACCGTTCAGTCCGTAGACGGCGAGCATCTGCTCGACCTCGGCCGCCGAGACCCTGCGAATCGCGTTCTCAATCCGAGAGAGCTTGGTCTTGCTCCACCCGAGCCGTTGGGCGGCCTCTTCAAGGTTGAGAGGCGTTGTGGTCTCCCGCAGCCTCCGCAGCTCACTGGCGAGCCGGCGCTCACGAACGGTCGGCGGTCTCACTGTCATGTGATCGAGGATGCTCACTCCGTAGTCGCTCGGCAAGCGGTTTCGGGCTCTCCCTAAAAGATCTTGACCTCAATTCTTTGAAACTGTTGCGGCTCTGCGGGCGGAACTCGCATCATGTGACCTCAACCACACAACATTGAGTGACGAAAATGTCGCTTTCCGTGTCAATCACGGCAATAGTCAGGAGAAGGTGAGCTTCGATGGAGGTCAAGGGGGCGTGGGGGCTGG
>NZ_SMJW01000456.1 GCF_004348335.1 Actinomadura bangladeshensis | reverse complement strand
CCCCCGACCACACCCCGGCCACACCCCGGCCGCTTCACGGACGCCGCACGACCACCGCACGCACCGCGGCACCGTCCCGGACACCCGGCGGCGCCCCCGTCCCACGCGGGGGCGCCGCCGCGTTTCCCGAACCCCGTCCCGTCCCGCCACGTCCCGCCACGTGCTGTCACGCGCCGACCACGCTCCTTGACCCGCCGATGACCGAAACCGGGCCGCCCGTTTAGAGAGATCAGTGTGGGTACACCGGGGTGCGTGCCGAACCCCCCACTCAACCCCCTGAACGAGGAGATGACATGACTGGGCCGATCGCCCAGCAGACTTCGGGCAGCAACTACGTCCAGCAAGGCCGATCCGGCAGCAGCCTCGCCGACGTCGTCGACCTGATCCTGGAAAAGGGACTGGTCATCGACCTGTACGCGCGGGTGTCGCTGGTCGGCATCGAGATCCTCACGGTCGACGTGCGGATCGTCGTGGCCAGCGTCGACACCTACCTGCGGTTCGCCGAGGCCGTGAACCGGCTCGACATCGCCCACGACGGGACCTCCCAGGGCCTGCCGCAGTTCGTCGAGGGCATGCAGGAGTCGGGCGCGAAGAAGAAGACCCGCGGCGCCCTTGAGGGCGCGCAGGAGCGGCTGAAGGAGACATTCGGCGGCGATTCCAACGATTCGGAGGAGGAGAAGCAGCCCGCGCGGCGCCGCTCGTCCCGCAAGAAGGAGGACGAGGACGAATGACCACGCCGCAAACCCCCGCCGGGCCCGCGTCCGGCGACCGGGTCCCGCAGTACGTGTACGGGGTGGTCCGCGCCGACGCCGACCTGCCCGGCGAGGTGGCCGGCCTGGACGACCGGCCGGTGTCGCTGGTCCGCGCCGGCGGCGCGTGCGCCGCGCTCGTCAGCGACCTGCCCGCCGACCGGCCGCTCGGCGAGCGCGCCGACCTGGTGGCCCACCAGCGGGTGCTGAACTCGCTGGTGGACGCCGGCACCGTCGTCCTGCCGTTCCGGTTCGGGGCGGCGCTGGCCGACCGCGACGCCGTGGAGAAGGAACTGCTCGCCGGGAACTCCGAGCGGCTCGGGCAGGTCCTGGACGGCCTCGACGGCCGGGTCGAGCTGCGCCTGAAGGCCACCTACGTCCAGGACGAGGTCCTCGGCGAGATCATGGCGGCCGAACCGGAGATCGCCGAGCTGTCGCGGCGGCTGCGGGAGGTCCCGCCGGACGCCGCCGACGCCGTCTACTACGACCGCATCCGGCTCGGCGAGCTGATCGCGCAGGCGATGGAGCGGCGCCGCGAACGCGACGGGCAGGTCCTGCTGGACGCCGCGGCCCCGGCGGCCGAGGCGTTCGCGCGCAAGACCCCGGCCCGGGAGGAGGACGTCCTGGACGTCTCGTTCCTGGTCCGCGCCGACCGCCGCGACCGGTTCGAGCAGGCCGTGCAGGAACTGGGCCGGGCGCACGGCGACCGGATCCGGATCCGGCTGATCGGGCCGCTGCCGCCCTACGACTTCGTCCCGGAGGCGTGAGGGCGATGGGACTGTTCACCGGGCTGGTGACGCTGCCGCTCGCGCCCGTCAAGGGCGTGATGTGGCTGGCCGAGACCCTCACCGAGCAGGCCGAGGCGCAGCTGTACGACCCGGGGCGGATCGCCGCGGAGATGCAGGAGGTCGCCGACGAGGTCGCCGCGGGCGAGATCACCGAGGAGGAGGCCGCGGCCCGCGAGGACGACCTGATCCGCCGGCTGAACGAGGGCCGCGCCCGCGGCTACCGGCCGGGCCCGTAGGGAGGCCGCCGATGATGTCCGCGTCCGAGGCCGCCAAGAGGGCGGTCGAGCACGTCACCGCGATGACCGGCCGCAGCGCCGAGAGCGTGGTGGGGATCGAGCGCGCCGGCGACGACGGCTGGCGGGTCACGGTGGAGGTCGTGGAGACGCGCCGCATCCCCGACTCCGCCGACATCCTCGCCTGCTACGACACCGAGGTGGACGCGGACGGCGACCTGGTGGCCTACCGCCGCGTCCGCCGCTACCCGCGCGGCCGAGTGGAAAGGGACTGACCGAGTGAGCGAGATCTCCTGGACCGGCGCCCGGTCCCCGGCGCGGTCGATGGCCGGTGAGCGGACCTCGGCCAACCTGGCGGACCTGCTGGAGCGCATCCTCGACAAGGGGATCGTGATCGTCGGGGACATCCGGGTGAACCTGCTCGACATCGAGCTGCTGACCATCAAGCTGCGGCTGCTGGTGGCGTCGGTGGACCGGGCCAGGGAGATGGGCATCGACTGGTGGGAGCACGACCCGTCGCTGTCGTCCAAGGCCCGGCAGAACGAGATCGACGCGGAGCGGGACGCCGACCGCGAGCTGCGCGAGGAGAACCGGCGGCTGCGCGAGCGCCTCGCCGCCCTGGAGGCCGCGTCGGAGAGCGGCCCGCAGGGCGGCTCGGACGGCGGGGACGCGGCGGCCCGCCCGGCACGGGGGAAGGAGCAGACACCATGACCGGCACGACGACCGGTACCACCACGGGCACTTCGGCCGGCACCGAGTCCGGCGCCGGGACCGGCGCCGGGACCGGCACCTACCTGTACGGGGTGGCGCGCGGCCTGGACCTCGCCGCGCTCGGCGGCGCCCGCGGCGTGGCGGGCGCACCCGTCCGCGGCGTGGCCGCCGGCGGCCTGACCGCGCTGGTCAGCACCGTCGCGCTCGCCGAGTACGGGGAGGCGGCGCTGCGCGCCAACCTGGAGGACCTGGCGTGGCTGGAGGCCACCGCCCGCGCCCACCACGACGTGGTCGACCTGGCCGCGCACGCCGCGCCGACCGCGCCGGTGCGGATCGCGACGATCTACCGCGACGACGCCCGCGTCGCCGAGGTGCTCGCCGCGCAGGGCGACCGGTTCACCGACATCCTCGACCTCATCTCCGGCCGGTCGGAGTGGGGCGTGAAGGCCTACGCCGCCCCGGAGGTCATGCGCGGCGACGCCCCCACCGACGCCCCCACCGATCCCGGTGGGGGGCTCGCGCCCAGGGCCGAGCCCCTCACCGGCCC
>NZ_SMJW01000455.1 GCF_004348335.1 Actinomadura bangladeshensis | reverse complement strand
GAACTGGCCGGGGGCGGGGGAGGGTCCGCCGGCGGCGCCGTTGCGGTTGTCCGCGTGCGGCAGGCCGCTCTGCGGGCCGGTCTGCGGCCCCTGGGGCGCGTTCTGCTGCGACTGGACGGGGGCCGCGCCCGGGACGGCGGCGAACGCACCGGTCTCGGTGCTGCCCGCCTCCAGGTCGCGGAGCTGCCCCTCCAGGTACACCTTCAGGCGGCTGCGGTACTCGCGCTCGAAGGCGCGCAGGTTGTCGACCTCGCGCTCCAGCTCCTCGCGCTGCTGCACGAGCGAGCCCATGACCTGGCGGTGCCGCTCCTGCGCGTCGCGGTCGAGGGCCTCGGCGCGCGAGCGGGCCTCGCTGACGATCTGGTCGGCCTGCCGGCGGGCCTTGCCGAGGATCTCCTCGGCCTCCCGGCGGGCGCGGCCGAGCGTCTCGTCGGCCTCCCGGCGCGCGTCGGCGATCGCCTGGTCGGCGGTCTGCTGCGCGAGCGCGAGCACGCGGGCCGCGGTGTCCATGTTGTCCTCGCCGGAGGGCGCGGGCGCCATGCCGAGGCCGCCGAGGGGCGCGGGCTCCGGCTCGGGCTGCGGCTGCGGCTCGGGACGGGGAGGCTCGGGGATCTTCTGCACGTCCGGCTTCGGCTCCACGATGGGAGCGGCCATGGCGGGAACCTTGCCGCGCAGGCACTCGGCCAGCTTGGCCCGCAGCTCCTCGTTCTCCTGGATGAGGCGGTCGAGCTCGGCCTCGACCTCGTCGAGGAAGGCGTCCACCTCCTCCTCGTCGTACCCCGGCCTCAGCCTGGTGGTACTGAACTGCTTGTTCCGCACGTCGGCGGGTGTCAGCGGCATGTTCTCGTCTCCTTGGCGCGCTTGGAGTCTGTCCCTGAAGGACGGTATCCGATCGGTCTAGGGACCGCCGAATATGGAGCCAATGACCATGATCAGGATCCAGACCACAAGGATGAGCACGGTGAAGCTGAGGTCCAGGGCAACGTTACCCAGCCGGACCGGCGGGATGAAACGCCTCAGCAGTTTCAGTGGCGGATCGGTGACGGTGTAGGTCGCCTCGGCGATCACCAGCACCACCCCGGACGGCTTCCATTGGCGGGCGAACGACTGCAGGACCTCCAGCACCAGCCTCCCGATCAGGAAGAGGAGGAAGAAGTACAGGAGGTACGTCAGTACCTGTCCAGCGATGTTCACGGATACTCTCTGCGACTCTCAGCTCTGGTTGAAGAACCCACGTTCCGCCATCCGGGCCTTGTCCTCCGCCGTCACCTCCACGTTGGCGGGCGACAGCAGGAACACCTTGTTCGTAACACGCTCAATGCTCCCGTGCAGGCCGAACACGAGACCCGCCGCGAAGTCGACCAGCCGCTTGGCGTCGCTGTCGACCATCTCGGTCAGATTCATGATCACCGGTGTGCCCTCCCTGAAGTGCTCGCCGATGGTCCGTGCCTCGTTGTAGGTCCTTGGATGCAGAGTAGTGATACGAGCGAGGTCGGTGGTACCGGACTCGTAGAGCGCCACGGAGCGTCGCTCTATGGTCGACGTGGAGTGATGGTCGCGATCCCGGTCCGCGGTCTCTTCCGCTCGGGTAAGCTGACCGCCGGATTCGTCCTCGCGACGACGGCTCTGACCGGGGTCGGTCTCGTCGTCGTAGACCTCGTACTCGTCGTAGTCGCCGTACTTGTCGTCGTAACGGTCGTCCTCCACAAGGCCGAGGTAGACCGCCATCTTGCGCATCGCGCTGGCCATACGCCCCTCCGTGTCCTGTGGTGGCGGCTCCGGGCGCGTCCGGTGCCGCCGGTGGACTCCTCCGACGTGGCGACCCGCGTTCCGGCAGGTACCACTGGGGGGACATTACCTGACGATTGCCCGTCGGCCGCCGAGCAACGCCGTACCGACCCGCAGGTGTGTCGCGCCGCACGCGATCGCCTGTTCCAAGTCGCCGCTCATACCCGCACTGACGATCCGGGCGCCCGGATGGTTCCTTCGCATCTCCTCCGCCACCCCCGCGAGCCGGGTGAAGGCGGGCAGCGGGTCGGCGCCGAGCGGCGCGACGGCCATCACACCGCCGAGCTCCAGGCCGGCGGCCGCCGCGATCGCGGCGGCCACCTCCGGCACCGCGCCGGGCGCCGCGCCGCCCCGGCCCTCGGCCGGGTCGTCGTCCAGCGACACCTGGACGAGGCAGCGCAGCGTGCGGCCGGCGCGGACGGCGGCGTCCGACAGGGCGGTGACCAGCCTGGGCCGGTCCACCGAGTGCACGACGTCGGCGTAGCCTGCCACCGCGCGGGCCTTGTTGGTCTGCAGCCTGCCGACGAAGTGCCAGGTCAGCGGGAGGCCGGCGCATTCGGCGGCCTTGGGGCGGGCCTCCTGGTCGCGGTTCTCGCCGACGTCGGCGAGGCCGAGTCCGGCCAGCAGCCGCACATCGGAGGCGGGGAAGGTCTTGGTCACCGCGATGAGGGTGATCTCGCCCTCGTCCCGGCCGGCGGCGGCACAGGCGGCGGCGATGCGGGCGCGCACGGCGGCGAGGGCCTCGGCCAGCTCCGCGCGGCGCTCCTCCGGGGTGAGGCTGCTCCCCCCGGTCACGCGCCGTCCTTCGACGTGGCGCCGTTGAGCCAGACATATCCGGCGAAGCGGCCGGTGCGGCCCTCGCGGCGGTAGGAGAAGAGGCCGGGGTCCTCGATGGTGCAGCGCGGGTCGACGGCGGCGGAGGCCACCCCGGCGGACGCGAGCTGCTCGGCGACGCCGGCGCGGATGTCGAGGCCGGGGGTGCCCCGAGAGGTGGTGGAGTACGCGGCCGGGACGACGGCGGCGACCTCGTCGCGCATCTCGGCGGGCACCTCGTAGCAGCGGCCGCACGCGGCGGGGCCGATCGCGGCGGTCATCCGCGCGGGGTCGGCGCCCCGCTCGCACATCGCCTTCACCAGCGCCGGGACGACCCCGGCGGCCGTGCCGGGACGGCCGGAGTGGGCGGCGCCGACGACCCCGGCGACGGGATCGGCCAGCAGTACGGGCGCGCAGTCGGCGACGAGGACGGCGAGGGCGAGGCCGGGGACGGTCGTGACGACGGCGTCGACGGGGCCGGGGGTCTCGGGGG
>NZ_SMJW01000454.1 GCF_004348335.1 Actinomadura bangladeshensis | reverse complement strand
GCCCCCGCCCGACAGGATCGTCATCGACGTCCTCACCGTGAACGGGTCCGGATGCCAGTCCGGGACCGCCGCGGTGGCGTCGGCGAGCGACAACACCGCGTTCACCGTCACCTACAGCGACTACCTCGCCCAGACGGGCGGCGACTCCGACCCGACGGACTTCCGCAAGAACTGCCAGATCAACCTGCGCGTCCATGTCCCGCAGGGGTTCACGTACGCGATCGCCGGCGCCGACTACCGCGGCTTCGCCCACCTCGCGGACGGTGCCACCGGCATGGAGAAGGCCAACTACTACCACCAGGGCATGGCGCAGACGACGCCGGCCAGCCACACGATCAAGGGCGCGTACTCCGACAACTGGCAGTTCTCCGACCGGACGCCCGTCACCGAACTCGTCTACAAGCCCTGCGGCGAGGACCGCAACTTCAACATCAACACCGAACTGCGGGTGTACCAGGGCACCTCGGACGCGTCGCAGACCAGCTTCATGGCCTTCGACTCGGCCGACGGCGGCGTCCAGACCACCTACCACTTCGCATGGAAGAAGTGCCCGGGCTGACCGCCCGACCCGACCGGCGCCGGGCCGCGTCCCCACCCGGGGAAGGACGCAGCCCGGCGTCGCACGACGTCCGCCCGAAGCAGCGCCGCCCGCAGCCGTCCTGCGTCGCAGCGGGCGGCCCGAGTGTTCGCCGGGTCTGTTCAGGGTTTCTTGTAAGCCATGTACGGGTTCCGACCTGCGGTCACCCTGTCTCAGGCGGTGAAACGCAGGTTTTAGAGTGGGGGGACCGAAGGAAGGAATCTCACCATGCCACTGGCCCCCCGTCTGCCGGCGCCACCCGAGACCCTCGCCGTCCTGGAAGAGTCCTATGACAGGGTTCTCCGGAGGGACCCTGGCGAAGCGGAGTTCCACCAGGCCGTCCACGAGGTCCTCGAATCCCTCGGCCCGGTGCTGGCCGCGCGGCCCGGGCTGGCCGTCGCCAAGCTGGTCGAGCGGTTGATCGAGCCGGAGCGGCAGATCATGTTCCGCGTCCCCTGGCAGGACGACAACGGCGAGATCCACGTCAACCGGGGCTTCCGCGTCGAGTTCAACGGCGCGCTCGGACCGTACAAGGGCGGGCTGCGCTTCCACCCGACCGTGAACCTCGGCATCGTGAAGTTCCTCGGCTTCGAGCAGATCTTCAAGAACGCGCTGACGGGGCTCGGCATCGGCGGCGGCAAGGGCGGCAGCGACTTCGACCCGCACGGCCGGTCCGACGAGGAGGTCATGCGGTTCTGCCAGTCGTTCATGACCGAGTTGTACCGCCACGTCGGCGAGCACACCGACGTCCCGGCCGGGGACATCGGCGTCGGCGGCCGCGAGATCGGCTACCTGTTCGGCCAGTACCGCCGCGTCACGAACCGCTGGGAGGCGGGGATGCTGACGGGCAAGGGCGCGCTGTGGGGCGGCTCCGCCGGCCGGACGGAGGCGACCGGCTACGGCAACGTCATGTTCACCGCCGA
This sequence comes from Actinomadura bangladeshensis, assembly GCF_004348335.1. Classification (GTDB taxonomy): domain Bacteria; phylum Actinomycetota; class Actinomycetes; order Streptosporangiales; family Streptosporangiaceae; genus Spirillospora; species Spirillospora bangladeshensis. The sequence goes on along the minus strand of NZ_SMJW01000454.1, from coordinate 1,608 downwards.
GATGCTCCGCCGCCGCAACGAGGACCTCGACGGACAGCAGATCGTCGTGTCCGGCTCCGGCAACGTCGCGATCTACACGATCGAGAAGGCCCAGCAGCTCGGCGCCAACGTGATCACCGTGTCGGACTCCAGCGGCTACGTGGTGGACGAGAAGGGCATCGACCTCGACCTGATCAAGACGGTCAAGGAGGTCGAGCGGGGCCGCGTCTGCGACTACGCCGAGAAGCGCGGCGGGTCCGCCCGGTTCGTCCCCGGTGGACGAGTATGGGACGTCCCGGCCGACATCGCGCTGCCGTCCGCGACGCAGAACGAGCTGGACGCGGAGGCCGCGCGGATCCTCGTCCGCAACGGCGTCAAGGCGGTGTCCGAGGGCGCCAACATGCCGACCACGCCGGAGGCCGTGCACATCTTCCAGGACGCGGGCGTCGCGTTCGGTCCGGGCAAGGCCGCCAACGCCGGCGGCGTCGCGGTCAGCGCGCTGGAGATGCAGCAGAACGCGAGCCGCGCCTCCTGGTCGTTCTCCCGCGTGGAGGAGGAACTGGCCGCGATCATGACGAACATCCACGAGACGTGCTACGAGACCGCCGAGCGCTATGGCGCGCCCGGTGACTACGTCGTCGGTGCCAACATCGCGGGCTTCGAGCGCGTCGCCGACGCCATGCTCGCCCAGGGCCTCATCTGACCCGCGCCTGACCGAGCAGAACCCCGCTCCCCTCCGGACGGGCGCCTTCAACGGCGAGGGCCCCGCCCGCTCCGGTCTCCCCCTTTTCTCTCCCCTCTCACGGGGATGACGCTCCCGCCTTCGCGCCTCACTCGCCTCCCGGCGCGCTGATGCAGAGCCCACCGCCTCCCTCGCCTCGGCATGGCGATTTCCCGTATCGCCTGGGCATGGATGCGGGAGTGAAGACCCCGTCGCGACGAACGCGCCGCATGCTGGTGCTCTGGACGGCACTGCGCACGGTAGTGATCACCACCTGCCTCCTGGCCGCCTACTTCGCGGCGCCGCTGGACAAGCCGTTCACGCTGCTGAGCGCGGTGGCGCTGGGCTTTGCCCTGGCCGCATTCGGGGCGCTCGTCGCCTGGCAGGCGCGGGCGATCGTACGGTCGCCGTCACCGCGACTGCGCACCGCCGAGGCGCTCGCGACGTCCGTCCCCTTGTTCCTCGTGGCGTTCGCGGCGAGCTACTGCCTCATGGAGAACGGCATGCCGGGCACCTTTTCGGAACCGCTCACCCACGTCGACGCCCTGTACTTCACCATGACCGTGTTCTCCTCGGTCGGCTTCGGCGACATCGTGCCGCGCTCACAGCTGGCGCGGACACTGACGTCGGCCCAGATGCTCGGGGACCTCATCATCGTGGGCTTCGTCGCCAAGGTCCTGCTCGGAGCAATGCGCCGGGGAGTCGAACGCCGCGATCGCGAGACCGATGACCCATGACCACCCGTGCGGCCCTTGGGGCGCCGGTGACGGTGGGGCGGCTGCCGGGTGTGGCGGTGCTCTCCTTTGAACGTGTTCAAAAGTGGGTTAAGGTCGTGAGGGCGATGGTCGGGAGGCGGGATGAGAGTTGTGATGCCCGGTGGCACCGGGCAGGTGGGGACGGTGCTGGGG
>NZ_SMJW01000453.1 GCF_004348335.1 Actinomadura bangladeshensis | reverse complement strand
TCTGCGATTTGTTTTGATCGTTTTGTGTGTTCAAGTTTTTAAGGGCATACGGTGGATGCCTTGGCATCAGGAGCCGATGAAGGACGTGGGAGCCTGCGATATGCCTCGGGGAGTCGGCAACCAGACTTTGATCCGGGGATTTCCGAATGGGGAAACCTGGCACTCGTCATGGGGTGTCGCCGCCTGCTGAATGTATAGGCAGGTTGGTGGGAACGCGGGGAAGTGAAACATCTCAGTACCCGCAGGAAGAGAAAACAATAGTGATTCCGTGAGTAGTGGTGAGCGAAAGCGGATTAGCCTAAACCGTGCGCGTGTGATAGCCGGCAGGCGTTGCGTGTGCGGGGTTGTGGGACCGCCTTGATCTAGCTGCCGCTGGGTCGGAGAGTTACAAAATATCGTGGTAGTCGAACGGCATGGGAAGGCCGACCGTAGACGGTGAGAGTCCGGTAGACGAAACTGCGGTGTCTCTTGGGTGTGTTCCCGAGTAGCACGGGGCCCGTGAAATCCCGTGTGAATCTGCCACGACCACGTGGTAAGGCTGAATACTTCCTGATGACCGATAGCGGACCAGTACCGTGAGGGAAAGGTGAAAAGTGCCCCGGTGAGGGGTCGTGAAATAGTACCTGAAACCGTGTGCCTACAAGCCGTCAGAGCGTCCTGCAGGGGCTTTGGTCCTTGCTTCGTGATGGCGTGCCTTTTGAAGAATGAGCCTGCGAGTTATGGTGTGTGGCGAGGTTAACCGGTGGCGGGTAGCCGTAGCGAAAGCGAGTCTGAATAGGGCGTTTGAGTCGCATGCTGTAGACCCGAAGCGGGGTGATCTAGCCATGGGCAGGGTGAAGCGCCGGTAAGACGGTGTGGAGGCCCGAACCCACCAGGGTTGAAAACCTGGGGGATGACCTGTGGTTAGGGGTGAAAGGCCAATCAAACTCCGTGATAGCTGGTTCTCCCCGAAATGCATTTAGGTGCAGCGTCGCGTGTTTCTTGCCGGAGGTAGAGCTACTGGATGGCTGATGGGCCCTACAAGGTTACTGACGTCAGCCAAACTCCGAATGCCGGTAAGTGAGAGCGTGGCAGTGAGACTGCGGGGGATAAGCTTCGTAGTCGAGAGGGAAACAGCCCAGATCATCGGCTAAGGCCCCTAAGCGTGTGCTAAGTGGGAAAGGATGTGGAGTTGCTCTGACAACCAGGAGGTTGGCTTAGAAGCAGCCATCCTTGAAAGAGTGCGTAATAGCTCACTGGTCAAGTGATTCCGCGCCGACAATGTAGCGGGGCTCAAGCACACCGCCGAAGCCGTGGCATTGCATCCGTGAGGGTGTGATGGGTAGGGGAGCGTCCTGCAGCCGGTGAAGCCGCCGAGTGATCGAGTGGTGGAGGCTGTGGGAGTGAGAATGCAGGCATGAGTAGCGAGTCACACGTGAGAAACGTGTGCGCCGGATGACCAAGGGTTCCTGGGGCAGGCTAATCCGCCCAGGGTAAGTCGGGACCTAAGGCGAGGCCGACAGGCGTAGTCGATGGACAACGGGTTGATATTCCCGTACCCGCTGGTATGCGCCAACGCTGAACCCTCTGATGCTAAGACCCCGAATCCCGGTTCGAGCCTTCGGGCTTGTTTTGCGGGCAGCGGTCGACCCGAGGGGGTAGTAGGTGAGTGATGGGGTGACGCAGGAGGGTAGCTCAGCCCGGGCGATGGTTGTCCCGGGGTAAGCATGTAGCCCGCGCTATAGGCAAATCCGTAGCGCATGTGGGTGAGATGTGATGCCGAGCCGTTTTAGGTGAAGTGAGTGATCCCATGCTGTCGAGAAAAGCCTCTAGCGAGTGTACTGGCGGCCCGTACCCTAAACCGACTCAGGTGGTCAGGTAGAGAATACCAAGGCGATCGGGTGAACTGTGGTTAAGGAACTCGGCAAATTGCCCCCGTAACTTTGGGAGAAGGGGGACCACGCCCGGTGAAAGGACTAGCTTCTGGAGCTGGGTGGGGTCGCAGAGGCCAGGGGGAAGCGACTGTTTACTAAAAACACAGGTCCGTGCGAAGTCGTAAGACGCTGTATACGGACTGACGCCTGCCCGGTGCCGGAACGTTAAGAGGACCGGTTAGACGCTTTCGGGTGTCGAAGCTGAGAATCTAAGCGCCGGTAAACGGCGGTGGTAACTATAACCATCCTAAGGTAGCGAAATTCCTTGTCGGGTAAGTTCCGACCTGCACGAATGGCGTAACGACTTCCCCGCTGTCTCAACCACAGGCCCGGCGAAATTGCAGTACGAGTAAAGATGCTCGTTTCGCGCAGCAGGACGGAAAGACCCCGGGACCTTCACTACAGCTTGGCATTGGCGCTTGGAGCGTCTTGTGTAGGATAGGTGGGAGACTGTGAAGCCGGCACGCCAGTGTCGGTGGAGTCGTTGGTGAAATACCACTCTGGTCGTTTTGAGCGTCTAACCCGCACCCGTGTATCCGGGTGGGGGACAGTGCCTGGTGGGTAGTTTAACTGGGGCGGTTGCCTCCTAAAGTGTAACGGAGGCGCCCAAAGGTTCCCTCAGCCTGGTTGGCAATCAGGTGGCGAGTGCAAGGGCACAAGGGAGCTTGACTGTGAGACGGACGTGTCGAGCAGGTGCGAAAGCAGGGCCTAGTGATCCGGCACCTACGTGTGGAAGTGGTGTCGCTCAACGGCTAAAAGGTACCCCGGGGATAACAGGCTGATCTTCCCCAAGAGTCCATATCGACGGGATGGTTTGGCACCTCGATGTCGGCTCGTCGCATCCTGGGGCTGGAGTAGGTCCCAAGGGTTGGGCTGTTCGCCCATTAAAGCGGCACGCGAGCTGGGTTTAGAACGTCGCGAGACAGTTCGGTCCCTATCCGCTGCGCGCGTAGGAGAATTGTGAGGGTCTGTCCCTAGTACGAGAGGACCGGGACGGACGGACCTCTGGTGTGCCAGTTGTCCCGCCAGGGGCACGGCTGGTTGGCTACGTTCGGTCGGGATAACCGCTGAAAGCATCTAAGCGGGAAGCCTTCCTCGAGATGAGTTCTCCCACTCCTTTGTGGGTGTAAGGCCCCCGGTAGACGACCGGGTTGATAGGCCGGAGATGGAAGCGCGGTAACGTGTGGAGTCGACCGGTACTAATAGGCCGAGTGGCTTGAACACACTGAACGTTCAAACCAAATCGCTGC
>NZ_SMJW01000452.1 GCF_004348335.1 Actinomadura bangladeshensis | reverse complement strand
ATCCCACCCTCAACGCTTCCTTAAAGCGGGCATAAGTGCGGTGCCGCGGGGGGCGCGGAGTGCGAGGTTCGTGGCGTGGCACTGCGAATGGGCAAAGACACCGGTTCGTTCGTCCCCGGCGTGCCGGGGCGGCGGACGCGCCCCGCGGTGGTCGCCCGGGCCTTCCAGGCGCTGCCGCCGGCGCACCGCGAGATCCTCACCGAGACGGTCTTCCGCGACCGGTCGGTCAACGAGGCCGCCGCCTCGCTGGGGGTGCCGGTAGACGTGGTCAAGGCCCGCGTCTACCACGCCCTCCGCGCCCTGAGCGCGGCCCTGGAAGCACCGCGGTCCACCGTGTGACACTCCGCGGCTCGTGGGATCGGCGAATCTCAGCCGTCGTCGCCCGGGTGAGCGCGATACTCGCCTGGGCCTGTCGGAATGCGTGTAGATCGATGCACGGTCCGCAATAAATGAGTTGTGGAGGCTGGAGCCGTCACGGCACTATGGGCGTCAGACGGAACGAGAGCGGAAGGGGATGGAAGATGCTTCGCCAGCGAATGCATAGCAGTCGTCCTTTCGGTCTCGGGAGCCGGCGTCGGATGTGAGAAGCGCGTCTTGATGCGGCCGCCCGGGGATCAACGGGCGGTCTTTTTCTTTTCCCGGAGGGTTGGCCGAGTGGGAAGGCAGCGGCCCGCTAAGCCGTGGTCAGGGTCACCCCTGCGCGAGTTCGAATCTCGCACCCTCCGCGCCAGGTGAGGATGCTGGTGTATCCGGCGGATTCATATCCCGCACGAGGCAGGTTCGATTCCTGCACCTGGTACGTCAGAGACAGGTCTCCGTGGCGCAGTGGAGAGCGCGCCGGGTTGCGGACCCGGAGGTCGCATCTGGTTGGCCAGGGCTGACACGGATTCCTGCCGGAGACACGGCCTTCGTGGTGTAGTGGTCTGCACGCCGGGTTGTGGTCCCGGAGGTGTCGGTTCGATCCCGATCGAGGGCCCTTTGCCCTGTGCTGCGCGTCAGATATTGCCCATGCGCTGATGTCCGGTTGCGTTGCGTTTGATCAACTGTGGAAAAGCATTCCACATGTACAGCTCCTCCCTTCGCGCGATGCGGTCCCGCCTGCCGTCCCTCTGCATGTCGGCGGTGCTGGCGCTCGCCGCCTACGGCGGGCCGGTGCGGGCCGACCCGGGGCCCGCCCCCTACCTGGACCCGCACCTGTCCGTCCAGGACCGGGTCGACGACCTGCTCGACCGGATGAGCCTGGACGACAAGCTCGGCCAGATGACGCAGCCGGAGCGCAGGTATGTCGGTCCCGAGGAGATCACCCGCTACCGGATCGGGTCGGTGCTGTCCAGCGGCGGGTCCGCGCCCGATCCGAACACGCCGGAGAGCTGGGCGGACATGTACGACGGGTTCCAGAAGGCCGCGCTGGCCGGGCCGCTGCACATCCCGATCATGTACGGGGCGGACGCGGTGCACGGCGACAACAACATGGTCGGCGCGACGATCTTCCCGCACAACATCGGGCTCGGCGCGACCCGCGACCCGGCGCTCGTCCGCGCGATCGGCGCCGCGACCGCCGCTGAGATGACGGGGACGGGCGTGGACTGGAACTTCGCGCCGTGCGTGTGCGTCGCCCGCGACGACCGGTGGGGACGGACGTACGAGTCGTTCGGCGAGGTCCCCGAGCTGCCGTCGATGATGACGACGATCATCGACGGGCTGCAGGGGGACGAACTGGGCGGCCCCGCGTCCGTCCTGGCCACGGCGAAGCACTTCGTGGGGGACGGCGGCACCGAGGGCGGCGACGACCGGGGCGACGCGAAGATCTCCGAGAAGGAACTGCGCGCCGTCCACCTGCCGCCGTTCCACGCGGCGGTGAAGCGCGGCGTCGGCGCGGTGATGGTCTCCTACAGCTCGTGGAACGGGCTGAAGATGCACCAGAACAGGTACCTGATCACGGACGTGCTGAAGGGCGAGCTGGGCTTCACGGGGTTCGTCGTGTCCGACTACAACGGGATCGACGAGATCGACGGCAAGCCAGGGTTCACCAAGGACGAGGTCGCCGCCGCGATCAACGCCGGAATCGACATGGTGATGGTGCCGACCGAGTGGCGCCGGTTCATCGACTACCTGCGCGACGAGGTGAAGGACGGCGACGTCCCGATGGAGCGCATCGACGACGCGAACCGCCGCATCCTGACGAAGAAGTTCGAACTCGGCCTGTTCGAGCATCCGCTGGCCGACCGCACGTACCTGCAGACGGTCGGCAGCGCAGCGCACCGCAAGCTGGCGCGGCGGGCGGTCGCCGAGTCGCAGGTGCTGCTGAAGAACGACGACGACGTGCTGCCGCTGAACGACGACGACAAGGTGTTCGTCGCGGGCCGCAGCGCCGACGACATCGGCATGCAGTCGGGCGGCTGGACGATCACCTGGCAGGGCGAGCCGGGCCCGATCACGCCGGGCACGACGATCCTGGACGGCATCCGCAAGGCCGCCGATCCGGACGCGACCGTCACCTACAGCAAGGACGGCACCGGCATCGACTCGTCCTACGACGCGGCGATCGCCGTGGTGGGGGAGACCCCGTACGCCGAGTACCACGGCGACCGCACCGGGGACCTGGGCTTGGACGGCGCCGACCTGAAGACCATCGACCGGCTCCGCGCCGCCGGCGTCCCGGTGGTCGTGGTGCTGGTGTCGGGCCGTCCGCTGGACATCGCCGCGGACCTGCCGAAATGGGACGCGCTGGTCGCGGCCTGGCTGCCGGGCACCGAGGGCGAGGGCGTCGCGGACGTCCTCTACGGCGACGCGGACCCCAGGGGCAGGCTCCCGGTCACGTGGATGCGCAGCGGCGACCAGGAGCCGATCAACAAGGGCGACGGGAAGAAGGCGCTCTTCCCGTTCGGATACGGCCTCACCTACGACGACTGAAAAGTGCGCGAGAACGGCGAAGAGATCGTTGGGGCACGCTCAATCCCGTCCGGCCCGAATACCAAACCCGCCCGGATCGCACCTATACCTCCAAAATGCTTTTGTACATCCCCTTTCTGCGGGGGATGTGAACACGCTGAGTTCCGCGAAATGACCCTCCGTCCTGTCGGTGGGACCTAGCCTCGATCTTTCGTGAGGTCGGTTGGGTCGGGGAGCGACCCGACCGATTCTTGGTTTTCGGTGGCGGGTCAGCGGTGGGGCCCGACTGTCGCGTCGGGTGGGCGGGGTTCCACGGGCCCCGATG
>NZ_SMJW01000451.1 GCF_004348335.1 Actinomadura bangladeshensis | reverse complement strand
GCCTCCCCACCGACGCCGCGGTCTGGAGCGCGGAACTCGCCCGCGTCCTGGCCGGGGACCGTGCCGGCGACCGGGACCGGACGCGCGTGCCGCCCGTCGTCGCCCGCTACGACATCGCCCGGCAGGCCGCCGAGCTCGCCCGGCTGTACCTGCCCGCGCCGGCCGCCCGCGGGATCGTTCCGATACGAGAAAGGGCTCAAGATGCCGCAACCTGAACCGAAACCGAAGGGCGGGGTGCTCGACGCCGCCGTCCGGCGCCTGCGCGGGCCGGTCACCGCGTTCCTGCGGCGGTTCGGCCCGGCCCTGGCGTTCGTGCTGGCCGGCCTCCTCGGCGGGCTCGGCTACGGCCTGCTCGCCCCCACCACCTACACCGCGACCGCGTTCGTCCTGGTCGTGGAGGCCGGGGACGGGCAGTCCGGCCCGGCGGCGGTCAGCTTCGCGCAGGCGTACGGGCGGCTCGCGCCGCTGCCCGAGACCCTGCAGCACTCCTCGATCCCGCTGCCGCGGCACGCCGCGGGCGGCACCCGCGAGCACATCCAGGCGTCCACCTCGCCGGACACCCCGCTGATCCGGCTGGCCGGCAGCGCCCGGACGCCCCGCGACGCCGCCGCGTTCGCCAACGCCGCCGCCGACGCGCTCGTCCGGTACGGGGCGCAGCACCGCGCCGACACCGGCGTCCGCGTCGCGCTGATGACGCTCGCCGAGCCGCCGGCCGTCCCGTCGTCGCCGAACCTGCTGCTCGACGTCGCCGCCGGGACCGCCGCGGGCGTCCTGCTCGCCGGGCTCGGCGCCGCCGTCCTGAGCGGGCGGCGCGGCGCCCGGCGCGACGCGGCGCCCCGGCACGCGGGCGTCCCCGCCCCGGCCGCCGCCCCGCCGGCCGCCGGGCCGGCGAAGGCCGAGCCGGCGAAGGCCGAGCCGGCGAAGGCCGAGCCGGCGGACGCCGAGCGCGCGGAGGTGACGTCATGACCGCGATCGCGCCCGTCCGGTCCGCGCCCCCGGCCGTCGAATGGTCGGTCGAGGTGCACCGGGACGAGCAGGCGCTCGTCGGCCTCGCGGACGAACTGCGCGACCTGTACGACCGCAGCCCGGCCGCGACGCCCTTCCAGACCTATGAGTGGATCAGGGCGTGGTGGGGCTGGTACGGAACGCGCGGGCGGCTGCGGCTCGCGCTCGTCCGGTGCCGGGGCCGGCTCGTCGCGGCGGCGCCGCTGATGGCGGGCGTCCGGTACGGGTTCCCGGTGCTGGTCCCGCTGGCCGCCGAGCAGAGCGACTTCACCGACTTCCTCCTCGACCCCGTGTACGCCGACGGCGCCGTCCCGCGCCTCGCGCGGGCCCTGCTGGACGAGCGCGGATGGTGCGCGCTCGACCTGTGCGAGGTTCGCCCCGGCTCCGTGGCGCACCTGGTCGCGGCGCAGTGGCCGCGCCGGACCTGGCGGACGCCGTCGTCGGTGTGCCTCGAACTCCCGGCCGCCGGCATCGACGACGTCCTCGGCCGGCTGCCGCGCCGCACCGCCGGGAAGATGCGCGCCAAGCTCCGCAAGGTCGACGTGCGCGGCATCACGGCCGAGAGCACCCCGCCGGAGCGGGCGGCGGAGGCCGTCCACGCCCTGCTCGACCTGCACGCCCTCCAGTGGGCGGGCCGCCCGATCAACCCCGAGCACACGCGGGAGCGGTTCCGCCGACACCTGGCCGAGGCCGCGCCCGGGATGGTCCGCGACGGGCGCGCCGCCGTGATGCGGTACATGTGGGACGACCGGCTCGTCGCCAGCGACCTCGTGTTCATCGGCCACCGGTACGTCGGCGCCTACCTGTACGGGGCGATCCCGGACCTGCGCGCCTGCGTGGACGTCTCGCTGATGATGCTCCGGCAGAACCTCGCCATCGCGCGGGACCGGCACCGGCAGGGCGTCAGCCTGCTGCGCGGCGATGAGCCGTACAAGCTGAAATGGCGGCCGACGCCCGTCCGCAACGAGCGGATCATCCTCGGGCGGTCCGCGGCGGCCGCCGCGTTCGCCGGCCTCGCGCAGGCCCGCGGGTACGTGTCGGCGCGGCGGCACCGCGGGCAGGAAGGCCATGGCTGAGCCGCTGCGGGTGCTGCACGTCAGCCAGCCCAACGCGGGCGGGGTCGCGGTGTACGTCGGGCAGGCGGCCATGGACCAGCGCAGGCGCGGCTGGACCGTCGCGGTGGCGTGCCCGCCGGGCGGCGACCTGCCCGAGCGGTGCATGGCGGCCGGCGTCCCGTGGCTCAACTGGGACGCCGCGCGGACCCCCGGCCCCGGCGTCCTGGCGGAGGCGCTCCGGCTCCGGCGGGTGGTCGCGACGTTCGCGCCCGACGTCGTCCATCTGCACTCCTCGAAGGCGGGCCTGGCCGGGCGGCTGCTGCGCCGCCCGCGGGGCACGCCCACCCTGTTCCAGCCGCACGGCTGGTCGTGGCTCGCGGCCACCGGGCGGCAGGCCGCCGGCAGCCGCCGCTGGGAGCGGCTCGCCGCGCGCTGGAGCGACGCGCTGGTCTGCGTCGGCGCGGGGGAGCAGGCCCAGGGCATGGACGCGGGCGTGCGCGGCGCCTACCGGCTCGTCCGCAACGGCGTCGACCTGGCCCGGTTCACCCCGGCGGACGGCGCGGACCGGCTCGCCGCGCGCATCCGGCTCGGGCTGGCCGCCGGGGTGCCGCTCGCCGTCTGCGTCGGCCGGGTGACCCGGCAGAAGGCGCAGGACGTCCTGGTCGCCGCCTGGCCGTCGGTGACCGAGCGCTGCCCGTCCGCCGTGCTCGCGATCATCGGGGACGGCGACGACCTGGCGCGGCTGCGGCGCGAACGGGTGCCGGGTGTCCGGTTCGTCCCGGCGGTGGAGGACACCCGCGACTGGCTGGCCGCCTCGAACGTCGTCGCCCTGCCGTCCCGATGGGAGGGGCTGCCGCTGACGGCGCTGGAGGCGCACGCCATGGGCCGCCCCATCGTCGGGACGGACATCCCCGGCATCACGGAGATCGTCGCGCCGGGCACGGGCGCGCTCGTGCCCGTGGAGGACGCCGGCGCGCTCGCCGCGGAGATCGCCGCGCGCCTGGAACGCCCCGACGCCGCCGAGCGGGAGGGCCGCGCGGGCGCCGCCGCCTCGGCCGCCTACGACCTGTCCGGGACCCTGGAGCTCCTCGCCGCCGTCACCCGCGAGGTGGCCGGAGGCTCTTCCGAGGAGGGCCGGGTGGACGCGCGGGCCGTGGCGGGCGGGTTCGTCCACGCGGGCCTCGCC
>NZ_SMJW01000450.1 GCF_004348335.1 Actinomadura bangladeshensis | reverse complement strand
TCGGACGGCTGCCCGCCGCCCCCGCCGCCCGGCGGCGGGGGCGGCGGGCAGCCGTCCGAGACGCCGACGCTGGACGAGTTCGGCCGCGACCTGACCGCGCTGGCGCGGGAGGGGCGGATCGACCCGGTGATCGGGCGGCAGCAGGAGATCGAGGAGACCGTCGAGGTGCTGTCGCGGCGCACCAAGAACAATCCGGTGCTGATCGGCGACCCGGGCGTCGGGAAGACGGCGATCGCCGAGGGGCTCGCGCAGCGGATCGTCGACGATGACGTGCCGGAGACGCTGCGGGGGAAGCGGATCGTCCAGCTGGATCTGAGCGGTCTGGTGGCGGGCACCCGGTACCGGGGTGATTTCGAGGAGCGGCTGAAGAAGGTCGTGGACGAGATCCGCGAGCACGGCGACGAGCTGGTCGTGTTCATCGATGAGATCCACACGATCGTGGGCGCGGGGAGCGCCGAGGGCGCGGTGTCCGCCGGGAACATGCTGAAGCCGCCGCTGGCGCGGGGTGAGCTGCACGTGGTCGGCGCGACGACCATTGACGAGTACCGGCGCAACATCGAGAAGGACGCGGCGCTGGAGCGCCGGTTCCAGCCGATCCTGGTGTCGGAGCCGAGTCCCGATGACAGCATCGAGATCCTGCGCGGGTTGAGGGACCGGTATGAGGCGCACCATTCCGTCCGGTTCACCGATGAGGCGCTCGTGGCGGCCGTCGATCTCTCCAGCCGGTACCTCACCGACCGGTTCCTCCCGGACAAGGCCATCGACCTGATCGACCAGGCGGGGGCCCGGGTGCGGCTCCGGTCGGGGACGCGGGACGGCAGCCGCCGCGAGCTGGAGCAGCGGCTCGACCGGCGGCGCCGGGAGAAGGACCAGGCCGTCGCGGACGAGGACTACGAGAAGGCGTCGGAGCTGCGGGACGAGATCGTCCGGCTGCAGAAGGACCTGGAGACGGCGCGCGACGACGACGCCCCCGTGACCGTCCCCGAGGTGACGACGGAGGACATCGCCGAGGTCGTGTCGCGCATCTCCGGTGTGCCGGTCACGCAGCTCACGGAGATGGAGCGGGAGCGGCTGACGCGGCTCGAGGAGCACCTGCACCAGCGCGTCGTCGGGCAGGAGGACGCGGTGGCGGCGGTGGCGCGGGCCGTCCGGCGGTCCCGGGCGGGCATGGGCGACCCGGGCCGGCCGATCGGCGGGTTTCTGTTCCTCGGGCCGACCGGCGTCGGCAAGACCGAGCTGGCGAAGGCCCTGGCGGAGGCGCTGTTCGGCAGCCAGGACCGGATGATCCGGTTCGACATGAGCGAGTTCCAGGAGCGGCACACCGTCAGCCGGCTGATGGGCGCCCCGCCCGGATATGTCGGGTATGAGGAGGCGGGGCAGCTGACGGACGCCGTCCGGCGGCAGCCCTACTCGGTGATCCTGCTGGACGAGATCGAGAAGGCGCACCAGGACGTGTTCAACGTCCTGCTCCAGCTCCTCGACGACGGCCGGCTGACCGACGCGCAGGGCCGCACCGTCGACTTCCGCAACACCGTGGTGATCATGACGTCCAACCTCGGCTCGGAGCTGATCACCGGGACGACGGAGATCGGGTTCGGCGGGCGCGGCGGCGAGGGGAGCGGGCTGAGCGACCGGATCATGCGGCGGCTGCGCGAGTCGTTCCGGCCCGAGTTCCTCAACCGGATCGACGAGATCATCGTGTTCCGGCGGCTGGAGGCGCGGCAGCTCCGGCAGATCACCGACCTGCTGCTGGACGAGACGCGCCGCCGCCTCCGCGCCCAGGACGTCGGCGTCGACTTCACGACCGAGGCCGTCGACTGGCTCGCCGAGCGCGGCTACCAGCCGGAGTTCGGCGCCCGGCCGCTGCGCCGCACGATCCAGCGCGAGGTGGACGACCAGCTGGCCGACCTGCTGCTGTCCGGCGACCTGGAGCACGGGCGGCATGTCGAGGTGTCGGCGGTGAACGGCGGGCTCCAGTTCGACGTGACGACGGAGTAATGGTTATAGTCCCTCTGGAAACCTTACATGGCTTCGCGGAGGGTGCCTGCCTTGCTCATTCCCATCGCCGACTACGCGGCGGGCGCCGAGGTCGCCAACGGGCTGGTCGGCACATCGCCGGAGGTGCGGGGGGCCGAGGCGCTCTCCGGGCCCGCCGACCTGGCCGGCCTTCTCGCGGCGTACGACCTCCGGACGCCGACGGCCGCGGACGTCGAACAGGTGCGCCTCCTCAGGCGTGAAGTGCGCGCCGTCATGGAGGCCGATACCGAAGAGCGGGCCGTGGAGGGCGCGGCGCTGATGGCCGGGCATACCGGGCTCTCGCCCGTGCTGCGCCGCGACCCGTCCGGGCGGTGGCAGTGGTACGTGCCCACGGCCCGGGACGCCTCGCTCGTCGGCGAAGTGGCCGCCGTCGTCGGTGTCGCGCTGCTCGGGCTCGTCCGGGCGCTCGGCCACGAACGCTTCCGCGCGTGCGCCGCGCCGGGCTGCGGCGGCGTGTTCGCCGACGCCAGCCGCGCCGGCCGCCGCCGCTACTGCATGCCGGAGCGGTGCGGCAACCGGATGAACGTCGCCAACCACCGCGCGCGCCGCCGGGAGGAGGTCCGATGACCGCATCGCTCACCGGGGCGATCCGGCTGCCGGACGGTGCCTGGATCCGGGGGCGCGGCCTTCGCAAGCCGGTGCCCGATGGGCCCGAGCCCGTCTTCGGTCTCTACCTCGGCTCCGCGAAACTGCGGCGCCGCCACGAACCCGGCCTGCGCTGGGACGCGGCCTGGCTCGACTGGCCCGATTTCCGGCTGCCGCGCGACTCGGACGAGGCCGTCCGGCAGATCCGCGCCCTGCACGAGCGGGCCCGCGCGGGCGAGGCGGTGGAGGTCGCGTGCGGCGGCGGCGTCGGACGCACCGGCACCGTCATCGCGTGCCTAGCCGTCCTGTCCGGGGTGGACCCGTCCGGCGCCGTCGCCTGGGCGCGCCAGCACCACCACCCGCGCGCCGTCGAAACGCCCTGGCAGCGCCGCTGGGCCACCCGCTTCCCCAGCACCTGACACGTTGACCTGCGGCGTGTTGTTGTTATACGGCCGCTCATAACAACAACACGCCGCAGGTCAACGGAGTTGGGGCGGTCAGGTGTCGAGGATCAGGGTCGCGGCGTGCTCGCCGATCATCATGCTCGGCGCGTTGGTGTTGCCGCCGATGATGCTCGGCATGATCGAGGCGTCCGCGACCCGCAGGCCCTCGATGCCGCGCACCCGCAGCGCCGGGTCGACGACCGCGCGCTCGTCCGCGCCCATCCGGCAGGTGCCGACCGGGTGGTAGACGGTCGTCGCGCGGTTCGGCAGCTCCTTCGCCATCGCGGCGCGGTCCGGGTG
>NZ_SMJW01000044.1 GCF_004348335.1 Actinomadura bangladeshensis | reverse complement strand
CCCATGGCCCGCCTCCCCTTCTCCCGGCCGGCCCCCATTATCGTCCCGCCGGCGGCGGGGGCGGGCGGCTAGGCGGTGGTGAGCCAGTCGACCCGGTGCGCCTCGGTCGGGTCGGGGGTCTCCCAGCGGCGCACCAGCCGGTCGACGACCGCGTCCGGGACGGGCGCGGGGCGGGCCCGGTTGCGGTCGCGCAGCACCCGCGGCGGCGCCTCCAGCGCGACGACCTCGACCCGCGCCCGGTAGCGGGCGGCCAGGCCCGTGCACGCCGCGCGCTGCTGCCGGGACACGTTGGTGGCGTTCCACACGAACGAGCGCCCGGCGCGCAGGTGCGCGCGGGCCCGCTCGTAGGCGGCGGCGGCCACGGCGCGCTGGTCCCCGGCGGGCGACACCCCCAGGTCGGCGCGGAGCCGGTCGAGGCTGACGACCGGCAGGTCCGGGCGGTTCGCGGCGATCCAGTGGTCCTTGCCGGCGCCGGGCAGCCCCGACAGGACGGTGACGGTGCAGCGGGTGTCGTCGTGGGCGGCGTAGGCGGGGTCGCGGCCGGGCGTGCGGAAGTACCAGAACCGGGCGTGGTCGGACGGGAACGCCCGCGGCGCGTCCAGGCAGTCCTGCTCGGCGCAGTACTCCCCGTACAGGGCGACGTTGTCCAGCAGCTCGGCGGTGTCGGGGCAGACGCGGCCGAGGATGTCGGCCGACGCCAGCAGCACCAGGTCGTCGTTGCGGGCCAGCAGGCTCGCGCGGAACGCGATCTGCTGGAGGTCGGGGCGTTCCAGCGCCCAGAACGGCACCTGGTGGTGGCGGATCAGCGCCGCCACGTGCTCGCGCCAGGCGACCGGCGCGCCGAGCTCCCACAGGATGCGCCGCGCCATCAGGTCGCCGCGGCGGGAGTGGCCGCGCGCGGTGATGCGGCCGTCGTCGCCGGTGGCGGTGCAGTGCGGCTTGGCGACGTCGTGCATCAGCACCGCGGTGAACAGCCGGACCCGCTCGGCGGCCGGGCGGGCCCGCCACGCCGGCAGCGACGCCAGCGCCTCGCACGCCATCCGGGTGTGGACCTCGACGTCGCCCTCGCCGTGGAAGACCGCGTCCTGCGGGACGCCGGCCAGGTCGCGGACCCAGCCGAACGCGTCCCGGATCTCGCGCCAGGGCACCTCCCAGCGCGGCGGGGCCGGGCACAGCTCCTCAAACACCCGCATACAGCGCCTCCGGGTCGGCGAGGCCGTTGGCGACGATCGGCCGGTCCAGCCAGTGGGTGCCCGCGTCCAGGATCGCGGTGAGGAAACCGGCCCGGACCCACTTGTAGCGGCCGACGGTGCGGCCGTCCTCCTCCACCTTGATGTAGAGGCCCTCCATGTCGTCGGAGGAGTCGGTCTCGGCGGCGACGCGGCCGGGATCGGCGCCGCCCGCCTCGGCCGCCGCGCGCAGCGCGTCCCTCCAGGCGGGGGTGCGGCAGGTGGACGGGCCGACCAGCGCGGTCAGCGCCGCCAGGTCCGGCAGCGGCCCCTCGTGCAGGACGGGCACCGGCACCACCGGCGTCCCCTCCAGCAGCTCCCGGCGCCGCGGCGTCGACAGGAACGTCCCGTCGCGCAGGTCGAGGACGTCGAACTCGCAGAAGTAGTGGGGGAGCGCGTCGTAGTAGACGGTGTGCTTGGCGTACAGCCATTCCCCGTACAGCACGTACCGGTCGCGCAGCCGCTCGCGCAGGACATGCTGCACCGACGCCGCCCACGCCTTGAACGGCCCGAACTGGCGCTCGCGCGGCCCGCCGGCCAGGTAGTGCCCGCGGCTCTGCAGCCGCAGCTCCCCGCCGGCGGTGAAGCTGATGCCGGCGTTGGCGCCGTCGAGCTTCTCCTCCACCACCAGGTGCCGCCCGGCGATCGCCGAGAACGGCGCCGCGGCGAGGTCGTGGTCGCCGGGCTGCAGCCGCGATCCCGCGATATGCCGGGTCCGGGGGTACTTGCGGAGCATGCCGTCCGTTGTAACGGACCCCGGTGATCACGCCAACCGGTTTTCGTCCCGGGCCCGGCCGGCGGGCCCCGGCGGACGAGGGCTCAGCGGGACGGGACGATGCGGGTCAGCGCGAGCGCGACCAGCCACAGCGCGGCGCTCACCCACGCCAGGACGTGCAGGCCGGAGACGAACGCGGGGCGCAGGGCCGGGCCGGCGACCGCCCCGTACACCGCGACGCCGAGCGCCGTCCCGGCCTGCCGGGCGGTGTTGTTGAACCCGCCGGCGAGGCCCGCGTGCGCGGGCGGTGCGGCGCGCATCGCGGCGGCGACCACGGCGGTGACGATCAGGCCGTCGCCGATCCCGATCGCCAGGAGGGCCGGGAGCAGCGCCGCGTAGCCGCCGCCGGGCCCGGCCGCGAGCAGGGCCGGCGACCCGGCGGCGGCGATCGCGGTACCCGCGGCGAGCGGCACCCGCGTGCCGAACCGGGCGGTGAGGCGGCCGCTGACCGGCGCCAGCAGCGCCAGCGGGACGGCCATCGGCAGCAGCATCGCCCCGGCGGCCAGCGCGGAGCGGCCCCCGGCCTGCTGCAGCCGCAGCGTCGCCACGAACAGGACCCCGTTGCTGACCAGGTTCATGATGAACGCGATGGCGTTCGCGCCGAGGAACGCCGGGGCCCGCAGCAGCCCGCCCGGGATCATGGGCGCCGCGGCGCGCCGCTCCGCGGCGGCGAACGCCGCCCCGGCCGCGACCGTGACCCCGGCGGCGGCCACGGCGCCGCCCCGGTGGCCGTGGCCCGCCGCGATGACCGTCCACGCCAGGCCGCCGAGGGCCAGCGGCGCCAGGACCATCCCGGCGCGGTCCAGCGGGACGTCCGGCCGCGGCGGGCGGGGCCCGCGGACGGGCGCGAGCACCCCCGCGGCCGCCAGCGCGGTGACCGGCACGTTCAGCAGGAAGATCCACCGCCACCCGGCGGTGTCGACCAGCAGACCGCCCAGCAGCGGACCCGCCGGCAGCGCCGTGGAGGAGACGCCCGCCCACACCCCGAGCGCCCGCGCCTGCTCGGCCCGCCCCGGATACAGCGCCGTGATCAGCGCCAGGCTGCCGGGCAGCAGCAGCGCGGCGCCCGCGCCCTGCACGACCCGCGCCGCGACCAGCGGCCCCGCGCCGGGCGCGGCGCCGCAGGCCAGCGACGCCGCCCCGAACAGGGCGAACCCCGCCACGGTGACGCGGCGGTGCCCGATCCGGTCGCCGAGGGCGCCGCCGCCGAGCAGCAGCCCCGCGATCGCGACCGCGTAGCCGTCCACGACGCCCTGCAGGCCGGGCAGGCCCGTGTCCAGGGCCCGGCCGATGCCGGGGAGCGCGACGTTGACGATCGTCACGTCCAGCAGCACCAGGAACATCCCGGCGCACAGGATCGCCAGCATCGCGCCGCGGCGCGGCACCGGGCCCGGTGCGCCGGCCGCGGCCCGTCCGGTGGCGGGGTTCGCGGAGCTCATGCCTCCACCGTGGCCCGCCGACGCTTCGGCGCGGCTCGAACCGTCACCCGGCGGCGGAGACGCGGGCGAGCGCACCGGATTCCAGCGCCGCCCACAGCGCGCCGCCCGGGATGTCGCAGTCCAGACCGAGCGGCCCGCCGGCCTCGGCGGGCACGCCGATCGGATCTAGATCGACTGGCTCTCGGGGACCACCTGCCGCAACCGCGCGGCGGCCCTGGACCACGCCCTCGCGGCGGTATGGCCGGCCAGCGTGGTCACCGTGTCTGTTCTGGCTGGGCGGGTCGGTCCATGACTGGACTGCCCGAGCTCCTCCCGGCAGCAGTGTTAACGCAACCGGTGTCGCGTTAGGATCGGCGGTGTGGGAACCGACCCGCGCCGCGGGGGCGGCCGATGACCAGCCCGGAGCCCGGGAGCGTCCGCCCCGGCGGCCGCACCGCGCGGGTGCGCGAGGCCGTCCGGGAGGCCGTGCTCGCCGAACTGGCCGAGCACGGCTACCGCGGCCTCACCGTCGAGGGCGTCGCGGCCCGCTGCGGCGTGCACAAGACCACCGTCTACCGGCGCTGGGGCGGCGCCGACGGCCTCATCGCCGACGCCCTCGCCCGCGCCGCCGCCGAACCGTGGCCCGTCCCCGACACCGGCACCCTCCCCGGCGACCTGCGCGCCCTCGCCCGGCTCGTGCTCACCGGCCTCACCGACCCCGCGCAGGCGCCCCTCACCCGCGCGTTCGTGCTGGCCGCCGCGCACAGCGACACCGCGGCCCGCGCCCTGCACGCCTTCTACGCCCGCCGGCACGAGCAGGCCGCCGCCATCACCGAGCGCGCCGCCCGGCGCGGCGAGGTCCCCGCCGGGACCGACCCCGCCGAAGTCGTCCGGGCCGCCGTCGCGCCCCTGTACCACCGGGCGTTCATCACCGGCGAGCCCGTCGACGAGGCCGCCGCCGACCGCGCCGCCGCCGCGGCCTGCGCCGCCGCGCGCGCCGGCGTCCTCGTCCCGCCGCCGGCCCCGTGACCTGCGCCGCCGCGGGTCAGTCCGGCGGCGGCCGGGCGGCGCGGGCGTGCGGATAGCGCTGCTCGGCCAGGCTGCGGGCGCCCGGCGGGGCGTGTCGGGAGATGCGCGTCGCGGGGGCCGTCAGGCGAGGCCGGCGTCGTGGGCCAGCAGCGCGATCTGGGTGCGGTTGTCCATGTCCAGCTTGGTCAGGACGCTGGACACGTGCGCCTTCACCGTCGCCACGCTCATGAACAGCTCGGCCGCGATGTCGGCGTTGGAGCGTCCCCGGGCGATCGCCAGGACCACCTCGTTCTCGCGCGGGCTGAGCCGGGCCAGCGCGGCGCGGGCCCGCTGGTGGGCGCCGGCCTCGGTCGCCGCCCGGTCCATCAGCCGCCGGGTGACCGCCGGCGACAGCATCGGCTCCCCGGCGGCGACCCGGTGCACGGCCTGGACGATCCGGTCCGGCGGGGTGTCCTTCAGCAGGAACCCGCCGGCCCCGGCGCGCAGCGCCCGCAGGATGTTCTCGTCGGAGTCGAACGTCGTCAGCACGATGACCTCGGGCGGGTTCGCCCTGGCCCGCAGCCGGCGGGTCGCGGTGATGCCGTCCACGCGCGGCATCCGCAGGTCCATCAGCACGACGTCGGGCGCGTGCGCGTCGGCGGCCGCGGGAACCTCGTCGCCGTCGGCGGCCTCACCGGCCACCGCGATGCCGCCCGCTCCGTCCAGCATCATCGACAGCCCGGCGCGGACGAGGGCGTCGTCGTCCACGATCAGCACGCGCAGGGGGCGGTTCACGCGGGCCATGGTAGCCAGGCGCGCAGGCGGAACTCGTCCCCGGCGGCCGCGTGGTCGAGCCTGCCCCCGGCCAGCCGGACCCGCTCGGTCAGCCCCACCAGGCCCGTCCCGCTGCCCGGCGGCGGGTCCCCGCCGTCCGCGCGCAGCGGGTTGCGGACGTCGATGACCAGCCCGTCGCCGGGCCGGCCCTCCAGCACCACCCGGACGGGACGGCCCGCCGCGTGCTTGCGGGCGTTGGTCAGCGCCTCCTGCACCACCCGGTACGCGGTCCGGCCGGCGGCCGGCGGGAGGCCCTCCGCGCCGGACGTCCCGTCGCTCAGCTCCACCCGCCCGCCCGCGGCCCGCGACTCGGCCACCAGCCGGGGCACGTCGGCCAGGACCGGCTGCGGCCGGTCGTTCTCGCCGGCGTCGTCGGCGCGCAGCAGCAGGATCACCTCGCGGAGCTCCTCCAGGGCCTGCCGCACCCCCGCGCGGACCACCCCGGCGGCCTCGGCCAGCCGCTCGGGCGGCGCGTCCGGCCGGTACTCCAGCGCCCCGGCGTAGGTGGCCAGCAGCGACAGCCGGTGCGCCAGCACGTCGTGCATCTCCCGCGCGATCCGCGTCCGCTCGGCCATCCGCGCCTCGGCGACCCGGCGGCCCTGCTCGGCCTCGGCGCGGCGCGCGCGTTCGCGCAGCGACAGCAGCAGCGCCCGGCGCGCCCGCACCAGCGCGCCCCAGCCGACCAGCGCCCCGTCCCCGAGCGCCACCAGCAGCAGCCACCAGCCGAAGGAGATCCCGCCGCTCGGCTGCCACAGCCCCTGCACGACGTGCGCCGCGAGCGCCGCCGCGCCGACCGCCACCGCGACCGGGAACGGGCGCCGCTGCGCGACGTGCAGCACCCCCATGCTCGCCACCGGCGTCGCCGCCGGGGACAGCGCCGCCAGCACGCTCAGCGCCAGCGCCGCCGGCACCGGCCGCCACAGCAGCAGCGGTGCCAGCGCGCAGCCCGCCGCACCGGCCGCGATGTCCAGCGGCAGCGAGCCGCCCGAACTCCACCGGCCCCAGACCGTCAGCCCCACCAGCGCGGCCGACACCGCGAGCAGGATCCCCGCGCCGACGCGCCTGCGCCGCCCCGCCGGGCCGGCGTCCACCTGGCCGAACGTCACCTCGTCCACCGGCCAAGGCTAGCCACGGCCCCCGGGCCGCCGACACCGACCAAAGTAGGTGCCCGCCCCACCTCGGGACGGATCGGACCTGGCCCCGCGCCCGATGCGCCCACCCCGCCGCTGCGGCGACGGTGACCGGACACGCAACGAACGAAGGAGACCGACATGTCCGGCACGCCCCTGACTCAGCCGACGTCGGCCCGGCGCACCCGCATCCTCCGCGCGGCGACCGTCGCCGCCACTACCATCGCCGCCCTAACGCTGTGGGCACTCACCGTCCCGGTCGCCGGGCTCGACCTGTCCGCCGAGACCGGCGGCCGGTCCCAGCCGATCGGCGCGGCCGCCGTCGTGACCGCGACCCTCGCAGTAGGTCTGGCCGCCTGGGCGCTGCTAGCCCTCCTGGAACGCACCACCGCCCGCCCCCGCCGCACTTGGACGATCACCGCGCTCACCGTCCTCGCCCTGTCACTGACCGGCCCCCTCGGCAGCGCCACCGACACCGAGTCCCTGCTCGTCCTGACCGCCCTGCACCTACTCGTGGGCGCCGTCCTGATCCCCGGCCTCACCTCCTCACCACGACACCGCTAACCCCGCCACCCCGCAGGCGATGACTGTTCTAGCGGACGGCGCCTCGGTGCGAGCACGCGTCCCCAAGGCGGCGCAGCCGTCGGTGGCCACGCTGGTGCGCACGGTCTTCGACCAGCCCGCGGCCGAGGAGGTCCGTGCCCAGCGCGCCCGCGTGGTCTCCGCTGGACGTGACCAGCCATGGGGTGGCAATCGGCGGGGATGGACGACTCCGCCGAGCACCGGACGGTGCTGGATGACGAGTTGGAGTTGGTGGCGGGCGAGTGCGGTGGCAGGAAACGTGCGGCACGTACCAGCCCGAGCTGTCAGAACGGCGGTTCGGTGGAGTAGCCGCCGTCCCAAGCGGGTGTGGTCGGTGTGGTCCTTGGCTGCTGGAGGGCTCGTACAGCGTCTTCGATACGGCCGAGGTCGATGAGGCGCTCGGCACGGAGAGAGCTGTTGAACGTCGGGTGCCGCTCGAGGACGGCGACGGCTTCCTCGGCCTCGCCACCGCAGGCGTCCGTCTCGCCTGACCTCCGGCGCGTCAGTCCGGCAGCCAGTTCAGCTCGTGCGCCAGGGTTCTGGCGGCGGTACGGATGCGGCGGTGCAGCGGCGACTGCTCGCGTGGGAGGACCAGGTGGATCGTCAGGCTGGGCGCGCCCCGCAGCGGTCGCCAGGTGAGACCGGCCGGTTGTGCTGTGACCGCGGCTTCTCCGGCCGGGGCGAGGGTGACCCCGTCGAGCAGGTAGCGCTGAGACATGTCGAAGGAGACTGCGGGCGTGTGGAATCGGGGGTGTGGAATCGGGGGTGTGGCCGGGTGTCCTGGAACAGCGCGGACAGCTGATCGTGAACCACGGGGTTGGCCGCACGGTCGGCGAGTCGCAGGGGATACGCGGCCGCGTCGGCGATCTCGATCTCCGGGTGTCCGGCCAGCGGATGGTGCTGCGCCAGCTGAACCCCGATGCGCTCACGCCGCAGCAAGAACCGGCGCACGCCGCGGCCAGGCTGTTCACCGCGGGTGATCCCGGCATCGATGCGGCCCTCGGCCACCGCGGGGGAGATCTCCGGTGTCGCCATCGGGACCGCGCCGACCTCGAGACCGCTGTTGCCGCGAATCAGCCTGTCCACCAGGGCCGGTGCCGTCTCGGCCCCGGTGCTGAGGCTGTATCCGATGCTCAGCGTGCCCAGTTCCCCGGCCGCCGCGCTCCGGGCGGTGTCCCAGGCCCGGTCCAGCGCCGCCAGCGCAGGCGGCGCGGACTCCGCCAAAGCCGCACCGGCTGTGGTCAATACGACGCTACGCGTACTGCGGACCAGCAGGGCCGTGCCGAGTTCCGCCTCCAATCGGCGCATCCGGGCGCTGAGTGCGGGCTGTGCGATACCAATCCGTGCGGCCGCGCGGGTGAAGTTCAACTCCTGCGCCAGCACCAGGAAGTACCGCAGACTCACCGTATCCGGCGCCACGTGCCCTCCCTGTCGATTGATAACGATCCGTTCTGAGTCTATCCCGTACCGGTCTTTCCCCCGACCGCACATCAAGCCCTAACCTGCGCATATGGCGATTCAGCCGACCGCACTACCGGTCGCCGGGATCAATCGATCTGAATGTCAATTCGAAGTCGGACGTGTCCGGCCGAACGCTGGAGGTTTCCATGGCTAAGGGCTACTGGGTCAGTGTCTACCCCGCCATTTCCGACCCTGAGAGGCTGGCCGCCTACGACAAGCTGGCCGGTCCGGCTGTCCAGGCCGGGGGCGGGCGCAACCTGGCCCTCCTCCCGTCCCGTGGCGGTCGAGTCGTCGCCCACGAGGCTGGAATCACGCAGCGCGTCGTTCTGATCGAGTTCGACAGCTTTGAACAGGCCGTCGCGGCATACGAGAGCGAGGCATACCAGAAGGCGCTGGTCGCCCTCCCCGACGGCTTCGAGCGCGACTTCCGCATCGTCGAAGGCATCGACTGACCAAGCGGGCCCAGCCATCGCTGAGCATCCGTCACCTGATACGCACGGTGCTGTTGTCCTGGCCGGATGCCACGGTCGTTGATGCGTGCGTGCGGAGCGACGGCCGGGGCGTTAGCCCCACGTCCGTCACCGACGACGACCCGGCGGCGACGGACGCGGACCGGCGTGCGGTCGCTGCTGCGGTCGGCACCTCGCACACGGCGTTCCTCGACCCGGGGCGGACGCCGGACCGTCTGACCTGGACGAGCGTCAACGCGTTCACCTCATGACAGCTTCGTTACCGACACCCCGTCACCGGGCGCCCCCGTACATCTACGCCGACTGGGCCGTCCACCACGCCGATCAGTTTCCGCTGACCACCTGTCCCCGCATCGGGAGGCGGCCCGCATCGCGCGGGCCCCTGCACCGTGCGTCACCAACCCGAAGCCCCGCATCACTCGGCAGGGACCAGGTGAATACGGGGACGCGAGATTTGACACAGACTCCGCATCGTCGGCAGTGCGCTCTGCCTGGTGGCTTGGTGAATGCCTCGCGGGCTTGTCGGGATGCCGGGCCCTAGTCCGAGGCGGTGCGGTGGCGAGCCAGGATGCGGGTGAGGTCGGTGACGGGGGAGGAGGCGAGTTTGTGATTGGTGTCGTCGTAACCGCGGGTGGTGCGGGGATCGGCGTGGCCGGCCAGGTCCTGGACCTTGGCGAGGGGGACGTCGTTGCCGAGCAGGGTGGTGATGACGGTGCGGCGGCCGCTGTGCGGGCTGAGCCGGGACGCGGCCGGCAGCCCGGCCAGCCCCGCCTGCCGGCGCAGGATGTTGGTGACATCTCGTTGGGTCAGTCGTTTGTCGCCGCGCTTGGCCCGATCGTAGGGATGTGGGGTGGTGACGAGCAGCGGTCCGGGCGGGCAGTCGCGGCCCGGATGCCGACCGGCACGGACGGCGAGGTAGGCGTCCAGAACTCGGCAGAGCTCGCCGTCCAGGCGGACGTAGTCACGGCCGTCGGGGCCCTTGCCCTTGGCGGTGTACCGCAGCACCCTGTACCCGGCTTCGGTGTCCAGGTCGGCCAGGTCGGCGCCGGTGAACGCCGATACGCGCAGCGCGGTGTAGAAGAGCAGGGCGACCACGGCCGCATCGCGCCAGGCCGCCTCGGTGCCCAGCTCGATGGCGCGGCCCTCCGCGGTGTCGAGCAGCCGCGCGGTCTCGGCGACGCTGAGGGTGGGCGCCTTCCGGGCGGACGCGGCGATCTGCGCGCTGCTCGGGCGCTTGACCAGCCGGGTCGGGTTGCGGTCGGTGACGTCGTTGGACTGCAGGTAGGTGTACCAGGACGACACCGCCGCGAGCCGCCGCGCATGGGTCGCGGCGCTCGGCGGGCGTGACCGGCCGCCGACGGTGACGGTCATGGACGCCGACCAGTCGTCGATGTCCGCGCGCCGTGCCGCCCGCGGATCCAGTCCGGTGCGGGCGCAGTGGCCCAGCCAGTCGCCCAGATCACGGTAGTAGCCGCGGCGGGTGGCGTCGCTGCGCTGGCTGCGCAGCCAGGCGGCGGTCAGCAGCCGCAGGCCGTAACGGTCGCCTGGGTCGTCCGCCGGCAGCGCGGGCAGCAGCGCGACGGCCTCCCCGACCGGATCCTGCGCCGGGTCGGGCCCCGGTGACAAGGTCGCTGGCGGAAGCGTCGCCGTTGCGGGCGCCGGCAACAGCGTGGCGGCTTCCAACGGTGCCTCCGGAGTCGGTCGCGGGACGGCGCTCATGCCGCCCGCCGCCAACGCGCGCGCCGCCGGGCGCTCCACCACGACACCCTCACCAGCGGTTTCGGGCCCGTTCGCCACTGTCTCGGCTTGCAATCGCATTGGAGCGTGCGGCGCGTAGGCGCTCTCGGACGTTTCCGGCCCTTGCCCCTCGAAGGGTGGGCACGACTCGCCCGTGAGGTCGTGCGCGGCATCGATCGCGGGCCGGTCGCCGCTGTTGATCATGATCACCAGGATAACCGTCATTATCCCGGAGCCCCAACCTGATCCTCATTACGCGTTCTGCGTGTCGCGTTATTCATTTAGCGTGTCGCGAAGCGAAAAAATCCCTAGGATGGGCGGGTGAGCAGCGAGACGGGCAGCAAGAACGGCGCCACTGACGACTCTGCGGACACCGCGAGCACCGCGGCGGTCACTCCACCGGCCATCGGGCCGGGCGTCACACCGCCCGCGCCCCCAGCCGATCCCGCCGTTGACGACGACGCTGAGCCGGACGGGCAAGCCGGCGGGCAGGTTGCGGCCGGGAACCCGGGGGCTGAATCGGCGGGGGAGTGCGCCCTGGCCGGCTGCACCGAACCGCTCCCGATGCGCGGCCGCGGCCGGCCCGCCAAGTACTGCAGCAAGGCCCACGCCGATCAGGCCAGCCGAGACCGGCGCGCGGCCGACGCCGCCGCGGTCGACGAACCACTGCACCAGGCCGAAGCGCTCGCCCAGCAGGTGCCGGCGGCCATCGGCGCCCTGCAGGCCCAGTTGACCGCACTGCAGGACTTCCTCACCCAGGCGCAGGACGGAGCGCTGTCCCGGGTGCAGCGGGCCGAGGCCGAGGCGACGGCCGCCGCACAGGCCGAAGCCGACGCCGATGCCCGTGCCCTGGCCGCCGACAAGGCGCGCAAGGAAGCCGTCACGGCCGCCGAGGCCGCCCGAGCCGCGCAGCGGGCCGCCGAGCAGGCCGCGGCCCGCGACCATGCGGAGCTAGAGCGCGTCCGCGCCGACACCGCCGAGGCGATCGCCGCGCACCGGGATGCCCGCGACGCCGCCCGTGAGGCCCAGGCCATCGCTGAGGCCGCCCGCGACGCCAAGGCCGCCGAACTCCGCGACGCCCGCAACGCCCACGAGCAGGAACGCACCCGGTTCGAAGCGACCGCCCGGGCCCAGACTGAGCAACTGCAGGCCCTTCAGGACGAACTGGCCCACACTACGGCGGCACTTGCGGGCACTCGGGAGGCGCTGGCCGCTGCCCACGGGGAGACACGCGCCCAGCTGACCAGGGCTGAAGCCGCCGAGCGGGCACGTGACGAGGCGATCCGGCACGGACGTGAGGCCGCCGTCCGTGCCGAGGCCCTGGAACGCCGGCAACCGGCCCTCGAGTCCGCCGCCGAGCAGGCCGCTCGGCAACTGGCCGCCGCACAGAACGCGCTCGCCTCCCGTCAAGCCCTCTGCGACCGGCTCGAGAGCGACCTGGTGGCCGCCCGCGCCGAAGCCGCCATGCAGCGCGAACGCGCCGCCCGCGCCGAAGCCGCTACAGTGCCCGGCCGCCCCGACGGCGAGCACGCCGGCCCCGGCGATCCCCAGGATGGTCGCCGCTCATGAGGGCACCGTCCGCGATGTGATCCACGACTTCCACCGGCGGGACCGACCCGCCCGGCCTCCGACTGAGCAGGAGGCCGTCCCAGCCGCATCACCGGCGCAGGTCCTGCGTTCATCACCCGGACGGCCATCGCGCGCCTGGCCGGGCTGGGCCTCCGGCCCACCCGCGGAGTGTCCGCAACCTCGCCGACCGTCTCGATGCGACCCGCACTTCGCGGGCGTGTTCCGCCGCACCGAGCCGGCGCATCACCTAGGACAGGCACCCAGGCCGAACTGGACATGGGCGTAGCGAAACCCCTCGCCCACCGCGCCCGCCGGTACGAGGAACATGTGCGGTGCCGTCGGGGGAGTCCGGTCTGTTGCCGGCCCTGGCCATCACGATGAAGAGCCGGCCGCGCAGGGGTTGATGAAGGCTCGGTCACCCACGGCGCGGTGTCGAATCGGCTGGCCCTGGAGCCTTGATTCCATCAGATCGGACACGTGGCTCGGCAATCACCGCCGAGATGAATGTTTTACGAAGGTATTGCTTATCAGGTTGTTGACCTGCACACTCTGTGCCTACCGAGCGATCGCTCGGACTGTATCGAAGTTTCGCGGACCGAAGGGTGCGTCCATGGCGACGGAGACAGGCCAGGTCAGCGTGGTCGAGGTCACGGCGGAGGCCACGTTCGCCGCGTGGTTGGAACGTTTCACGGCGGCGCTCGAGGCCGCCGACGCCGCGGGAACCGCCACGCTGCTCGCCGACGACAGCTGGTGGCGCGACCTGCTCGCGCTCACCCAGGACCTGGGCACCTACCGCGGCCGGGACCGCATCGCGGCGATGCTGGGCGAGCACCTGGCGACGGGATCGTTCGCGAACGTCCGGATGGTCACCGAGTTCGGTCCGCGGTACCAGGGCGACGGCGAGATCGTCGAAGGCTTCCTCACCTTCGAGACGCCGGTCGGCTTCGGGCGGGGGGCCGTCCGGCTCGTCCGGGAGGACGGCGGCTGGGTCGCCTGGACCGTGCTGACCGAACTCGACGACCTGCGCGGTCACGAGCGGGCGATCGGCCCGCACCGCTCCAGGGGCCCGCGGTACGACCCCGCAGACGGCGGGCGCAACTGGCTCCAGAAGCGGCAGGAGCACCTGCGCTACACCGGCTCCGACCCGGACGTGGTCGTCATCGGGGCTGGTCAGGGCGGTCTGACCGTCGCCGCGAACCTCGGGCTCATGGGCGTCGACACGCTGATCATCGAGAAGAGCGCGCGGGTGGGCGACGGGTGGCGCAAGCGCTACCACTCGCTGGTCCTGCACGACCCGGTGTGGGCCGACCACCTGCCCTACATGCCCTATCCCGACTCATGGCCGGTCTACTGCCCCAAGGACAAGATCGCCGACTGGTTCGAGTCGTACGCGTCGGCGATGGAGCTCAACGTCTGGACGTCGTCCGAGATGACCGCGAGCGACTACGACGAGGAGACCGGGCGGTGGACGCTGCGCGTCCGTACGCCGGACGGGGAGCGGGAACTGCGTCCGCGCGACGTCGTCCTCGCCACGGGCGCCGCCGGCGAGCCGAACATCCCCGATGTCCCGGGACGCGACCGGTTCGCGGGCACGGTCTACCACTCCAGCCGGCACGATTCGGTCACCGGCTGGGCCGGGAAGAAGGCCGTGGTCGTCGGCGCCTGCAACAGCGGCCACGACATCGCGCAGGACCTCTACGAGGCCGGCGCGGACGTCACACTGGTGCAGCGCTCCTCGACCCACATCATCAGCCAGGAGCACGGCATTCCGGCCATCTTCGGCAGCAACTTCGTCGAGGGCGGTCCGCCGACCGCGTACGCCGACCTGCTGGCCAGCGGCACCCCGTGGCCGCTCGTCCTGGAGATGGCCAAGGACGGCGTCAAGGAGACCGCGAAGAAGGACGCGGACCTGCTCGCCGCACTCGACGCGGTCGGCTTCAAGCGCAACAACGGGCCCGACGGCACCGGGCTGATGGGCTACGCGCTGGCCTACGGCGGCGGCTACTACATCGACGTGGGCTGCTCGCGGCTCATCGCCGACGGGAAGATCAAGCTCGCGCAGGGCTCCGGGCTCGCGGAGTTCACCCCCGACGGCATCCGCCTCGAGGACGGCCGGACCATCGAGGCCGACCTCGTCGTCCTCGCCACCGGCTACCAGAACATGCGCGAGACGGCCCGCCGGCTCTTCGGCGACCAGGTCGCCGACCGCCTCCCGCTCGTCCTCGGCATCGGCGAGGACGGCGAGATCGGCGGACTCTACCGGCGCACCGGCCACCCGGGGTTCTGGTACATGGGCGGACCGCTCGCCTGGGTCCGCATCTACTCCAAGCACCTCGCGCTGCAGATCACCGCGAAGCACGCGGGCCTTCAGCCGCTCTGATCCACCCCCACAAGACCATCCGCGCCGGGCGGCGCGGATGTCCAGCAGAAGAGGTACCCAGTGAAGCGTTCTCGTGGCGCCATCCGACGGACCGTCATCGCCGGAGGTGCGTGCGCCGGCCTCCTCCTCACTGCGGCCTGCGGTGGCGCCGGCGCCGGTAAGGACGGCGACTCCAAGCTCGTCTACTTCATGGCCCCCAACACCACCCCGACCCGCTACATCCAGCAGGACGGCCCGGC
Source organism: Actinomadura bangladeshensis (assembly GCF_004348335.1). Lineage (GTDB taxonomy): Bacteria > Actinomycetota > Actinomycetes > Streptosporangiales > Streptosporangiaceae > Spirillospora > Spirillospora bangladeshensis. The sequence continues at coordinate 25,758 of NZ_SMJW01000044.1, read as the reverse complement.
GTTCGAGAAGGCGATCAAGGCGCTGGACCCCGGCGTCGAGGTCAAGTTCGTGAACGCGGGAGGCGACTCCAACCAGCAGCTCTCGCAGGCCAACGCGGCGATCGCCGCCGGCGCCAAGGCGCTGGTGGTCGTCGCCGCCGACCCCAACACCAGCGCCGGCCTGCTCCAGGCCGCCGAGCAGGCCAAGGTCCCGGTCATCGGGTACGAGAACCCGCCGGTCAAGGGCACGCTGTACGCACAGACGATCTTCGACCCGGTGAAGGTCGGCGCGCAGCAGGCCACCTACTTCGCCGAGCAGGTCGCGAGCGGCGAGCTCGGCGCCAAGCCGGTCCAGGTCGCCCGCCAGTACGGCAACAAGGGCGACGTGTACACCGATCAGATGCTCACCGGGCAGAACCAGGTCCTCGACCCGCTGATCAAGAGCGGCGACATCAAGGTCGTCTGCGAGGACTACGTCAAGGACTGGGCGCCCGACAACGCCACCAAGGCCGCCGAGCAGTGCCTGACCAAGACGCAGAACAAGGTCGGCGCGTTCCTCGGGTTCTACGACGGCATCACGGCGGGCATCATCGCCGCGCTCAAGGGCAAGAACCTCGACATCCCCGTGTACGGCGGCCAGAACCCGGAGCTGACGGGTCTGCAGTACATGCTCACCGGCGACCAGCAGGACAATGTGCTCAAGCCGTTCAAGGTCGAGGCCGAGGCGGCGGCGAAGATCGCGCTCGCGGCGATCGCCGGCCAGCAGCCCCCGGCCGATCTCGTCAAGGACACCATCGACAACGGCGCGATGAAGGTGCCCACGGCCAAGCTCGACGCGACGCTCATCCACCTCGAAGAGGGCAAGGACCCCGGCGACGCTGTGCAGAAGGCCGTCGACCTCGAGATGTTCACCTGGAAGCAGATCTGCACGGGCCCGGCCGCGGAGACCGAGACCTGCAAGACCAGGAACAAGTAACCCCGACCCCATCGGCAGCGGGCGGCCGGCGGCCATCGGGCGGCCGGCGGCCACCGGCCGCCCCGCGGAGGAAAGATGGCCCTGGACAGCGAACCGCAGCTCTCCGATCCGTCGCACGGCGGATCAGCGCAGGGGACCGCCCTGCTTGAACTCACGAAGGTCTCGAAGTACTTCGGTGGCGTACGGGCCCTGCACGAAGTCGACATCTCGGTACGCGAAAGCGAGGTCGTGGCCCTCGTCGGCGACAACGGCGCGGGGAAGTCGACCCTGGTCAAGATCGTGTCCGGAGTGGAGTCGCCGAGCGCGGGCGAGGTCCGGGTGCGCGGCGAGGCCGTGCGCCTGGACTCGCCTCGGGACGCGGCGGAGGCCGGGATCCACACCGTGTTCCAGGACCTGTCGCTGTGCGACAACCTCGACGCCGTCCAGAACCTCTTCCTGGGGAGGGAGCGCCGCGGCGGGGTGTGGTCCGGGCGGCGGGTGCGCCGCCACCTCATGGAGGAGGAGGCCCTGCGCGTGCTGGAGTCGCTCTCGGTCAGGCTCCGCTCGCTGAGCACCCCCGTCTCCGCGCTCTCGGGCGGTCAGCGGCAGGGCATCGCGATCTGCCGTGCGCTGATCAGCGACCCCGCGGTGGTGCTGCTCGACGAGCCGACCGCGGCCCTCGGCGTCTCGCAGCGCGGCGAGGTCCTCGACCTGATCCACCGCCTCCGCGAGCAGGGCCGGGGCGTGGTCGTGATCTCGCACGACATGAAGGACGTGCGGCAGGTCGCCGACCGGGTCGTGGTCCTGCGGCTCGGCTCCAAGGTCGCGGAGTTCCAGCGCGGCGCCTACACGCCGTCCGACCTGGTCAGCGCGATGACCGGCGCGGCCGAGCCGACGAACGATTGAGGGTGGAAGACCTGTGACCGTATCGACGTCCCCCGCCGGCGCCCCGCCGGCGGCCCGCCGCACCCTGCTCGGCCGGGCGCTCGAGTCGGCGACGCACCGCAGCGTTCCGGTACTCGTCGTGCTGGCGATCATCTGGGCGATCTTCTACAGCCAGAGTTCGGCGTATCTCAGCTTCCAGAACCTCACCAACCTCACCCTGCAGATCGTGACGACCGCGATCCTCGCCCTCGGCGTGGTCTTCGTCCTGCTGGTCGGCGAGATCGACCTGTCCTCGGCCGTGCTGTCGGGGGTGTGCGCCGCGGTGGCCGCCGGGCTGGTCGTCAACAGCGGCCTGCCGCTGGCGGTCGGCATCGCGGCCGCGGTCCTCACCGGCATGGCCGTCACGTTCGTCGAGGCCCAGGTGATCATGTTCGGCGTGCCGTCGCTGATCGTGACGCTGGGGGGGATGGTCATCCTCCAGGGGCTCATCCTCGTCGTGCTGCCGCCCGAGTTCACGATCAGCGTCGCGGCCACCCCGTTCGCCAAGATCGCGAGTACGACGATTCCGGCGGGCCTGAGCTACGCGCTGGCCGCGGCCGGGACCGCGGCGTTCGCGGCGTACCGGCTGTTCCAGCACCGGGAGCGGGTGTCCACGGGTTCGGCGGCTTCGCCGGCCGCCGTCGTGGTGCCCTCCCTGGTCCTCGGCGCCGCCCTCCTCGGGGGAGTCTTCACGCTGACGCGGCAGCGGGGGCTGCCGATGCCGCTGCTGATCCTCGCGGTGATGCTGCTGGTCGCCTGGTACGCCACGACGCAGACCCGCTACGGCATCCACCTGTACGCGGTGGGCGGCGACCGCGAGGCGGCCCAGCGCGCCGGCATCCCGGTCCGCCGCATGGTGCTGTACTCGTTCCTGGTGCTCGGGGCGTGCGCGGCCGTCGCCGGAATGGTCGACGCGTCCCGCCAGCTCGGCGTATCGGTGACCTCCGGATCCGGCCCGCTGATGCTCAACGCGATCGCGGCGGCCGTCGTGGGCGGCACCAGCCTCTTCGGCGGGCGCGGATCGATCTGGTCGGCGCTGCTCGGCGCCCTGGTCATCGGGTCGATCAGCAACGGCGTCCAACTGCTGGGGCTGTCGACGGAGGTGCAGTACTTCGCGACGGGGTCCGTCCTCATCGTCGCCGTCGCCGCCGACGTGGTCCTCGCCCGCGGATCGCTCCTACCCGGGCGGCGCTGAGCCGCGTTCCGCCGTTCCGAGACGCACCGACCGTGAAAGAAGGCCGACCATGACCGCCATCGAGCCCAGTTGGGCGCCGGACCCCGCACGGGTCCGGGAGAGCCGGATCGTGCGGTTCGCGACGTGGCTCGAGGCGGAGGGCCGCGCGAGCCTCGGCGATGTGACCGACTACCGCGCGCTCCAGGCATGGTCGGCCGCCCATCCCGGGGAGTTCTGGGCGGCGGTCGCCGACTTCTTCGCCGTCGACTGGGTCACCCGGCCGCGCGCTGCGCTCGCCGAACGCCGGATGCCCGGCGCGGTCTGGTTCCCCGGCGGCACGCTCAATTTCGGGCAGCACATGCTGCGCGCCGGCGACGACGACCAGGACGCCGTGATCCTGGTCGCGGAGACCGGCGAGCGGTCGTCGATCACCTACGCCGCGCTGCGCGCGCAGGCCGCCGCCGTCGCGGGCCGCCTGCGCGCCCTCGGCGTCGAGCCGGGCGACCGCGTCGCGGCATACCTGCCGAACTGCGTGGAAGGGGTCGTCGCGTTCGTGGCGGCGGCGATGGTCGGCGCCGTATGGGCGCAGACGGCCCTCGACTACGCGGCGCCCTCGGCCGCGGACCGGATGGCGCAGCTGTCGCCCCGCGTGCTGATCGCCGGCACCGGCTACCGGTTCGGCGGAAAGGTGCACGACCGCCGCGCTGACGCGCGGAGGCTGCGCGACCTGCTTCCCGGGTTGCGGCACACGATCACCGTCGAGACCGCCGGGCTCGCCGCCCCCGCCGCCGGGCCGGACGTCAGCACCTGGGCGGACGCACTCGCCGCCGAGCCCGATCCGACCGGTGTGGCCGCGGGGTTCGACCACCCGCTGTGGGTCCTGTTCACCTCCGGTACGACCGGCAGGCCCAAGGGAATCGTGCACGGGCACGGGGGAGTGCTGCTGGAGCAGTTGGTGTCGCCGGGCCTGCACATGGACATCGACCGCGGCGACGTCTTCTTCTGGTACACCACGCCCAACTGGATGATGTGGAACGCCCAGGTCTGCGGGCTGCTCCACGGCGCGACCATCGTCCTGTACGACGGACGGCCGACGTCGCCCGGCCCCGACGCGTTGTGGCGGATCGTCTCCGACCTCGGCGTCACCGTGTTCGGCACCAGCCCGGGCTATCTCGAAGTCTCCCAGCGGGCGGGCCTCGAGCCGGGGAGGGATCTCGACCTCTCGACGCTGCGGCTCGTCGGCGCGACGGGATCGGTCCTGCCCGCCGGCGCCAATGAGTGGTTCCGCGACCATGTCAGCGCCGAGGTCCAGCTCGGGTCGATGAGCGGTGGCACCGACATCGTCGGAATCTTCGTCGCCAGCGCACCCACGACCCCCGTGTACGACGGCGAGATCTGCGCACCCGCACTCGGTGCGGCGGTCCAGGTCTGGGACGCCGAGGGCAGGGAGGTCCCCGCCGGCGCACCGGGGGAACTGGTGATCACCGAGCCGATGCCGTCGATGCCGCTGCGCTTCTGGGACGACCCCGATGGCACGAGACTGCGGGACACCTACTTCGACATGTTCCCCGGCGTGTGGCGCCACGGGGACCTGACCGTGCTCACCGAGCGCGGCACCGTCGTGATCCTCGGGCGCTCGGACGCGACGATGAACCGGCACGGGGTCCGGCTGGGCTCGGCGGAGATCTACGACGCCATCAGCGATATGCCGCAGGTCGAGGACGCCCTCGTCGTGGGCGTCGAGGAACCGGACGGCGGCTACTGGATGCCGCTCTTCGTCGTCCCGCACGGCGAGCAGGACCCGGCCGGCCTCGCCGACCTGATCCGCCGGCGCATCACCGAGCGGGCCTCGCCGCGGCACGTGCCCGACGAGGTGATCCCGCTGGCCCGGCTGCCGCACACCAAGACCGGCAAGCGCCTGGAGGTCCCGGTCAAACGCATCCTGCAGGGCGCCGACGCGGACGGCGCGGTCAACCGCGGCGCCGTCGACGACCCGGAGGCCCTCGACGAGCTCATCGAGTCCGCACGGACGCGGCGGCGTGTCCGTGATCATATGAACAGCGCATCCCCCCCGACCCACGATCAGTGAGGTGACGACCGAGCCGATGTCCTCCGAGCCCGACTGGCGGGAGTATGGGCCCCTCAAGCTCCCGCGTATCCTCGACGCCGCCCTGCAAGCGTTCTCCGAGAACGGTTACCACGGCACCACGACGCGCACCCTGTCGCGCCGGTCCGGCCTGTCCGTGCCGGGTGTCTACCACTACTACCCGTCCAAGCAGGACATCCTCGTCGATCTCATGATGTCGATCATCGACGAACTGCTGACCCGCAGCGGCCAGGCGCTGCGGACCGCACCGCCCGACACCCGCTCGCAGTTCGACGCGCTGGTCGAGTCGCTGCTGCGGTTCCACATGTACCGGCGCACCGGCGCCATGGTGTCGACGGCGGAACTGCGCAGTCTTGAGCCCGGCAATCGGGAGCGTTACGTCGCCAAACGGGACGAGCAGCAGCGCATGCTCGACCACGTGATCCTCGAAGGTGTGCGGAACGGCGACTTCTCGACGCCGTTCCCCAAGGACGCCAGCCGGGCGATCGCCTCGCTGTGCGTGGGCGTCGCCTCCTGGTACCGGCCGGACGGCGCACTGCCGGTCGAGGAGCTCCTCGAGCGCTACCTGACGATCGCGCGGTCGATCGTCGGGATCGGCGGGGCGACCGCGCGGGAACAGCCCCGATGACCGCGACCAGATCCTCTCCAGGAAGGTGGGCATGAGTCCCGACCCATCCGCCCTCGACCTCGGGGGTGTGCACACGTTCCTCGAACGCCGGGGCGTGCACGTGAGCGGACCGCTGACCGGCGAGCTGGTCAGCGGTGGAAAGTCCAACCTCACCTACATCGTCGGCGACGGCGCCCGCCGGTGGGTCGTCCGGCGGCCGCCGGTCTCCGGCCTCACCCCGTCGGCGCACGACGTCGCACGGGAATGGCAGGTCATCAAGGCTCTCCAGCACAGCGCCGTCCCGGTCCCGGCGGCGGTCGCCCTGTGCGAGGACCCGGCGGTCATCGGCGCACCGTTCGCGGTCACGGGCTTCGTACCAGGCCAGGTCCTGCGGACCCGCGCGCAACTCGACGCCCACACCTCCCGCGAACTGGAGGACTGCGTCACCGAACTCGTACGGATCCTGGCCGACCTGCACTCCGTCGACGCCGCCGAGGTCGGGCTCGGAAACCTGGGCAGGCCGGACGGTTTCCTGACGCGCCAGGTCCACCTCTGGTGGCGGCAGTGGAACGAGGTCAAGGACCGGGACCTCACCGACGCGACGCGCCTGCACGCACAGCTGCTCGCCGCGCTCCCGGGCACGCCGGGGGACATCGGTGTGGTTCACGGGGACTACCGGATCGACAACACGCTGCTGGACGGCGAGGACATCACCAAGGTGCTCGCGGTGGTCGACTGGGAACTCGCCACCGTCGGCGACGTCCAGACCGACATCGCGCTCATGTGCGTCTACCGCCAACGGCAACTCGACCTGATCCTCGGGTTCGACGCGGCATGGGCGAGCGACCGGCTGCCGGGCGGTGACGCGATCGCCGAGACCTATGCCCGCCGCCGCGGTGTCAGCCTGGACCACTGGCCGTTCTACCTGGCCCTGGCCAACTTCAAACTGGCCGTCATCGCGCAGGGGATCAGCTACCGGGCGCGGCAGGGCGCGGTGGCCGACGCGACCTCGGTGCTGGCCGAGCAGGCCGTCCCCGCGCTCCTCGCCGCCGGCCTCCGGGAACTGCGCGGGCCATGACGGATACCGGCGCGACCGCACGGCCCGCGGCCGGCGGAGGCCGCGGCAGCTGGAGGGGTCCCGGCGGGCGGGCGGCTAAGGCTCGGTGAAACGCAGAAGGTTGCCGGACGGGTCGAGGAAGGCGCAGTCGCGGACGCCGCCGGGGGATTGGAGGAGGATCCGCACGTCCGGCTGTGATGGCGGCCCCACGCTCACCCGCCGCGTCCCCGCGGGGCCGGCATCGGCGTGGACCTCGAAGCCGAGCACGTCACGGTAGAAGCCGACCGCCTCGTCCAGGTCGTGGACGGCCAGAGCGCACGACGAGAGCCTGAAGTCCGCGTGGTTCAACGCCGCTCCTCGTCGTCGGCGGGAAGGACGACGATGTCGAGCCCCCGGATCCGGTCGAGGTCGGTGTCGACGTCGATCCGGGTGATCCTGTCGTCGTCGACGGTGAAGGAGATGACCGCCCTGGGCCGGCCCAGGTGCGACCAGACGGCCACCGGGACGCCGTCCACCAGCGCGAGCCGGGCGGCCTGCGCCCGCCCGGTGAAGAAGGTCGCCACGTCCCGGCTGCCGCGCAGGTCGCCGACCACGGCGCCCGGATCGAGCAGCTCCAGCAGGGCCTCGAAATCCCCGCCGCGGGAGGCGGCCAGGAAGGCCTCGACGATCTCCCGCTTCGCCGATCGCGCGGCGACCGACGCGTCCGCCGCCCCGCGCACCCGCCGCCGGGCCCGGCTGGCGAGCTGCCGCGCCGCCGCCGGGGAGCGGTCGAGGATGGCCCCGATCTCGGCGAACGACACGGCGAAGACGTCGTGCAAGACGAACGCGAGCCGCTCGGCCGGAGCCAACTCGTCCAGCACCACCGTCAGCGCGACACCGACCGAGTCGGCCAGCAGCGCCTCATCCTCCGGGCCGCCCTGCCCGGCCGGGCGGCCGCCCGCGCGCGGCTCGGCCGGCAGCGCCCCGGCCGGCTCCTCGCGCCGGTTCCGGCGCGCTTCGAGCATGTTCAGGCAGACCCGGGCGACGATCGTGGTCAGCCACCCTCCCGGGTTCTCCACCCGGCCGGTGCCGGCGCGGCTGACCCGCAGCCATGCCTCCTGCACCGCGTCCTCGGCCTCACCGGGCGAGCCGAGCATCCGGTAGGCCACCGCGTGCAAGCGGTCCCGGTGCTCGGTGAACCGCTCGCCCACCCAATCCTGCTCGACCATCTGTCACATTCCTCCGTCTAGCCGGTCATTACTGATTGACCGGCGGACCCCCGCCGATGTGACCGGCCGGCCCGGCCGCGGGCCGGCCCGGCTGCCGGTCTCCGGCGGCGCGACCACTTCGAGCATCAAGGAGACGAGCCATGAAAGCGCACGTCAGTTCCATCCTCCTGGGCGTCAAGGACATGGACGCGTCCAAGCGGTTCTACACCGAGGGGCTCGGCTGGAAGATCAAGGACGACTACGGCATCTCGGTGTTCTTCGAATCCGACGGGGCCTCGCCCGTCGGCTTCTACGGACGTGACGGCCTGGCCGACCAGGTGGGCACCAGCCCGGAGGGCGGCGGCTTCAGCGGACTCGTCCTCACCTACGTCGTCCGCAGCGAGGCGCGGGTGGACGAGATCATCGCCGAGGCCGGGAAGGCCGGCGCCACGATCCTCAAGCCCGCCGGAGCCCTGCCGTGGGGCGGGTACGGCGGCACCTTCGCCGACCCGGACGGCTACGTTTGGAGCCTCAGCTACAGCCCCCGCGGAAACGACCAGCCCTACGCCGAGTAACCGCCCGGCAAGCATCGGGCGTGCGTGAGGCCCGGTCACCGCCGGTCACACAAGACATGACCGGCGCGCCTCATCGGGGTCCGGCGCCGACGCGGGATCGCGCCGACGCCGGCCCCCGCCCGGTGCCGGACGAGCCTCACGCACCGCCCCGACCGCCCGTCCCTCGGACCCGTCCCTCGAACGCGCGCCGACCGGCAAGGAGCACCTCGTGAAGTTCCGCACCACCGTCGAGCCGCCCGCGCCGCCTATGACGCTCTGACGGACGGCCGCAAGCGCGGGCACGTCCGCGCCATCGAGAGCGCGAAGAAGCCCGAGACGCGCCGGCGCCGCATCGAGAAGGCCGTCACCGCCCTGCGAGGCCGAACGCCGAGGCGGACGCCCCCGCCCGGCGGTGCGATCGCCGCGCGGATGCCCTGCCTTGCGCGACCTCCGGCACGGCCCCGGCGTCCCGTCCGACGCCGCAAAACCCGTTGGCAGGGCGCGGAGGGCGCTGCTACCTTGCCGGAGGCCGTGCCGGAGAACGAGGAGGTGGTACCCGTGAACGCAGTATCGACATGGGTGCTCCCCTCGGGAGTCACGGTCGGGCGATAGGTCGTCCGGGAGCGCCGTCCAGCAGCACTCCCGAAAGGCACGACCATGCGATTCACCTCCGAGCAGCGCCTCGACGGCGGCGTTGTCGAACGCGACTTCACTCTCGGTGAGATCCCCGGCGTCCTGTGGACGCCCGGAGCCGCCTCCGCGCCGGCCCCGCTGATCCTTCTCGGCCACCCGGGCGGACTGGACGGGATGCGCCCCCGGCTGGCCGCCCGCGCCCGGCAGTCGGCCGAGCAGGGTTTCGCCGCCGCCGCCATCGAACTCCCCGGCGGCGGCGACCGGCCCCGCTCGGCCGCCGCCGAACAGGCCCGCGCCGACCTGCGCCGGGCGCTGGCGGCAGGCGGGCCGGTCGACGAGGAGATCATCGACCGGCTCGTCCTCCCGCTGGTGGACAAGGCGGTCCCGGAATGGCGGGAGGCGCTGGACGCCCTCCTCGCCCTGCCCGGGATCGGCGGCCCGGTCGGGTACTCGGGCGGGGTGATCGCCATCGGCGTCCGGCTGGCGGTGGTCGAGCCGCGCATCGCGGCCGCCGTCCTGTTCGCCGGGAGTTTCGTGCCTCGCACCATTCTCCAGGAGGCCCGCCGGGTCGCCATTCCGCTGCACGTGCTGCTGCAGTGGGACGACGAGGGGAACGACCGGCAGGCGGCCCTGGACCTGTTCGACGCCTTCGGCAGCAAGGAGAAGACGCTGCACGCCAACATGGGCGGGCACACCGGCGTCCCGCCGTTCGCGGGGGATGCCGCGGCCCGGTTCTTCGCCCGGCATCTGCGCTAGCCGACGTCCGCCCCGGGTCCGTACCGGTCTGGCTGACCGGTACGGGGCCCGGGCGGCTCAGCTCACGGTGATCCGCCGGGCGTCGGCGAGGTTGGCGATCAGGTCGGCACGGGTCTGGTGCTCGTGCGCGAGCCACGCGGGCTGGCCGGGGCCGCTTCGCCACGACTCGCTGAGCGGGCTGTTGTCGACGGTGTCGAATCCGAACCGGTCGTACAGCCGCGTCACCAGTTCCACGGCCTCGGGGAAATCACTCGACGCCGACAGCGCCAGACGGCCCGGGGCGCCCGCCGGGAGGCCCGCGGTGGTGATGCGCGGCGCCTGGATGTGGGTGAACGCCTTGACGACCTTGGACCGCGGAAGGTGCTCCTGGCGCAGCTCGTGGACGGTCTTCTCACCCGAATCGACGACCGGGATATGGCCGTCGCGCCACACCATGTAGTTGTTGGTGTCCAGCACGACCTTGCCGGCCAGCTCCTCGGCGGGCATGTCGTTGACCACCTTCAAGGGGACCGCCACGACCGCGAAGTCACCCGCGGCCGCGGCACCGGCGGCGGTCGCGGCGCGCGCCGACGGGCCGAGTTCGTCGATGAGGTCCTTCAGGGTCTCGGGTCCGCGTGAGTTGGCGATGACGACGTCGTAGCCGGTCGCGATCGCGGCGCGCGCGATCTGGCCGCCGACCTCGCCCGCGCCGATGATGCCGATCACTGTCATGGGGTGTTCACCTCTACTGGGATGGCGGGCGGGTGCGGGCACCGGCCGCGAAGACTCAGATCTGCTGCAGGCCGCCGTCGACGTACAGGCTCGAACCGGTGATGAAGCTGGACTGCTCGCAGGCGAGGAACGCCACGGCGGCGGCGATCTCCTCCGGGCGCCCGAGGCGGCCCAGCGGCACGTTCGCGGCCAGTCGCCGCCTGAAGTCGGCGGCCTGGACCGCGTCGGGAGCGAGCCCCGACAGGCCGGGCGTGTCGGTCGGGCCGGGGGTGATGGTGTTGACCCGGATGCCGCGTCCCTTGAGCTCGTTGGCCCAGGTCCGGGCGAACGACCGGGTGGCGGCCTTGCTCGCCGCGTACACGCCGAACGCCTCGTCCCCGGCCCCGGCGTTGGTGGAGCCGTTCAAGATGATCGAGGCGCCGTCGTTGAGCAGCGGCAGCGCCTTCTTGACGGTGAACACCGTGCCGCGGACGTTGATGCCGAAGAGGGTGTCGAAGTGCTCCTCGGTGACCTGTTCGAGCGGCGCGAACTCCGCGACGGAGGCATTGGCGAACACGACGTCCAGACCCCGCCCCCGGCCGCGGATCGTCTCGTAGAGCCGGTCCAGGTCGGCCAGGTCGCAGATGTCGCCGACGACCGGGGTGGCCGCCGGACCGATCGCTTCGGCGGCGGCGTCCAGTTCGGCCTTGCGCCGGCCGGTGACGAACACGTGCGCGCCCTCCGCGGCCAGCCGGACGGCGGTGGCCAGGCCGATCCCGGTGCCGCCCCCGGTGACCAGAGCGGTCTTGTCCTCAAGCAGTCCCATGGCCAACGACCTCCGCAAACTTCTGTATCGATCAGTGCAGAAATGGACCATAGCACTTCCGTAGCGATCGATGCGGAATGCGGTAGGCTGCCGGCGTGCAGACCGGACAGAGCGGCCCCATCGGCCGGCCGCGCGGATTCGACGCCGACCAAGCCCTCGAGCGCGCCATGCTGGTCTTCTGGGAGCACGGCTACGAAGGCGCCGGCCTGGCCGCCCTGACCCGCGCCATGGGCATCTCCACCACCAGCATGTACGCGGCCTTCGGCAACAAGGAGGAGCTGTTCCGCAAGGTCCTGGAGCGCTACACCGAAGGCCCCAGCGCCTACCTGACCCGCGCCCTCGCGGAACCGACCGCCCTCGGCACGGCCACCGCGATCCTGGCCGGCGTCGTCCGGACCACCACCGGCCCGTCCCGTCCCCACGGCTGCCTGGGCGTCCAGGGCGCCCTGGCCACCGGTGATCCCGGACGCGGAGTCCGCGACCTCCTCGCCGCCTGGCGCAACGACGGCTGCTCGCGCCTGCGGGAGCGGTTCCAGCGGGCCGTCGACGAGGGCGACCTGCCGCCCGGCACCGACCCGGGGCTCCTGGCCCGCTACGTCACCACCCTGGCGTTCGGCATCGCCGTGCAGGCCGCGGGCGGCGTCGGCCCCGGCGAGCTCCAGGCCATGGCCGACGCGGCCCTGCGCACCTGGCCGCTCACCTGACAGCCGCCCGGGCACGCGCGCGTGTTCGAGGCGACCGCGCCGTGGAGCACCGGCGGCCGGTTCCCGAACTTCATGAGCGGCGTCAACGCCGCCGCCCAGGTCTCCGGGGCACCGCAGGGCAGGGCTGGGCGCCGCGCTCGGTGGGCGGCCTGTCGTTAAAGCGGGGGGTCGTAGCGGGCGGCGAGCGCGGCGGCGCGGTCGCGCAGGGAGGTGCGCAGCCACTCCGGTGCCAGGGCTTCGGCGTCCGTGCCGAGCTGCCAGAGCGCCCAGACCGCGTGCCGGGCGTCCTGGAAGGTCGCCTCCAGCCGCAGCATGCCGTCGGCGTCGGGTTCTTCGGCGAGGACGGCCAGCGCGGTGGCCAGCAGTTCCTCCCGGCGCGCCGGGGACAGCCGGAGCAGCACGGCGACCTGGTCGCCGCCGGCCCGGAACCGCGTGCCGCGTTCCTGCCAGGCCCGGTCCAGGTCGACGCGGTCCGGGCGCTGCGCGGGTTCGGGGAGCGCCTCGGCGTCCAGGACGCGCGACAGCCGGTAGGTGCGGTCCTCGCCCGACCTGGTGGCCAGCAGGTAGCCGCGGTCGCGGATGGTGACCAGCCCGACCGGGTCCACCGTGCGCCATTTCGGGGCCTGGTCCCAGGCCGCGTAGTGGATCCGCAGCCTGCGCCCGGTGAGCACCGCGCGCAGCACTTCGGCGGCGACGGCGTCGGGGACGTCCTCGGTGCTCGGCCGGCGCGAGAGCAGGTCGGTCTCGGGTTCGATGAGCAGCCGCTCCGCCGCGCCGGCCGCGGTGTCCCGGTAGCCGTCCGGGAGCGCGTCGACCACTTTGAGCATCGCCGAGGCGAGCGCGGAGCCGAGGCCGAACGCCTGCGCGCCGCGCCGCGATCCGGCGACCAGCAGGGCGAGGGCCTCGTCGGGGTTCAGGCCGGTGAGCTCGGTCCGGAAGCCGGGCAGCAGCGCGAAGCCGCCGTGCCGGCCGCGTTCGGCGTAGACCGGGACGCCGGCCGCCGACAGCGCCTCGATGTCGCGCAGGACGGTGCGGGTGGACACCTCCAGTTCGCGGGCCAGCACGGCCGCGGTCAGCCGCCCGTGCTGCCGCAGCAGCAGGACGAGTGAGACCAGCCGGTCGGCGCGCATGCGAGGAATCTACTGAAATACACGACAGAGGATGTCGTGATTCGCTGGGAGGCTCGTCACCAGGGCGTCCGGGAGCGCGGTCACCGTGCCGGCGGGCGCCCGTCCTGCCGAACGAATCGAACGGAGTGCACACGGCAATGGAACGAACGGCGGTCAACCCGGTGACCTGGTCGGTCGAGATGGGATTCAACCAGGGCGAGCTCGTCTCCGGGCACACCCGGACCCTGTACTGCTCCGGGCAGACCGCGATGAGCGGCGACGGCGAGCCCCAGCACGACGGTGACATGGAGGCGCAGCTGGCGCTGAGCCTGGCCAACCTGGAGGCCGTCCTCGGCGAGGCCGGCATGTCCCTGGCGGACCTGGTCCGGCTCAACGTCTACACCACCGACGTCGACCTGCTCTTCCGGCACTACGGTGTGCTGGCGTCGCGGCTCGGGGCCGCCGGGGCGGCGCCGGCCACCACGATGCTGGGGGTGACGCGGCTGGCGATCCCCGCCCTGATGGTCGAGCTGGAGGGGACGGCCGTCGCGTGACGCCGGCCGCGCCGCCCCGGCGGGTTCGCCGGGGCGGCGCGGCCCGCGGTCACGCCGCCGCTAGTCGCCGGGCATCACGGTGAAGGCGAAGCCGGTACTGGTCGGGCGGCGCAGCGGGATGTCGCATGTGATCCGGCGGAGCACCTCGTTCCTGCTGAGTTCGAGTGCGCGGGCGATGAGCCGGTCCGGACGCACCGGCACCGGGTCGTCGAAGACGACCTCGACCCGGACGGGCCACGCCCGGTCGGGCCGCACCGGCGGGGTGCCCGGCGGCGTGTGCAGCCGCCAGGCTCCCCGCCAGTCCAGGGTGAAGCGGTTGCGGCGGGCGAGCAGCGGATCCAGCAGCGCGGCCGCCACCAGGTCCGGGTCGTTGGCCCGGTAGCCGTCCAGCAGGGCGGGGTCGAAGGCTCTGACCGGGACCCGCTCGTGCACGGTGAGCTTGCCGGTCCGGTCGCAGGCGGTGCAGCGGGCCAGCAGCCACACCGACAGCTGTTTGCCGTTGGCGTTGACGCGGAACCGGCCGGCGCCGGCGGTGGCCGACTCCGACGGGCAGTCGCCGCAGCGCAGCGACAGCATTGGCAGCCTGGTCCGGCGGACGACCCAGGGCAGCACGGTATGAGGTTGTGAGGACATGATCCCTCTGGACCTGACACGAGGCCGATTGCGCGCGGCCTCCAACGCTGAGTGACCGGGCGCGCGAGGGCGGCCCGGCAGAGCCGGCGGGAGGGCCGGCTACGGGTGAGCGGAAGAAGGTGTCAGGTCCGCAGAGCAGGCGGGGTCACGCGGTCTCGTCCTCTGTCCTCGTGGTGGCGGGGGCCGCAGGCAACCTACGGGAGCGCGGGAGGCGGGCTCAACGGGTTTTCCGGCCGGACCCGGGACGGCGTCAGCCCCGTCCGAGGACGCAGAACTCGTTGCCCTCGGGGTCGGCGAGGCACATCCACGGCACGTCGCCCTGGCCGACGTCGGCGTCGCGGGCGCCCAGGGCGCGCAGCCGGGCCGCCTCGGCGGCCTGGTCCTCGACGGGGTCGGGCAGCAGGTCGATGTGGACGCGCTTCCACACGGGCTCGGCGCCGGGCGTGCGGACGAACTCCAGGTAGGGCCCGACGCCCTGGGGGGAGCGCAGCCGCGCGTGGCCGTCGGCCGCCTCGTGCAGGGTCCAGCCGATCGCCTCGTGCCAGAACCGGGCCATGGCCCGCGGATCGTCGCAGTCGACCACGACCGCGGCGATCGGGCCGGTGTCCCGGTAGATCTCCCGGGGCTCCAGCACGCAGAACACATTGCCCTCGGGGTCGGCCATGACCGTCCAGGGGACGTCGCCCTGGCCGATGTCGGCGGGCACCGCGCCGAGGTCCTGCAGGCGCGCGACCAGTTCCGCGTGGTGGTCCGCGGAGGTGGTGGCGAGGTCGAGGTGGGTGCGGTACTTCACCGTCTCGGGGTCGGGGACGGCGACGACGTCGATGCACACCGCGGTGGGGTCGGGCCAGTCGAACCCCACGGGTTCGACGTTGGTGACGCCGGGCCCCTCGCTGGACAGGCCCCAGCCGAGCGCGTCGCCCCAGAACCGGCCGAGGGCCGCGTCGTCGCGGGCTTTGACGTTCACCTGTACGAGCTGCAGCGCCATGCGAACCAACCCTATATGTCCGGATAAGCGCAGGCGGGCGGGCGTTCGCCGGCCCCTTCTCCGCCGGGCAGCCGGATCCCCGGGGGCGGCGGTGCGCGGCGCCCGGGGGACGGATGTCGGCCAGGTGTCGGTCAGGGGCGGTCAGGTGTCGGTCAGGGGCGGTCAGGTGGCGACGTAGTCGGCCAGGTGCCGGCCGGTGAGGGTGGAGCGGCCGGCGACCAGGTCGGCCGGGCTGCCCTGGAACACGATCCGGCCGCCGTCGTGGCCGGCGCCGGGGCCGAGGTCGATGATCCAGTCGGCGTGCGCCATGACGGCCTGGTGGTGCTCGATGACGATGACCGACTTGCCGGAGTCGACGAGCCGGTCGAGCAGGCCGAGGAGCTGCTCGACGTCGGCGAGGTGCAGGCCGGTGGTGGGCTCGTCCAGGACGTAGACGCCGCCCTTGCCGCCCATCTCGGTGGCCAGCTTGAGGCGCTGCCGCTCGCCGCCGGACAGGGTGGTCAGCGGCTGGCCGAGCCGCAGGTAGCCGAGCCCGACGTCGGACATCCGCTGCAGGATCTTGTGGGCGGCGGGGATCCGGGCCTCGCCGGAGCCGAAGAACTCCTCGGCCTCGGCGACCGGCATCGCCAGGACCTCGCTGATGTCGCGGCCGCCGAAGCGGTGCTCCAGCACCGCCGCCTGGAACCGCTTGCCGTCGCACTCCTCGCAGGTGGTGGCGACGCCCGCCATCATCGCCAGGTCCATGTAGACGACGCCGGCGCCCTTGCAGGCGGGGCAGGCGCCCTCGGAGTTGGCGCTGAACAGGGCGGGCTTGACCCCGTTGGCCTTGGCGAACGCCTTGCGGATCGGGTCGAGCAGCCCGGTGTAGGTGGCGGGGTTGCTGCGCCGCGACCCCTTGATGGGGGTCTGGTCGACCGACACCACGCCGTCCCGCCCGGTGACCGACCCGCCGATCAGCGAGCTCTTGCCGGACCCGGCGACGCCGGTGACGACGACGAGCACGCCGAGGGGGATGTCGACGTCGACGTCCTGCAGGTTGTGGGTGGAGGCGCCGCGCACTTCCAGGGTCCCGGACGGGGTCCGCACGGACGCTTTGAGGGAGGCGCGGTCGTCCAGGTGCCGCCCGGTGAGGGTGTCGCTGGCGCGGAGCCCGTCGACGGTGCCCTCGAACACGACCTCGCCGCCGCCGGTGCCGGCGTGGGGGCCGAGGTCGACGACGTGGTCGGCGATGGCGATCGCCTCGGGCTTGTGCTCGACGACCAGGACGGTGTTGCCCTTGTCGCGCAGCTGCCGCAGCATGCCGTTCATCCGCTGGATGTCGTGCGGGTGCAGCCCGATCGTCGGCTCGTCGAAGACGTAGGTGACGTCGGTGAGGGAGGACCCGAGGTGGCGGATCATCTTGGTGCGCTGCGCCTCGCCGCCCGACAGGGTGCCCGACGGGCGCTCCAGGCTGAGGTAGCCGAGCCCGATCTCCACGAACGAGTCGAGGGTGTGCTGCAGCGTCGCCAGCAGCGGCGCGACCGACGGCTCGTCCAGCTCCCGCACCCAGTCGGCGAGGTCGCTGATCTGCATCGCGCAGGCGTCGGCGATGCTGATCCCCTTGATCTTGGAGGAGCGGGCGGCCTCGGTGAGCCGGGTGCCGCCGCAGTCGGGGCAGGAGGTGAAGGTGATCGCCCGGTCCACGAACGCGCGGATGTGCGGCTGCATCGCCTCCCGGTCCTTGGCCAGGAACGACTTGCGGATCCGCGGGATCAGGCCCTCGTAGGTGACGTTGATGCCGTCGACCTTGATCTTCGTCGCCTCCTTGTGGAGCAGGTCGTGCAGTTCGGTGCCGGTGTACTCGCGGATCGGCTTGTCGGGGTCCAGGAAGCCCGAGCCCATGAAGATGCGGCCGTACCAGCCGTCCATGCTGTAGCCGGGGATGGTGAGGGCGCCCTCGCGCAGCGACTTGGCGTCGTCGTAGAGCGCGGTCAGGTCGAAGTCGGTGACCGAGCCGCGGCCCTCGCAGCGCGGGCACATGCCGCCGGTGATGCTGAAGGCGCGCTTCTCCTTGACCGTCGTGCCGCCGCGCTCGATGGTGACCGCGCCCGCCCCGCTGATCGAGGCGACGTTGAAGGAGAACGCCTTGGCCGGGCCGATGTAGGGCTCGCCGAGCCGGCTGAACAGGATCCGCAGCATGGCGTTGGCGTCGGTGGCGGTGCCGACGGTGGAGCGGGGGTCGGAGCCCATCCGCTGCTGGTCGACGATGATCGCGGTGGTCAGCCCCTCCAGGACGTCGACCTCGGGCCGCGCGAGCGTCGGCATGAACCCCTGGACGAAGGTGCTGTAGGTCTCGTTGATCAGCCGCTGCGACTCGGCGGCGATCGTGTTGAACACCAGGGAGCTCTTGCCCGAGCCGGAGACGCCGGTGAACACCGTCAGCCGGCGTTTCGGGATCTCGATGCTGACGTCCTTGAGGTTGTTCTCGCGCGCCCCGTGCACGCGGATCAGGTCGTGGCTGTCGGCGGCGTGCGGCGCGGGCGGTCGCGCGTCGGTCCCCGTGGCCATGCTCATCCTCTACTCCATCTGTGTCGTGTCTGCGCGGCGATCACCCCGTGCGGCCGGGCGCCCCGGCGCCGCGCCGTGCCGGTGCCGGCGGGCGGGGGAGGCGGCCGTGGCGATCAGGCTAGCCGGGGCCGCCCGGCGGGTGCTTCTTGATTCCTGACCGGTCTGGTCACCTGCTTGGCGATGCACGAGGGGACGCCGGAGGGGACGTCCGCCGGCATGCCCGAGGGGGCATCGGCCCGGGTGCCGGACGGGGCATCGGAACAGGCGTCGGACGCGGCGGCGGCTGCGGCTGCGGCCGCGCGGCGGCGGTAGGCGCCGGGCGGCATGCCGACCAGTTCGGTGAAGCGGGTGCCGAAGGTGCCCGGGGAGGCGCACCCGACGGCGTGGCAGACCTCGGTGACGCTGAGGTCGCCGCGGCGCAGCAGCGCCATGGCCCGTTCGATGCGCCGGGTCATGAGGTAGCCGTAGGGGGATTCGCCGTAGGCGCGGCGGAACTGGCGGCTGAGGTGCCCGGCGGACATGTGCGCGCCGCGGGCCAGCGCCTCCACGTCCAGGGGCCGGGCGTACTCGCGGTCGATCCGGTCGCGGACGCGTCGCAGCCGCGCCAGGTCGCGCAGGTGCTCGGCCCCGCCCGATCTGCTGCTCACCCGATGAATCGTGCCATACCGCCGCACCGCCCCGGCACCCGCGCGCCGCCCGGTCCGCCGCCCGGGAACGCTGGACGTTGATAATCTCAATGTTGAGATGCGGGGAGGGGCGATGGCGGACGCGGTCGACGCGATCCTGGCGCAGTGGGGGCGGGAGCGTCCCGACGTGGACGTGTCCCCGATGGGCGTCATCGGGCGGATCTCGCGTGCGGAGCTGCTGCTGGCCCGGCGGCTGAAGGCGTTCTTCGCCGAGCGTGGGCTGGAGAGCTGGGAGTTCGACGTCCTGGCGACGCTGCGCCGCCACGGCGCCCCCTACGAGCTGACGGCGGGGGCGCTGCTGCGCGCCGCGATGGTGACCTCGGGCGCGATCACCAACCGGATCGACCGGATGGAGGCCAAGGGCCTGGTCGAGCGGGTCCGCGACACCGGCGACCGCCGGTCGGTGCGGGTCCGGCTGACGCCGCTCGGCCTGGAGACGGTGGACGACCTGGTCGGCCTGCACGCCGCCAACGAGGACCGGCTGCTGGCCGCGCTGGACCCGGCGGCCCGCGAGCGGCTGGCCGGGGCGCTGCGCGCGCTGCTGGAGTCGCTCGGCGACACCTCCCTGGACTGACGCGCCCGCCGGGTCAGTACGGGATGTCCCGGACGGCGCGGGTGAGGCGGGCGGCGATGGCCGCCAGGTGCCCGGCGAGTTCCGGCGGGTCCAGCAGCGTGCAGTCGACCGGGAGCAGGGCCACGCGGCGGGCGAGGTGGTGCAGCGAGTCCGACCGGGTGTGCAGGACGCAGGTGTGCGCGCCGTCCGGTTCCAGGACGCCGTGCCAGGCGGTGATCTGCGCGGCGGCCTCGGCGATGGGGGCGTGCAGCAGCAGCCGCGCCCGGATCGTCCCGGATCCGCCGGCGAGGGCGTCCATCGTCCACGCCGCCGGGTCGGCGCCGCCGGGCAGCCGCCGTTCGGGGCCGCGCACGCCGGTGCGGTGCGGGCCGGTGATGCGGTCGGCGCGGAAGGTGCGCCAGTCGCCGCGGTCCTCGTCGTGGGCGACCAGGTACCAGCGGCGGCCGGCGGCGACGAGCTTGTGCGGCTGCGCCAGCCGCCGGGTCTCGCGGCCGCCGGCGGCGGTGTAGGTGAAGCGGACGTGCTCGCGGGTGACGCAGGCGGCGGCGAGCAGCGCCAGCACGCCGGGGTCGGCGGCGGGCGGGGCGGGGTCCTGCGCGGGCAGCGCCACCGCGGCCTCGGTGAGCGCGGCGACGCGGGGCCGCAGCCGGTGGGGGAGGACCTGCTCGAGTTTGGCCAGGGCGCGCAGCGAGGCGTCCTCGGCGCCGGTGACGGCGCCGGCGGCGGCGGTGCGCAGGCCGATGGCGATGGCGGTGGCCTCGTCGTCGTCCAGCAGCAGCGGCGGCATCGCCGCGCCGGCGGTGAGCCGGTACCCGCCGGCGCCGCCGCGGGTGGCGCGGACGGGGTAGCCGAGCCCGCGGAGCCGGTCGATGTCGCGGCGGACGGTGCGGGCGGTGACGCCGAGCCGCTCGGCGAGTTCGCCGCCCTGCCAGTCGCGGGGCGTCTGCAGCAGGGACAGCAGGCGGAGCAGCCGCCCGGACGGATCGCGCATGACCGGCATCCTGCCGTCCTTTTAGGACTTCGGGTGACCTAATGGCCCTCTAGCGTCGGGAAACGAGGCCGGACGTCCCGGGCCTCGCGAACGGAGGACGGACATGCTGCGCGGAATCGCCACCATCAGCCTGTGGGCCGACGACCTGGAGGCCGCCAAGGACTGGTACGCCGAGCTGCTGGGCGTCGCGCCCTACTTCAGCGTCCCGGGCCCGGACGGCCGCGCCGGCTACTACGAGTTCCGCATCGGGGACTACGAGCACGAGCTCGGCCTGATCGACGCCCGCTTCCGCCCCGGCGGCGGCCCTGAGGGCGGCCAGGCCGGCCCGGGCGGCGCGATCGTGTACTGGCACGTCGACGACCTGGACGCGGCGGTGCAGCGGCTGCTGGCGATGGGCGCCCGCGTGCACGAGGAGACCACCGAGCGGGGCGAGGGGACGGGGTTCGTGACGGCGTCGGTGGCCGACCCGTTCGGGAACGTCCTCGGCGTGATGTCCAACCCCCACTACCTGGAGATCCTGGCCAAGGCGCGGCCCGCCGGGGTGTGAGAGCGGTCTCTTCCCGGTCCCGGCGCGTCACATCCGACCCGGCCCGCGCCGTCCTGTGGGCATGGGAGTTTCCGTAGGACGGGCACGCGACACGACCTGCCGCACCCTCCTGTACGCCCCGCACGACGCGTTCCGCCGGGACCTGGACCGGCTCGCAGCGGCGGTGGCGGCGGGCAAGGGCGGCGCCGCGCACGTGCGCGCGGGCTGGGACAACCTCAAGGACCAGCTGCGCATGCACCACGACCTTGAGGACCGGGTGCTGTGGCCGCGGGTGGAGCGGGCGGTGGCGGGCCGCCCGGCCGAGCTGGCGGTGCTGGCGGAGATGCGCGCCGAGCACGCCCGGATCGGGCCGCCGTCCGCCCGCGTCGACGCGGCGCTGGCGGGCCCCGGCGGCGCGGCCCCGGCGAAGGCCCAGGCGGCGGTCGCGGCGGCGGGCGGGGCGGCGGTCGCGGCGGTGGCGGCGCTGCGGGACGTGCTGGAGGCGCATCTGCGGCACGAGGAGGCGACGGCGCTGCCGCTGGCGGAGTCGGTGCTGGACGCGGCGCAGTGGCGGGAGCTGGCCGCCGAGGCCGAGCGCCGCTGCGAGGCGGGCGCGCCGCTGTTCGTCCCGTGGGTCGTGGACGGGATCGCGCCGGTGGCGCGCAGCCGGTTCCTGACCTCGCTGCCGGGGCCGGTCCGCGAGCGCAACCGGGTGATGTGGGAGCCCCGCTACCGCAAGCGCCGCCTGTGGAGCACCTGAGGCGGGGTCACAGCCGGGCGGTGAGCAGGGCCAGGACGGCGACGCCGGCGGTGAGCCAGGCCGCGTAGTCGCCGATGTGCCCCGAGTGCAGCGCGTGCAGCCGCGCGGTGACGGCGCCGGCGGCCCGTCCCACTATCCGGCCGCCGCCGGTCCGCACCGCCGCGCGGACGCACAGGACGGCGGGATGCCGGATCCCGGACGCGGCGATCAGGGCGGCCAGCGGCAGCGTGCCGGCGAATCCGGCGAACCCGGGCAGGGTCCAGGGGGCGTCGGGCGGCGCGTGCGGGTGCGCGACGACACCGTCCAGGACGAGCCCGGCGTAGGCGTCCCGGTCGGCGAACACGTGCGCGGCGGCGGCGACCCACCCGCCGGGCATCAGCCCGGCCACGGCCCCGGCCGCGAGCAGCACCGCCCCCGGCAGCACCATCGTCCACGGCACCGACCGCAGCCCGCCGGGAGTCTCGGGGTCCTCGTGCCCGCCGTCCCCGCCCGAACCGGAGCCCTGCTCGGTGGGGGTGCCGCGCCACACGGTGAGCCAGACCCGCAGGACGGCGCCGGCGGTGAGCGCGGACGCCGCGACCGACAGCGGCGTGTACCACCACCAGCCCAGCTCCAGGACGGCGTGCTCGGTGACCGCGTGCCCGGCGAACAGCCCCGACGGCGGCAGCCCGGCCAGGCACAGCGCCCCGGCCAGGAACGTGGCGCCGGTGACGGGCATGCCGCGGCCGCGTCCGCGCAGCTCGCGGGCGTCGACGGTCTCGTGCCGGTTCAGCAGCGCCCCGGCGGCCAGGAACAGCGCGCCCTTCACCCCGGCGTGCCCGGCCAGGTAGTAGGCGGTGCCGCCGAGCGCGCCGGGGGTGCCGGCGGCGACGCCGACCAGCATCAGCCCGACGTGGCTGACGGTGGAATAGGCCAGCAGCCGCTTGATGTGGTGCTGCAGCAGGCACATGACGGCGCCGAGCAGCGCGGCGGCGGCGCCGAGGACGGCGACGGCGCGCAGCGGGACGAGCCCGGCGAACACCGCCCAGTACGTCCGCGCCACCCCGTACACGCCGAGCTCGACCATGATGCCGGAGAACAGCACGCACACGGGGGTGGGCGCGACGGCGTGGGCGTCGGCGAGCCAGAAGTGGAAGGGGACGGCGGCGGCCTTGACCAGGTAGCCGGTGCACACCAGCACGAACGCGGCGGTGACGAGCGCGTCCCCCGGCCCGTCCCCGGCGGGCGTGCCGGCCAGGTGGCGTCCGATGGCGGCCAGGCCGAGCTGCCCGGTGCGCCCGTACAGCAGCGCGATCCCGGCGAGGGCCAGGTACGCGCCGATCGACTGGACGATCCCGAAGTTCAGGGCGCCGTGGACGGTGGCGGGCTCCTCGGACCGGTACCCGGTCAGCGCGAACGCCACCACGCTCATCAGCTCGAAGAACACGAACGCGTCGAACAGGTCCCCGGTGTACACGAACCCGCACATCGCCGCCAGGAACAGCAGGATCAGCGCGTGGAAGATCGCCTGGATCTCGGTGAAGTACCGCCAGGAGAACGCCAGCGCGGCCAGGGTGAGCGCGGCGGTGACGCAGGCGAGCCCGGCGGCGAGGGGATCGGCGGCCAGCGGGATGCCGACGCCGGTGCCGGGCCCCCAGCCGCCGAGCCAGGCGACCTGCGGGGCGCGGCCGGAGCGGGCGAGGGTGAGCGCGGTGAGGGCGGTCACGGCGGCGGCGGTGAGCAGCGCGGCGGTGTCCACGGCCCGCCGCGGCAGCCACCGCCCGGCGGCGGCCAGCAGCGCCGCCACCAGGACCGGCAGCGCGATCGCGGCCTGCAGGATCACGGCTCGAGAGAGCGCAGCGCGCCGGGGTCCAGGGTGCCGCGCCGCTTGGCGACCTGCACGGCCAGGGCGAGCAGCAGCGCGGTGACGGTGGCGCCGACGACGATGTCGGTGAGGGTCATGGCCTGCACGACGGGGTCGGTGACGGGCCGCCCGGCGGGCGGCGGCGGCCGGTCGGAGAACACCGGCGCGGTGGCCCCGTACCGGTGGCCGATGGCCAGGAGCAGCACGTAGGTGCCCGACTGGGTGACCGACAGGCACACCACGGCGTGGATCAGGTCGCGGCTGGTGACGATCCCGTAGATGCCGGCGAGCATGATCCAGCCGGCGGTGAGGTAGGGCAGCGCGCTCACGGGGACTCCCCGGTGCGGCCCCCGCCGCGTCCGGCGCCGGAGCCGGTGTCGGTGCCGGTGCCGCGGACGAGGAGGGCCTGGTCGAAGAACTTGCCGAGGAGCAGCACCAGGGCGCAGCCGACCTCGGCGCCGACGGCGGTGTTGAGGGCGGGGACGCGGCCGGCGGCGGCCTGCCCGGCGGCGGCCAGGGCCAGCAGCACGAACGCGGCGGCGGCGACGGCCTCGGCGGACTCCAGCAGCGGGATGGGCCGCAGCCGCTGCAGCGCGCGGTAGTCCCCGGCCAGGTAGAGCAGGTGGACGGCGGTGCCCAGGACGACGCCGCCCTGGAAGCCGCCGCCGGGGGACTGGTGGCCGTGCGCGACGATGTAGACGCCGGCGAGCAGGGTCAGGGGCAGCAGCAGGAGCCCGGCGATCCGCAGCGCGTCCGGCACCTCGGCGGGCCCGTGCCGGTGCGCGCCGCCCTCGTCCTCCCGCTCGCCGTCCACGACGCGCAGCAGCACCACGGCGCCGAGCGCGGCCGACAGCAGGATCAGCTCCTCGCCGAGGGTGTCGAAGGCGCGCTGGTCGAACGTGACCGACGCGACGGCGTTGGGGGTGCCCTGCTGGACGGCGTGCCGGACGGCCCGGTCGGCGTAGGGGTGCAGGCCGCCGCCGAAATCGGGCAGGCCGAGGACGCCGGCGGTGAACAGCGCGGCGGTTCCGGCGGCGCCCGCGGCGAACAGCAGGATGCGGGGGGACGGCTTCACCGGCGCACCCCCTCCCCGGCGCCGGGGCGGCGCTCGCCCCCGTCGCCGTCCCCGTCGCCGTCCTCGCCGCGGCCCGCGCCGTCCTCGCCGCCGTCGCGGTAGCGGCGGGTGGCGTGCAGGGCCAGCACGACGATGAGCGGGAGCAGCACGGTCCCGACACCGATCTGGGACATGGCGACGTCGGGGGCCTGCAGGATCAGGAACAGCAGCCCCAGCACCATCCCGTACCCCGACAGCACGATCGCCTGCCGGACCGTGCCGCGGGTCAGCACGACCGCGGTGGCCATCAGCGCGGCCAGCGCGAGGGCGGCGGCGATGAGCGCGTCGGCGAGCGGCCCCGCCAGCGCACTCAAGGACAGGGCGTCCAGGGAGACGGTGGTCATGGCGGGGTCACTCCGATCCGCCGGCGGCGCGCTCGACGGCCTGCCCGGCGGTGACCACGGCGGGCGGGCCGGTCGCGGTGAGCAGCACGGCGATGACGGCGAGTTTGGCGACGTCGTGCCAGGACGACCACGGCCGCAGCGCCGTCCCGGCGATCAGCAGCGGCGCGGCGAGCACGGTGACGGGCGCGACGGCGTGCAGGCGGGCGGCGGCGCCGCGGGTGAAGGGCAGCCGCAGCCCGGCGGCGACGGCGACCGCGGCACCGGCCCATGTCAGCACGTCGGCCAGCACGTCCAGGCTCATCGTGGGTCCTCCTCCGCGGAAGGGTTCACAGGGTCCGGCTCAGGAACCGGGCGAACACCAGCGACCCGGCGAACGACAGCAGCGCCAGCACCAGCGCCACGTCCAGGTAGGCGGGGCGGCCGTAGGCGGCGGCCAGCAGCACCAGCACGAGGGTGACCAGCGGCCCGGTGACGATCAGGCCCGCCAGGCGCCCGGCGGGGCGGCCGCGCAGCATGGCCGACAGCGCCGGCAGCAGCCCGCCGACCATGACGGCGAGGGCGGGGACCGCGGTGTTCAGCACGTCGGGCGTCACGGCGCCTCCCCGGGGCCGCCGACCAGCCCGGCGGCGCGCAGCCGCCGCTCGAACGGGGACGGGGCGGGGACCAGGCGGTGGACGCGCAGCAGCCCGCGGCGGGGGTCGATCCCGCCGACGTAGGTGCCGGGCGCGACCGACATCAGCAGCGTGGCGGCTCCGCGTGCGGCCGGGCCGGGCGCCACCGGCAGCGGTGTCCAGGCCCCGCCGGACGCGCCGCGCACCGTGATCCGGGCCGTGTCGGCGGCGACCCGGCCGGGCAGCCGCACCAGCGCCGCCGCGACCCCGGCGGCTTCGACCCCGCGCCCGGATCCGGGGCCCTGTCCGGGTGCCTGTCCGGGGT
>NZ_SMJW01000449.1 GCF_004348335.1 Actinomadura bangladeshensis | reverse complement strand
CCCGCAGGCGGCCGGCGGGGGCGGCGGAGGCGGGGTCGGCGCGATCCCCGAGCAGGTGCGGCAGCAGGTCGCGCCCCAGCTCGCCGACGCGTTCGGCAGCACGTTCTGGGTCGCGCTGATCCTCACCGCGCTGCTGATCGTCCCGGCGCTGCTGCTGCCCATGCACGGGGTACGGCACGACGACGCGGACGCGCCGCCGCCGATGGCGTGAGGCGCCGGCTCAGGACGCGATCGACCAGGTGGCCAGGCCCGTCTCGTGCTCGCGCGTGAGGCGCCTGGCCCGCCGCGCGTCCGGCGAGTACCGGTACCGCTCCGGGACGACCCGCGTGGTCTGGTACAGGCCCTTCAACGTCAGCGTGGCCGCGAGGTCGGACGTCGGCAGCCCCGGCAGCCCGTACATGCGGCGCGCCCAGCGCGGCAGCGTCGCGACGGTCAGCGTCCCGACGGCGGGCGCGGCGAGCTTCAGCGGCAGCAGGTTGCGCGGGACGGCCGGGCTGAACATGCGGCGCAGCCCCTCGCGCGCCTCCCGGCACGCGTAGATCCTCCGCCGCATCTCCTCGTAGTACTCGCGCATCTCCGCGACCGTCGCGGGCACGTCCGCCGGGTCGAGGCCGACGACCTCGGCGGCGCGGCGCTGCTCGTCCACGAACGTGTCGGCGTCCTCGTCGGTCAGCGGGACGCCGGCGCGGCGCGCCACGTCGAGGTAGGAATCGACCTCGCCCATGTGGACCCAGAGCAGGTTCTCCGGGTCGTCGATCGGGAACGTCTCGCCGGTCCGCATGTCGAGGCCGGTCAGCTTGGCGTGCAGCCGGCGGACGCGGCGGCCGACCCGCTCGACCTCCTCCTCCGTCCCGTAGGTGCGGACGCGGACGAACTCGACCGTCCGGGTCAGCCGCGCCCACGCGGCCGAGGGGTCCATCAGCTCGGAGTTCTGCGCGGTCCCCCACATGGAGCGGGGATGGAGGGCCTGCAGCAGCAGCGCCCTGATCCCCCCGACGATCAGCACGGGCTCGCCCATGACCCGCCAGGTCACCGAGCCGGGCCCGAACAGGCCCCGGTCCGCTCCCACCTCGCTCGACTCGCGCACATCGACCGCCTCTCATCCGCCGCCTCGACCGGGCGAAACCCGTCCGGCCAGGGTAAACAAGAACTTACCCTGCCATGACGCAGGTCACACGGCCAAGGGGCGGCGGCCGCGGTCAGTCCTCCGCGGGATCCTCCACCGCCTCGTCGCGCTCGCCGGGCTCGGTCTGCTCGGTGATCCAGGCGAGGTAGTCCATGCTGCCCGCCACCACGGGCGTCGCGATGATCTCCGGGGTGTCGTAGGAGTGCACCTCGGTGATCAGCGAGGCGAGCTCGTCGAAGCGGTCGGCGGAGGTCTTGAAGAGCACCATCCACTCCTCCGCCGACTCGATCTCGCCCTCCCACCAGTAGGTGCTGGCGATCGGGCCGACCAGCTGCGCGCAGGCGGCGAGCCGCTCGGCGACCGCCGACCGCGCCAGTTCGGCGGCCTCCGCCCGGGAGTCGGTCGTGGTCGTCACCTGCACGTATGAGTGCGCCATGGCCCGACTCCTTCCCGCTCACCGTGCGCGCACGCCCGCGCGGGGCCGGTCATCGGGCGGGTCACCGGACCGGGCGGACGACCAGCGCGCTGCCGCCGCCCCGCCGGACCGGCTCCGCGACCGCCTGGACGAGCCCCGGCCGCAGGAACTCCAGCCCGGTCGCGGCGCCGATCACGCCCGCGGGCGGGCCGGGGAAGACCTCCAGCCGGTGCCCGCGCGCGGCGAGGCCGCGGCCGTACCGGTCGATGAACGGCTGCTCGGCGTACACGAGCGGGGTGTTGCGCTGCGTCGCGCGGGGCGCGTCGAGCGCGGCGGGCAGGTCCATGCCGAGGTCGATGCGGTTCATCAGGATCTGCAGCACGGTCGTGATGATCGTCGACCCGCCGGGGGTGCCGAGCGCGAGCTTCGGGCGCCCGTCCTTCAGCACGAGCGTCGGGGACATGCTGCTGCGCGGGCGCTTGTGCGGGCCGGGCAGGTTCGGGTCGGGCGCCTGGCCGGGCGCGGGCGGCTGGAAGGAGAAGTCGGTCAGCTCGTTGTTGAGCAGGAAGCCCCGCCCGGGGACGGTGATGCCGCTGCCGCCGAACTGCTCGATCGACACCGTGTAGGACGCGACGTCGCCCCACTTGTCGGCGACGACGAGGTGGGTGGTCTGCGGGCCCTCGAACGCCAGCGCGCGGGTCTGCGTGCCGGGCGGGATGCACGGCTCGTAGATCCCGTCGGGCGAGCCGGGGGCGACGGGCGCGGGGGCGGCCTGGTCCGGCTTGATCAGGCAGGCGCGCTCGCGGGCGAACCCGGCCGACAGCAGTTCCTCCAGCGGCACGTCCACCTTGTCTGAGTCGCCGAGGTACCGGCCGCGGTCGGCGTAGGCGAGCTTGGACGCCTCCAGGTAGTAGTGCAGGGCCGTCACCGGGTCGCGCGCGTCGAGGCGGAAGTTGCCCAGGATGCTGAGCGCCTCACCGATCGTGGCGCCGCCGGACGACGACGGCGGCATCCCGTACACGTCCATCCCCCGGTAGGGGACGTGCGTGGGCTTGCGGACCACGGCCCGGTAGGCGGCGAGGTCGCCAGGCTCCATCAGGCCGGGACGGACGTTCCGGGTCGCGTCCGGGTCCACCGGCGGCCTGGCGACCGTCCTGGCGATCTCCCTGCCGAGCCCGCCCTCGTAGAACCAGTCGATGCCGCGCTCGGCGAGCTGCCGGTAGGTGTCGGCGAGGTCGGGGTTGCGGAACACCGAGCCGACCTCGGGCACCTTCCCGTCCGGCAGGAAGAGCCTGCGGGTGGGGACGATGTCGCGGAAGCGGGCCTCGTTCACCGCCGTCTGGTCGTGGAACTCCTGGTCGACGACGAATCCCCGGTCGGCGAGCCTGATCGCCGGACGCAGCAGGGCGCCGAGGTCGCGGGTGCCGAAGCGGCGCAGGCCGAGGTCCCACTGGGCGAGCGTGCCCGGCACGCCGACGCCGAGCCCGCTGGTGACGGCCTGGTCGAACGGCAGCGGCTTGCCGGTGGCCGGGTCGATGAAGGAGTCCTGCCTCATCCGCTTCGGCGCGAACTCGCGGCCGTCGAGGGCGTAGACGCGGCGCGTCCGCGCGTCGTAGTAGGTGATGTAGCCGCCCCCGCCGATCGCGGACACGTACGGCTCGGTGACGCCGAGCGCGGCGCCGGCGGCGACGGCCGCGTCCATCGCGTTGCCGCCGCGCTTCAGGACGTCCAGGGCCGCGCGGCTGGCGTCCGGGTCGACGGTGGAGACGGCGCCGCCGTACCCGGTCGCGACCGGCTGCTTGACCGGCGGCCGCGCGGGCCCCGCGTGCGGCCC
>NZ_SMJW01000448.1 GCF_004348335.1 Actinomadura bangladeshensis | reverse complement strand
GAGCTGTCGCGGCTGGTGGGGGCGTCCGCGTTGTCGGGGCGGGTGTCGGTCCCGCCGCCCTTCTCCACGCCCACGCCGACGGCCCTTCCACTGGGGGACGCGAACCGGCCGGGTGCACGGCTCGCGGCGGCGTGTCCCGTGACGCGCGGGGCTGACGCCACACCACACCGGCCCCTATGAAATCGTGCACGCCCGAACTTTGCACGTGCCGATATTCGTGCCCTCCTACTCCGCCTGCGTATCCCCGCCTGGTGCCCTGCCCGCTCGACCCCTTCATCCGCCCGCCGGGGTTTCACGCAACGATCCATCCCCGGGTGAAGAACCAATCAAGCGATACGGAAACATCCGATTTAATCCAAACACCCGATTCGATTCGTCGCCACTCGCCGACCATCCGTGGGCACGCTTCGACGGGGCGCTCCGCTCCTGCACCGGTGCCACTTCGAGTAACGGCGTCGAGCACAAAGGAGAGTCCTTATCCGGCCACCGAGAGCTGTGTCATCGGGCACGTAGTCGGCCGGGCGGGGGTACCAGGGTGTCTTCGCTGCGCCAACGCGGACGGGGAAATGATGAAGATCTTCACGGGTGTCGTTTTGCTGCTGCTGGCAGCCGTTGCGGTGGTCATCCGCTGGCAGCTCTTCTCTCGCGGGATTCTGTACGGGGACGCGGCGGCGAAGATGGCCAGCCTGACGGTGGCGGGCATCATCGTCCTGGCGGGAGCGCTCCTGCTGAGGGTGGGCCGGCCTGCGCCGCCGCCCCCACCGCAACAGCAGGAATCGACTGGCGCGAGTGACGGCTCGACCGGCCCCGGCGACCGGCGGGGAGCGCAGGCCGCCGCAGCCGATTCGGCCCTCGTGACGATCACGGCCGTTCTCGGCCTGGCCACCACCGCCTACGCGGTCGGCGAACTGGTGGCGCCGAACACCCCTGTCGCCGTCGCCCAGGCGGCCTGCTCGGGCGTCCCCTTCTACGGGGCCAGGTACTTCGCGGTCACCTCGAAGGGCGTCGGCGCGAACTCCCGCCGGGGGCCGGGGCGCGAGTACCAGCAGGTCAAGAAGTACCGCGGTGACTGCACGCTCGGCTTCGACGGCTACTGCGTCGGGGCGCCGGAGGAGGACCTGTTCATCGGATACCTACAGCGTGGAGACCCCGTCCTTCAGGGCGGGGAGGAAGCGCGGAACAAGGCAGCACTGTGGCCTCGGGGGTTTTGACGGTCCGGGTTTTGTCGGTGGTGGTCGGTAGGTTGCGGAGCGTGTCCAGGTACCGGCTGTGTCCGACCCCTGCGCAGGAGGCGGGGTTGCTGGAGCATTGTTCGCATGCCCGGTTCGTGTGGAATCTGGCGGTGGAGCAGCATGCGTGGTGGCGTCCGGGGCGGGGCCCGGCGCCGGGGTATGTCGTGCAGGCCCGTCAGCTCACCGAGGCCCGCGCGGAGTTCGGATGGCTGGCGGCGGGTTCGCAGACGGTGCAGCAGCAGGCCCTCAGGGATTTCGCGCAGGCGATGGTGAACTTCTTCGCGGGTACGCATCGGTGTCCCACCTGGCGCAAGGCCGGGCTGCATGAGGGGTTTCGGGTTGTTGGGGTGCGGGGCCGGTCGTGGGATGTGCGGCGGTTGTCGCGCCGCACGGGTGAGGTGCGGGTGCCGAAGGTGGGGTGGGTGCGGTTCCGCTGGTCGCGTCCCGTCCCGGCCGGGGTGAAGTCATTCCGGGTGACCCGCGACCGTGCCGGACGCTGGCATGTCGCCTTCGCCGCGATCCCCGACCCGGTTCCCGCACCGGGCAATGGTGAGGTGGTTGGGGTGGACCGGGGTGTGGCGGTGTCGGCTGCGCTGTCCACCGGCCAGACCAGCAGTGTGCCGGGTTTGACGCCGGGTGAGGCCGAGCGCCTGAAGCGGTTGCTGCGCCGCCTCGCCCGCGCGCGCCGGGGGTCAAACCGGCGTGCTCGGGTCAAGGCCGCCATCGCGCGGCTGAAGGCGCGTGAGGCCGACCGGCGCAGGGACTGGGTGGAGAAGACCTCGACCGATTTGGCGCGCCGGTTCGACGTCATCGCCGTCGAGGACCTTGATGTGGCCGCCATGACCCGGTCCGCCAAAGGCACCGTCGACGCCCCCGGCAGGGGCGTCCGGCAGAAGGCCGGGCTCAACCGGGGCATCCTGGCCAATGGGTGGGGGCGGCTCGTGACCCGCCTGGAGCACAAGGCACCCGGACGCCTGGTCCAGGTCGACCCGGCGTACACGTCGCAGACCTGCAATGTGTGCGGGCACCGCGCCCGGGACAACCGCGAGAGTCAAGCGGTGTTCCGGTGCGTGGCCTGCGGGCAGCGGGCCAACGCCGACGTCAACGCCGCACGCAACATCAAAGACACCGCCGTGGGGCGCACGGTGGCCGCGCGGGGAGGCACGCCGCTGGGCGGGCCGGTGAACCGCGAACCCCAACCTGCTCTCCTGCCTGCGTAGGGGACGGGCTGAAATCCCTCGCCTCCAGGCGAGGGAGGACGTCAACAACCCGCTCATGGCGATGTACTTCGCCGTGGACCTGGACGGCCTGGCCCGCCGCTCCCTGTACCTCGACCGCCTGGAGGACACGCGGGTGATCCGCCAGATCAGCTCGGTCGTCGCGTCTTTCCGGGACGGGATCCGTCCTCGTCCGCCCCGCCAGTACCCGCACTGATGGACGGCCGTCCGGCGATGACGTCGCTCAGCCGGTCGCCGAGCCGCTGCACGGGCCGCCGGTAGCGTCGCTCGCGCACCACCGCCCGCCGCTCCTTCCGCGACCCGGGCCGGTACCTCCGCCGCGCCCACGGCGAGTCGGGCCGGGCCAGCCGGACGGCCCCGACCAGCCCGACCAGGCCGACGAACAGGCCGATGAGCCCCGTCCAGAGCTTGCCCTTGAGCAGCGCGACGACGGCCACGCACAGGTCGAGCACGATGACGGCGACGATCGCCCACAATCCGTCCCCCGCCACGTCGCTGATGCCCAGAGGCGTCAGGCCGAGCAGGAGGAGGCCGCACAGCGCGATCGTGATGAACACGACCTCCACCGACAGGCGGCCCTGTTCGCTCCAGTAGACGTCCTCCAAGTGCAGGACGAGGGCGAACTCGTCCAGCACAAGCGCCGTCCCGACCCCGAACACGGCCGCCGCCGCCACCGCCAGCCCGGACGAGTCGTCCTGGACGACGAGCCCGCTCACCCCGCCGACGCACATGAACACCAGGCCGAACACCACGTGGTGGATGTGCTGCCCGCCCGGCGTGACGTTCCCCGGCCACCACCGCACCTGCCGCCGGATCATCCGGACGCTGAACCGGATGAACAGGAACCCCCCGATGAACGCCACCAGGAAGCAGAACAGCCGGAGCCGCCCCGTGTCCGCGATCTCCCGCGTGAACCAGTCCCCCACAC
>NZ_SMJW01000447.1 GCF_004348335.1 Actinomadura bangladeshensis | reverse complement strand
TCCCTCCCCTTTCCCCGGCACAGCGCCCCGTTCCCCGTTGCGGTGACACGCCGATGACCGTCCAGTCCGTCCCGACCCCGTGCGGGTCCGCCCGCCGCCGCGCGAACTCCTCATGAACGCGGACATGAGGCGGGCGAGCCGGTACGTCCGGCGCGGGCTGATCGCGCTGCGGCGCGTGCTGAGCGGCGCCATCGGCGCCGCCTACCTGCGCTGGCGCCGGTCGATCCAGGTACGCGTCGTCACGTCCACGCTGTTCATCTCGGCGATCGTGGTGGCGATCCTGGGTGTGTTCCTGATGCAGCAGATGTCGTCCGCGCTCATGGACGGCAAGGTCAAGGCGGCACGGCTCCAGCTGGACGACGGCCTGGCGCAGGTCCAGCGCGACCTGGGCAACTCCGCCGGGGACGGCAGCAGGCTCAACGCGACGATCGACCGGTTGAAGTCGCGTAGCGGGCCGTCCGGGCTCTATGAGGTCTACATCCGCGACACCAACGAGCAGTACTTCGACGGGTACACGACCAACGAGCTGCGGCCGGAGAGCGTCCCCAAGCGGCTTCGCGAAGAGCTCAAGACAGCACCGGCCGGTTCGCGCGCCTACACCTACGGCAAGCTCTCCTACCTCGGCGGCAGGGCCGACGAGCGCGGCCTCATCGTCGGCGGCCGGACGGGCCAGTTCGAGCTGTACTACCTGTTCCCGCTGACGCAGGAGCAGCAGACCCTGACCAACGTGAGCCGCTCCCTGGCCGGAGTGGGCATCGTCCTGGTGCTGCTCCTGGCCGCGATCGCCTCGCTGGTCACCCGGCAGGTCGTCATACCGGTGCGGCTCGCCGCGCAGGGCGCGCAGAGACTCGCCGCGGGACGCCTGGAAGAGCGCATGAGGGTCCGCGGCGAGGACGACCTGGCCCGCCTCGCCCGCTCCTTCAACGACATGGCCGCCAACCTCCAGGAGAAGATCGGCGAACTGGAGGACCTGTCGCAGGTGCAGCGCCAGTTCGTCTCCGACGTCTCGCACGAGCTGCGCACGCCGCTGACCACCATCAGGATCGCGGCCGACATGCTCTACGAGTACCGCGACACCTTCGACGACCCCGCCGTCGGACGGTCCGCCGAGCTGCTGCAGAGCCAGCTGGAGCGGTTCGAGTCGCTGCTCGCCGACCTGCTGGAGATCAGCCGGCACGACGCGGGCGCCGCGACGCTGGACGCCGAGTCCCTCGACATGCGCGACCTCGTGCTGCGCGTCGTCGGCGACATACAGGGCCTCGCCGAGCGCAAGGGCAGCAAGGTCGTCCTGCAGCTGCCCGGCGAACCCTGCATGGCCGAGGTCGACCGGCGCCGCGTCGAGCGCATCCTGCGCAACCTCGTCGTCAACGCCGTCGAGCACGGCGAGGGCGAGGACATCGTCATCTCCGTCGCCGCCGACCGCGACGCCGTCGCCGTCGCCGTCCGCGACCACGGGGTCGGCCTGAAGCCCGGGGAGGGGCAGATGGTCTTCGACCGCTTCTGGCGCGCCGACCCGGCCCGCGCCCGCACCACCGGCGGTACCGGGCTCGGCCTGTCGATCTCCCGGGAGGACGCGCAGCTGCACGGCGGATGGCTGCAGGCCTGGGGGGAGCCCGGCGCGGGCTCCCAGTTCCGCCTGTCGCTGCCCCGCGTCGCCGGGGCCGAGCTGCGCGGCTCGCCGCTGCCGCTCGTCCCGCCCGGCGCCGGCGACGCGCGGCCGCTGTTCGCGGAGCTGGAGGCGGGCGAATGAGCGCCTGCGCCCGCCGGGTCACCGGTCTGCTGACGCTCGCCGTCCTCGTCCTCGGCGGCGCCGGCTGCGCGAGCGTGCCGAGCGGCGGGCAGGTCGTCAGCGGCAAGCCCGCCGAGCGCGCCGAGCGCGTCGACGACCCCTACGTCCGGCTCATCCCCGTCAAGCCGCGGGCCGACTGGGGGCCCGCCGAGATCGTCTCGGGGTTCCTCGCCGCGTCCGGCAGCTTCGACGACGGCCACAAGGTCGCCAAGTCCTACCTGAGCGGGCAGACGTCCTGGAACCCGGGGCTGCGGCCCTTCGTGACCGTCCTCGCGGGCCGCGTCACCGACCCGCACGTGATCAAGCAGTCGGGGAACCAGGCGACCGTCCGGATCACCGGCGACCAGCTCGGCACGATCACCGCCGACGGCCAGTACACCGCGGCCCCGAAGCCCTTCGACGCCGCCTTCCAGCTCGCCAAGACGCCGCAGGGCGTCTGGCGCATCACCGGCCTGCCCGGCGACGAGAAGTCCGGCCTGCTGCTCACCAAGGACGACGTCGAGCGCGCCATGCGCACCGTCAACCTGTTCTTCTTCGCGCCGGACCGGCACACCCTCGTCCCCAACGGGGTGTTCCTCCCGGTCGCGAACCGGCAGTCGCTGCCGACCCAGCTCGTCCAGGCCCTGCTCGCCGGGCCCACCTCGTGGCTGTCGGGCGCCGTCGACAGCGCCTTCCCCGAGGGCACCCGGCTGCGCCGCGGCGTCCAGGTCGACAAGGAGGTCGCCACCGTCGACCTCACCGGGCAGGCCCGCGGCGGCGACGTCGAGCGCATGTCGGCCCAGCTCAGCTGGACCATGCGGCAGCTTTCGGAGATCAAGCAGTGGCGGCTGCGGATCGAGGGCGAGACCGTCGTCCCCGACGGCATGGACGCCACGCAGCCGGTGCACGCGTGGGAGGAGAACTCCCCGGACGGCGGGGCGACGCAGGAGGGCGCCCACCAGAACGCCTACGTCGTCGGCCCGTCCGGCTACCTCGGCACCCTGGAGGGCGACCGCGCCCAGCCGGTCGTGACCGGCCCGGCCGGGCGGCTGTCCCGCCCCGCCGTCTCGCCCGGCTACCAGGAGTTCGCAGGGCTGAGCAGCGATGAGACCCAGCTGCTGATCGCCGCGCCGGTCAGCGGCTCGCCCAACTCCCGCGTCCTGCTCACCGCGCACGAGGGCGCCCGCTTCACGGCTCCGTCCTATAGCCGCGACGGCACCCTGTGGGTCGTGGAGACCAAGAAGGACGAGTCGTGGCTGTGGGTGCGCCGCCCCGGCAAGGGCTTCGTGCGCGCCGCCCACTGGGGCCTCGGCGGCCGCGAGGTGCTCGCCTTCCGCGTCGCCCGCGACGGCGTCCGCGCCGCCGTGATCGCCGGCATCGACGGCCGCCCCCAGGTGCAGCTCGGCCGCATCGCCCACGACCCGGACGGGTCCCTGGACGTCGGCTCGTTCCTGCCGGTCAGCTCCGAGCTCCAGGACGCCGTCGACCTCGCCTGGCGCGACTACGGCACCTACGTCGTCGGCCCGTCCGGCTACCTCGGCACCCTGGAGGGCGACCGCGCCCAGCCGGTCGTGACCGGCCCGGCCGGGCGGCTGTCCCGCCCCGCCGTCTCGCCCGGCTACCAGGAGTTCGCAGG
>NZ_SMJW01000446.1 GCF_004348335.1 Actinomadura bangladeshensis | reverse complement strand
GGGTTAGGCCATGACCGAGGTGGGGGGGCTGTGGCGGCGGACTGCGCGGCGGACCTTCGCGGCGTCCTGGGACTCGACCGCGTCCACCAGCGCCACGTGGGCGCGGAAGGTCTTGCCGGCGGTGAACAGCTCGTCCGAGCTGACGTGCTCGATCTCGTTCTCGATCATGTCGAGCATCGTCGTGTAGATGACGCGCAGCACCATGTTGGGGGTGATCTCCGCCAGCCGCCGGTGGACGGCCCAGTTGGCGCGCAGGAACTCGGCGGCGTCGGTGCGCTGCTCGTCCATGTGCTCCAGCAGCTCGCGCAGCTCCGCAAGGTCCTTGTCGGTGCGGTGCGCGGCGGCCTCCATGAGGATGGGCTCCTCCAGCGCGTCGCGCACCGCCAGGCACTGCGCGCTGGTGATCCCGTTCTCGCGCAGGCCGAGGATCAGGTGGTTGATGCGCACGTGGCCCGGCGTCCGGAGGGTGAACAGCCCGCCGCCGGGCCCGGGCTTGGCCGACACCACGCCGCGGGTCTCCAGCAGCCGGACGGCCTCGTTGACGGTCCCGACCGCGACGCCGTACTCCTGGCGCACGTCCTCCTTCGTGCCGAGGCGGCTGCCGTCCGGCAGCGCGGATTCGATGATCTTGCGCTCGATCTCGCGGGCGATGGCCTCGGCGCGCGACAACCGCCACTCGGTGCGGTCGGTCTGCTCGGGACGACTCAACGGATGCTCCCCAGGTAGGTCGGGTCGGATAGCGGCCGGTCAGCGAGCGCGCAGCCGGGAGCCGCCACGCCTTGACAGATAATCATCATGCTTAATACCGTCATTATAAGGGCTTGATCGCGACCCTGCCGCGGCAACCCTGCCATGCGAACGGTCCGCGGTGTCCCGACTCGCCGCGACGCGCACCGCGCGTGGCCAGGGTCGGCCGACCCACCGATACGGATGCGGCAGGGCCGTACCCGGAAGGAGTTCCCGTTGACCCGGACCTCGACCTTGTCGACGTCAGTCAGTCCCGGCGCGAGACGGCGGCTCCCGCTATCGCCGAAGTTCACCGACGTGCTGCTCGGCGCGGCCGGACTCGCGGCGGTGATGGCCGCCCTCGAGCTGGCCACGATCGCCGGGCTGCTGCCCGAGAAGACGTTCCCGCGCATATCGAGCGACCTGCGGCAACTCGCCGAGCTCGCCGGCGGCGGCGAGCTGTGGACGGCGGTCGGCCACACCCTGCAGGGCTGGGCGATCAGCTTCGGCCTCGCCGTGGTGATCGCCGTGCTGCTCGGGATGGCGATCGGCTCCAGCACCGTCCTGCACGCGGCCACGACCGCGGTGATCGAGTTCCTGCGGCCGATCCCGTCGGTCGCGCTGATCCCGCTCGTCGTCCTCGTGCTCGGCACCGGCCTGCAGAGCAAGATCTTCCTCGCCACGTTCGCCGCCGCGTGGCCCGTCCTCATCGCCACCATCTACGGCATGCGGGACGTCGAACCCGTCGCGCTGGACACCGCGCGCTCGTTCCGGGCCCGCCCGCACGACCGGCTGCTGTCGGTGGTGCTGCCGAGCGCCGTCCCCTACATCGCCACCGGGCTGCGCGTCGCGTCCACCACCGCGCTCATCCTCTGCGTCACCGCGGAACTGGTGATCGGCGCGCCCGGTCTCGGGCAGTCGATCACGGTCGCGCAGGCGGGCGGCCAGTACCAGCTCATGTACGCCCTCATCATCGCCACCGGCCTGCTCGGCGTGCTGCTGAACCTCGTGTTCGTCGCGATCGAGAAGCGGCTGCTGCGGTGGCATCCGTCCCAGCGAGCCCAGGAGGTCGTCCAGTGAGCCGCCGCACGGTGCTCCTCGCCGTCCAGATCGCGGCGCCCGTCCTCGTCCTGCTCGGCTGGGGGCTGTGGTCGGCCGGCAGCGCGAACATCTTCTACCCGCCGCTGACCAAGATCCTCTCGGTCTTCCGGGAGACGTGGCTGTTCGACCGGGTCGGGTCGGACGTCGTCCCCAGCCTGACGAACATGTTCTCCGGCTTCGCGCTGTCGATCGTCATCGGGGTGCCGCTCGGCGTCCTCATCGGCCTGGTCCGCAAGCTCCGCACGGCGCTCGCACCGGTCATCGAGTTCGTCCGGGCGATCCCGCCGCCCGCGCTGATCCCGTTCGGCATCGTCGTGCTGGGCGTCGGGACGGGCATGAAGGTGTTCATCATCCTGATGGTCGCCCTGTTCCCCGTCCTGATGCACACGATCGACGGGGTGCGCGGCGTGGAGCCCGGACTGCTCGACAGCGCCCGCGCCTACCGTGTCAGCCGCCGCGACCAGCTGCTGCACGTCGTCCTGCCGGCCGCCGCGCCGCAGATCTTCGCGGGGGTGCGCGTCGCGCTGTCGCTGTCGCTGATCCTCATGGTGATCAGCGAGATGGTCGCGAGCACCCGCGGCATCGGCTACTTCATCCTGGAGGCCCAGCGCACCTTCGCGATCCCCGAGATGTGGTCGGGGATGGTGCTGCTCGGCATCCTCGGCTACCTGTTCAACCTCGCCTTCGCCACCATCGAGCGTCGCGCGCTGCGCTGGCACCACGGAGCACGAAAGGGAGCATCTTGATGACCGACGGAGCGCCGATGCTCGAGGTCGACGGCCTCGGCAAGGTCTACGGAACCGGCGACCAGGCGGTGCGGGCGATCGACGAGATCAGCTTCACCGTGGCGCGCAGCGAGTTCCTGTGCGTGGTCGGCCCGTCCGGCTGCGGCAAGACGACGCTGCTGCGCTGCCTGTCCGGGCTGATGCCCGCCACCAGCGGCCAGGTCCGCGTGGAGGGCCGCCCGCTCGACCGCACCCCGGAGGACATGGCGATCGTCTTCCAGGACTACAGCCGGTCGCTGTTCCCGTGGATGACGGTGGAGGAGAACATCGCCTTCCCGCTGCGGCGCAAGCGGCTGGACCGGAAGAAGAAGCAGACCCTCATCGCCGACTCGCTGTCCGCCGTCGGCCTCGCCGACGCCGGCAAGCGCTACCCGTGGCAGCTCTCGGGCGGCATGCAGCAGCGCGTGGCGATCGCCCGCGCCCTCGCCTACGAGCCGCAGATCCTGCTCATGGACGAGCCGTTCGCCTCCCTCGACGCGCAGACCCGCGCCGACCTGGAGGACCTCACCCTCAAGCTCCGCCACGACTACGGCGTCACCGTCGTCTTCGTGACGCACGACATCGACGAGGCGGTCTACCTGGCCG
Source organism: Actinomadura bangladeshensis (assembly GCF_004348335.1). GTDB lineage: Bacteria > Actinomycetota > Actinomycetes > Streptosporangiales > Streptosporangiaceae > Spirillospora > Spirillospora bangladeshensis. Next base: position 255 of record NZ_SMJW01000446.1, on the reverse strand, counting down.
ACCGGATCATCGCCCTGACCCCGCGCCCGACCCGCGTCCGCGGCGTCATCGAGGTCGACCTGCCCCGCCCCCGCGACCAGCTCACCACGAAGGAACTCCCCGAGTTCGCCCACCTGCGCGGCCTGGTCTACCGCCAGGTCCGCCAGCTCGACGAGGAGGGCACCCCGGCCTCCGCATCCGCCCGCACCTCCTAGCCCCGCCAGGGTGCTCCCCCCGGAGCGCCCTGCCGGGCCGGCGCGGGGTGTGGTTTTGAGG
>NZ_SMJW01000445.1 GCF_004348335.1 Actinomadura bangladeshensis | reverse complement strand
CCACCGGCCCCGTCCAGCCCGCCCTCCAGCTCGCCGCCACTCCCTACGAGCGCGGGCCCGCGCCGACCGAGGCGAGCATCACCGCGGAGAAGGGCCCGTTCGCCATCGAGAAGATCGACGTTCCGGCGGGCAGCGGCACCGGCTTCAACAGGGGCACGATCTACGCGCCGACCGATCTCGGCCAGGGCACGTTCGGCGCCATCGCCGTCTCGCCCGGCTTCGTCTCCCCGCAGGCCCTGATCGACTGGTACGGGCCGCGCCTCGCGTCCCAGGGCTTCGTCGTCATGACGCTGGAGACCGGCAGCCTCCTCGACCAGCCGGCCGCCCGCGGCGACCAGCTCCTCGCCGCGCTCGACTACCTGACCGGCAAGAGCGGCGTGAAGAACCGCATCGACCCGACCCGCCTCGCCGTCATGGGCCACTCCATGGGCGGCGGCGGGACGTTGGAGGCCGAGAAGAAGCGGACCTCGCTGCAGGCCGCCGTGCCGCTCGCGCCCTGGGACCTCAACTACGACTGGAAGAGCGTCCAGACACCGACCCTCATCATGGGCGCGGACAACGACTTCATCGCCCCCGCCGACTCGATGGCGCACTCGTACTACACGGGCCTCACCGGTGTCCCCGAAAAGGCGTACCTCGAGCTGCGGAATGCCGGGCACATGACCTTCAACTCGCCCAATACGACCATCGCGAAATACGCGATCGCGTGGATGAAGCGGTTCGTCGACAATGACGTCCGCTACGACCGGTTCCTCTGCCCCGAGCCGCAGCCCGACGACGACATCGCCGTGTACGAGGGCACCTGCCCGACCGGCTGACTCCCACCGGTCCGGACGGTGGTGATGGCTGACGCCCCAGCCGCCACCACCGTCCCCTCGCGCCGCCCCCGCGCCCCGGGTCAGTCGGCCGGGGACAGCCGCCGGTCGCCGGTGTCGAGCCGGACGAGATGGTGCAGGAGCAGCAGCAGCTCGATCCGCCGGTCCGGGTCGAGCATCACGCCGCCGAGCGCCTCCTCCAGCCGCCGGATCCGGTACCGGACGGTCTGCTCGTGCACCAGCAGCCGCTCCGCCGCCGCCACCGCGTTGTCGCGGCACTCCATGTAGGTCAGCATCGTGCGCGACAGCGCGTCCCGCCGGTGCGGCGGCAGCTTCATCAGCGGCGCGAGCCGGCTGCCGAGCGCCACGTCCAGCAGCTCCTCGCTCTGCGTCGCGACCAGGCTCGGCAGATGGTCCAGGCAGCGCAGCGGCTCCTTGCCCGGCAGCGCACCGCGCTCGACCAGCGCGAGGCCGCGCCGGGCCCAGCGCAGCGAGAGCGCCGTCCGCGCGGGCGGGACGGCCGGGCCGATCGCCGCCGACCTCGTGCCCTTGATCGCGGTGAGCATCCGGTCGCGGCCGGGGCCGTCCGGATCCGGGCAGATCAGGTACGGCTCGGGCGCGTCCCAGTCGGCGAGGAACATCGGCGGCAGCACCGGGACGGCGTCGCCGGGGCCGGGGCGGACGGCGACGGCGGCCAGCGTCCGCGGCACCGGCCAGTCCGCCGACGCGGCCAGCTCCCCGATCGCCTCCGCGCTCGCCGGCGGCTCCATGACCAGCAGGTCGCGCAGCCGCCGCCGGAACCGCTCCCGCTCGCCCGCGATCTCGCCCTGCGCCCGCGCGTAGCCCTGCCCGGCCGCGCCGGCGATGCGCTCCAGGAACACGAACAGCGACTCGGTGAACCGGCCGAGGGTGTCCAGCGACCAGCCGAGCCTGCGCGCGTCCTTGATGAACCGGCGGCACGCGACCTGGCCGCTCACCCGGATCGCGGTCTGCAGCCCGTCCAGGCGCCGGCCCTGCCGCGCCTCGTACGCGCCGATGCCCTCGAAGATCGCGGTGACCTTCTCCCAGTCCATGTCCGGGCGGCCGATCGCGTCGACGAACTGCCGGACGGTCTCCTCGACCGCCCACCGCATCCGCCGGCCGTAGCGGCTCTCCGGCGGGCGCGCGTACTCCGGGACGAGGCCCTGGATCTCCCGCACCATCTCGACCGCCGCCGCCTCCAGGTGCGGCAGCATCGGCTCCGCGACCTGCGCCGGCACCCCAGAGAGCGGGAAGTCCGCGGCGCTGGACGACCCGCTCGACGACCCGCTGGACGACCGGTTCCGGCTCATGGTCCACAGGGTCGGACGCGGCGGCCGTCCGGGGATAGGCGGGCACGGAAAGTTTCGGCGGGCGCGGATTGTCACCCGGCTGACAGTTGCCCCGCCCTGCGCGAACCGCCCGCGCGGCGTGTCGTCCGGGCGTCGAGTGCGGGGCACGGGCGGCCCTTCGGGGCGTCCGCGACCGGAAAAGAGATCTCCCCGGGGCGGACGTCCCGGCGCCGAAGCGGAATTCTTCGCAAAGAAATTCACTGCCCGCTCCAAACCGCGCCGGATCACCTCCCAATGGGGTGGAGATCAGCGGCGCCGAACGGACTTTCGCGACGTAACGGCAATGGCGTCCCAACCCTCCTCCGCCGCGAAAACTTGACCCGGCGGACGTCGACTTCCCCGCCCGCCTGCGACAAGGTCGTCCGCATGTATTCACGAATTCGAACCGCCGGGGCGGCCGGCCCCACCGGCTGGCTGCTGGCCTTTCTCGGCGCCCGCGAGCAGGCGCTGCGCACCCACAACGGACTCGCCGCCGGTCCCGCGGAATGGCTGCTGGTGTTCCTGGAGGTCGAGCGCACCGAACTGGCCGCCCGGCAGCGTCCCGCCACCCTGCTCGCCCGGCGCGACCGGCGCGAGGAGTCCCCGTTCGGCCGGCTGACCGCCCGCAGCGCGTAGAGGAAGGCCATGACCACCGAGATGCTTCTCGCCGCCCTGATCGGCGGCGCGATCGGCCTCGCCGAACTCGTCGCGCGCTACCGCGACAAGCCCCTCTCCGCCCTGCTGTCGCCGGGCGGGCTGCTGTTCGTCCTCGTCAACGCCGGCGCGTCCGTCGTCGCGCTGATCGCGGTCATCGCCGCCGGCTGGACGTTCGGGCTGCCCGCCGACACGCCCCCGTCGAGCATCATGGCCGTCCGGGTGATCGCCGCCGGGATCGGGTCCGCGGCCGTCCTGCGGATGTCGTTCGGCCCCGCCCAGAGCCGGGCCGCGGGCACCGGCCCCGTCTCCCTCCTGAACGGCATCCTCCGGATCGCCGACGGCGAGCTGGAGCGCAAGCGCGCGCTCAGCAGGCTGTCGCACAACGACCTGTCGGGGCTGTCGTTCGAGCGCGACCACGCGGCCCTCGCCGAACTGTGCTGCCACCTGATGCGGGAGTTCGACCTGTCCGAGGCGCAGCGGCTCGGCGGCCTCGCCGCCGAACTCAGCCACCGCGACGACCTCACCGACGCCGACAAGCTGGACTGCTGGGGCCTGGAGCTGACCCGGCTCGTCGGGGAGCGCGCCCTCCGGCAGGCCGCGCGGCGGCTCCGGGACCGTCCCCGGGACGAGCCCCGCCCGGCCGCGCCCGAGG
>NZ_SMJW01000444.1 GCF_004348335.1 Actinomadura bangladeshensis | reverse complement strand
CCGTACCCCGGCCTGCCCGCGCCCACGCCGCTCATGGGAGCGCCCTACGAACCCGCCCGGCGGCCGACGAACCAGTTCGCGGTGTTCGCGGTGGTCACCGGCCTGGTCGGACTGATCCCGCTGGCGATCGGCTTCGCCGTCACCGCCCTCGTCCAGGCGGGCCGCCGGGGCGAGAAGGGCCGCGGCCTCGCCATCGGCGGCTTAGCCGCGTCCGTCGTCTGGGTGCTCGCCGGCGCGGTCGCACTCGCCGTCACCTCGGCCCTCCCGCCCGACCAGGACCGCGCCGGCGAACGCCGCGGCGGCGCCAGGCCCATCACCGGCCTCGACGTCGGCGACTGCTTCACCGCCTTCGCCGACGACGGCTCCGGCGGCTACCAGGCGAAGGAACTGCCCTGCACGCAGCCGCACAAGGGCGAGGTCGTCGCACGCGCCGAAGCGCCCGCGAACGTCCAGCTGTCGCGCGACTCGATGACCAGGTGGGCCGAGGACCTGTGCCAGAAAAAGACCGAGTACCTGATGCGCAGCCGGTACCGCAACGAGCTCGACCCCTATTACGACTGGTCCGGCGACGAACCCTTCGACGACGACGGGCTGACACTGACCTGCGTCGTCCGCTACAGCGGCACCGCGCCTCTCACCACGCCGCTCGTCGCCACCGTGGACACGAGGCTGAAGACGTACAACCAGCTGAGCACCGGCGAATGCATCGACGAGTGGGAGGAGACCGACCCGGTCACCGCCACCGTCTCCTGCAAGAAACCGCACCGGTACCAGGTGTACGCCACCTTCACGCTGGACACGGGCAATGACTCCCTGGACTACGGCGGCTATCCGGGCGACGAGGCGATCGACAAGAAGGCCGCCCGCGGCTGCGACAAGCGCGCGGACAAGGTCTTCCGCAACGCCTCGCTCGAACGCGACCTCGAGATCCTGTACGTGATGCCGTCCGAGGCCGACTGGATGGAGAGCATCCACGACGTCGTCTGCATGGTCCAGGCCGCCAACGGAAAACTGAAGAAGTCGGTCCTGCCATGACGAACGCGCCCTCCTGGGTGCCGCCAGACTCGTCCCCGCCCGAACCGGACCCGTCGTCCAGCGTTCCCATGGACACGCCACCGCCTCCGTCCGCCCCCGTCCCGGTCAGGACGAACCGGCTCGCGATCGCCGCGCTCACCACCGGGCTCGCCGGCATGGTCCCGTTCGCGGCCGGCTTCGCCATCGCCGCCCTCGTCCAGACCCGCCGGCGGGGCGAAAAGGGCCGGAGCCTCGCCATCGGCGCCCTCACCGCATCCGCGGCCTGGGCCGTGGCCGTGGCCGCCGTCGCGGTCGCGATGGCGGGCGGCTCATCGTCATCGGCGGAACACGTCCAGACCCGGGCCTCGGCGCTGCGCGAAGGGGACTGCTTCACCGGCGCCGCCATCAACGACACCGACCTGGTGACGATCGTGCCGTGCACGCAACCTCATGAGAGCGAGGTCATCGCCCGCTCCCCGCTGCCCAACGAGCCCTACCCGGGCCCCGAGAAGCTCTATCTACAGGCTAAGGAACTGTGCACGAAGCGTGGCCTGTACCTCCAGAAGAGCAGGTATCACGAGAACCTCGACCCGCGCCTGCTCGGCCCCGACCAGAAGCGCTGGTGGAAAGGCGACCGCGAGGTGACCTGCCTCATGCACTACACCGGCACCGGTGCACTCACATCGCCTCTCGCGGCGACCGTGGACCCGAATCTGAAGGGCTACGCGGCTCTGTCGATAGGTGAGTGCATCCCGAAGTGGGACAACAAGGACAGCTACACGGCCGTCGTCCCGTGCACCGAGCCCCACCGGGCCGAGGTGGTGGCCACGTTCGAACTGCCGTTCGGCGAACCGCCCTGGACCTACCCGGGCACCGAGTCCGTCGACCGGCAGGCGCGCCGCGGTTGCGAGAAGCGCTCGAAAAAGATCTTCGCGGACCGGCCACCGCCGCCCGCGAAGCTGGTGCTCGCGTACCGGGCACCGGACGAGAGCGCCTGGGACCGCCAATCCCGACTGGTTCTCTGCGCGCTCAAGGTCGCGGACGGGACGCTGAAACAGCCGCTGGTACCGCGATGAGGCCGGCGGCCCACCGTTTCCGCGACCTGTCTGACGCATGCCTCCCGACACGAATGGATCACGTATGACAACGCCACCCGGCGATGGCAGCGCCTCGGACGGTGCCGAGCCGGCACCCGCCTGGACCCCGCCTGACAGCGCTCCTCCGTCCGCCGACGTCTCCGCCCCGCCCACGCAGGCGCCGCCCTGGACCACTCCGCCCTCGGCCGGGCCGTCCATGAGCGGGCCGCCCGTGGGCGTCCGGCGGCGGACGAATCGGTTCGCGATTGTCGCGATCGTCACGGGAGTGCTCGGGCTCGTCCTTTTCGCGGTCGGCTTCGCCGTCGCCGCCCTGGTGCAGACCGGCCGCCGGGGCGAGAAGGGCAGGGGCCTCGCCATCGGCGGCCTCGCCGCCTCGCTGGTCTGGGTCGCCGCGATCGCCGCCGTCGTGACGGTCGGGCCGCTGTCCTCGGGCTCCTCCGGGCCGGGCGTCCGGGCGGACGGCCGGGTCGCGGTCACCGCCATGCGTCCGGGCGACTGCTTCAGCGAACTCGTGGAGACCCCCGACGGCATGTTCGCGAAGCCGCTGCCGTGCACCACGCCCCACCGGGGCGAGCTCAGCGCCTCGACGGAACTCTCGGATGTGCCCTACCCGGGCGTGCGCGAGGCGCGCGACCGGGCGTGGACGGCATGCCGCGAGCGGACCGAGTTCCTGGAGCGCAGCCGCTACGGCGAGGACCTCGAACTGCACGTCGCACCGCCGGACGAGGACGCGTGGAAGACCGGGGACCGCACCGTCAGGTGCCTGATGCGTTACACCGGGTCCGGTCTGCTTCCGTCCGCCCTCGACCAGACCATCGAGACGAGGACGCAGTACACCTCCCAGCTTTCACCGGGAGACTGCATCAAGGAATGGGGCGAATACGACGACCAGCCCCTGATCCCCTGCACCAAGGAGCATGAGTACGAAATGCTCGGCTTCTCCACGCTGCACGGTGGCGAGTACCCGGGAGACGACAAGCTGGAGCAGAAGGCGCTCGACGCCTGCACCGATCTCGCGCGCGAAGTCTGGGGTGGAGACCCCCCGTCCGACATCGACATCGCGTTCGCGGGACCGGACAGGTTCCGCTGGGAGCAGCAGATGCGGACCGTCGTCTGCCTGGTCACCGGCCGGGACGGGCCGCTGAAGCGCTCCGTGGTCCCGCACTGAGCGGGTGTGCCGCCGGCGCCGGTGGGCGCCGGCGGCACGCGCGCGGCTAGTGCGGTGACCACAAACGTCCACCGGGTTGGGTGACACGCCGGACAGGGTCAGGGACGGGCAGGTTGATCGGCTCCACCCTCGATGACGACAGGTCGTTATCGAGAGAGGGGCGGGCTGGTGGCAGAGCCAGTCAGAGCACGGCGGTTGACCCAGGACGAGGGGCGCCGGCTGCAGCAGATCATCCGG
>NZ_SMJW01000443.1 GCF_004348335.1 Actinomadura bangladeshensis | reverse complement strand
CCCATCCACCGACCCGCCCGCGCCCGTCGCGCCCAGCCCCCCGCGGCGGACGGGTCGGCGCGGGCGGAGGCCCGGCAAGGCGAAGCGCCGGAGACCCGGTGCGGGGTCTCCGGCGCTTCGGTGACGGGTGTGGGGACCCGTCGTCGGAATCAGCCGGTGTGGGCGTACGCGCCGCCCTTGCAGCCGCCCGAGTTCGCGATGCCGAGGATGGCGACGGCGTTGCCGCAGACGTTGATCGCGCTGGAGATCGGGGCGATCACCTGGGTGCCGTTCAGCACGCCGAAGTTGCCGGCGGTGGTGTTGCCGTTGCCGGCCCCGCCGCCGTGACCGTGGTGGTGGCCGTGGTGGTGCCCGTGGTGGCCGTGGTGGTGGCCGTGGTGGCCGTGGTCCCAGCCGCCGCCGTAGGCGGAGGCGTAGGCGGGCGTCGCGGCCAGTGCGGAGCCGGCCACGGCGAGGCCGAGGATGCCGGAGACGGCAAGCTTCTTGAACAACGTATGTCCTCCCGTACATGGGCTTAGCAGGCCCGTTCTGACATTGCCGACGTCACCCGCGAAGGCGGCGTCGCGTACCGTAGTTACCCAGCTACTTTGAGGTAGGGCAATGCCGATCGTCACGGTGAGGGCAAATAGTCACCATGGAGTAACCAACTCGTTACACACCGTGACCGCTTTGGCCGCTTTTGACCAGGCCCGTCTCGTAGGCGAAAACGACCGCCTGAACCCTGTCTCGAAGGCCCAGCTTCATCAGGATCCGTCCCATGTGCGTCTTCACCGTCGCCTCGGAGACGTACAGCCGTCCCGCGATCTCCGCGTTCGACATGCCGCGCGCGACCAGACGCAGCACCTCGCCCTCACGCTCGGTGAGCGTCTCCAGCGCCCCGCCCGCCTTCTCCTCCGCGTCCGGCAGGTGCACCGCGAACCGGTCCAGCAGGCGCTTGGTCGTGCTCGGCGCGACGACCGCGTCCCCCGAGTGCACCGCCTTGATCGCCTCGATGAGCTGCGCCGGGCCGGCGTCCTTCAGCATGAACCCGCCGGCCCCCGCCTTGATCGCCGCGAACGCGTACTCGTCGAGGTCGAAGGTGGTCAGGATGACGACCTTCGGGCCGGACTGCGCCACGATCCGGCGGGTCGCCTCGATCCCGTCCATCCGCGGCATCCGCACGTCCATGAGGACGACGTCGGCCCGCGTGCCGCGCAGCAGGTCGAGCGCCTGCACGCCGTCGCCCGCCTCGCCCGCGACCTCGATGTCGGGCTGCGCGTCCAGCACCATCTTGAACCCGGCGCGCACCAGCTCCTGGTCGTCCACGAGCACCACCCGGATGGGTCCCGCCGCGTCGTCGATCTCGGTCAATGTCCACTCCTCGTCCGCGCGCCTCATGCGGCGATCTCTTCGCGCACCGGGAGCCGCGCGACCACCTCGAACCCCCCGCCCGGGCGCGGCGCCGCCCGGACGTCGCCCCCGTACACGGCGACGCGCTCGCGCATCCCCGCGAGGCCGTGGCCGCGGTGGTCGTCGAACGCCGCCGCGCCGCGGCCGTCGTCCGCCACCCGGATCTCCAGCGCGTCGTCCGCGTAGCGCAGCCGGACCGACACGCTCACCCGCGGACCGCCGTGCTTGAGCGTATTGGTCAGCGCCTCCTGGACGATCCGGAAGACGGTGAGCTGGCGTCCCTCCGACATGGCCGCGGGCGTCCCGTCCACCTCGTACGTCACCGCGAGCCCGGACGCGCGGACCTGCTCCACCAGGTCGTCCAGCTCGGCGACGCCCGGCTGCGGCGCGAACGCCCCGGCGTCGTCGTCCTCGCGCAGGACGCCGAGGAGCCGCCGCATCTCCGCGAGCGCCAGCCGGCCCGTCGAGGAGATCGTTTCGAGCGCCTGCCTGGCCCGCCCCACATCGGTGTCGATCGCGTAGGACGCCCCGTCGGCCTGCACGACGATCACGCTGACGTTGTGCGCCACGACATCGTGCAGCTCCCGGGCGATACGCGCGCGTTCGGCGGCCATGGCCACCTTGACCTCGTTGTCCCGTTCGCGCTCCAGCCGCTCCGCCCGCTCCTCGACCGAGCGCAGGTACGCGCGGCGCGTCCGCATGTGCAGGCCGAGCACGTAGACCCCGGCCACCAGCAGCCCCAGCATCACGAACGTGTACTTGCGGTCGTCGGCGCCGGACGGATACCTCCACGCGGCCATCCCCGCGCCGGTCACTCCGACCAGCGCGGCAGCGATCCCCCAGCGGATCGAGTAGCCGGCCGTGACCGTGTAGATCGCCATAAGGACGGCGATGTTCCCCTGCACCAACTGCAGGCCCGCCACGCACTGGACGAACGAGACCAGCGCGATGAAGGCGAGCACCGTGCGCGGGTACGTCCGGCGCAAGACGAGCGGACCCGTGAGGAGAACCGTCAGCAACCCGTACTGCAGGACGCTCATCCCGTACGTCCCGCCCAATAGCGAGGGGACGGCGAGCAACAGGATCGGTGCCGCGAAGAACGCGTCGACCAGGGGCGTCTTACGCCGCAGCCACTCCCACACGCTCGCCACCATGCCGACAGCGTATGTAAGCACCGGTAAGCACGGATCAGCCGCAGGTCGGACACACGTCCACCACAAGGATGGGGCGGTGCGCGGCGGTGCGCGCGGTAACGTCACAGGTGTGGCGGCGTTGGTTACCGAATGGCTGACATGGCGCACGGCGATGGAGCGGGCGCTGTACGGGGAGGACGGCTTCTACCGGCGCGGAGAGCGTCCGGCCGAGCACTTCCGCACGTCGGTGCACGCCTCACCGCGCTTCGCCGCCGCCATCGTCCGCCTGCTGGCCGAGGTCGACGTCCTGCTCGGCCGTCCGGAGCGGCTGGACGTCGTCGACGTCGGCGCGGGGTCGGGGCGCCTGCTGAGCAACATCCTGGCCTGCGCGCCCGCCGACCTGGCGTCCCGGCTCGTCCCGACGGCGGTGGAGATCGCGCCGCGGCCCGCCGAGGTCCCGTCCCAGATCAGCTGGCGGCCGGACCTTCCGCGGCGCATCACGGGGCTGGCCGTGGCGAACGAGTGGCTCGACAACGTGCCGCTGGACGTCGTCGAAAGCACCCCGGAGGGCATCCGGACCGTGCTCGTCGACCCGTCGACCGGCACCGAGCGCCCGGGCCCGCCGCCGTCCGCCGAGGATCACGCCTGGCTGGAGCGCTGGTGGCCGCTCAGTGAACCCGGGGACCGCGCCGAGATCGGTCACCCGCGCTGCAACGCCTGGGCGTCCGTGGTCGGACGGCTGTCCCGCGGCATGGCGCTCGCCGTCGACTACTCCCACTCGCGCGAGGCCCGCCCGGTGTACGGGACGATGACCGGTTACCGCGACGGCGCCACCGTCCCCGCCGTCCCGGACGGATCATGCGACGTCACCGCGCACGTCGCACTGGACGCCTGCGCCACCGCGGGCGAACGCGCCGGCGCGACGTCCACCCTGCTGACCACCCAGCGCGACGCCCTGCGCGCCCTAGGCCTGTCCGGCGCCCGCCCACCCCTGGACCTGGC
>NZ_SMJW01000442.1 GCF_004348335.1 Actinomadura bangladeshensis | reverse complement strand
GACGCGACCACGGAGACCGGCACGCCGCCGCACTGCGCAACCTGTTCAACCGGATGCTCGGCCAGCTCTACCACTGCCTCCAGACCAGGCAGCTCTACGACCCGATCAAAGCCTTCACCCCGCCCGTCACCGCAGCAGCTTGACGACTTAGCACCATCGGAGGTCTCATCCAGTCGGCTGGTTGCCCGGCTGACCTGGGGCTTTAGGTGCCTTGACCGCCGATGGTGGGGCCTGCTGGCCAGAGCGACTCTAGGTCGCTTGGGGCTAGCGGGTCTCGGTAGGCGGCCTGTAGGACGGTCGTCCTGGTGGGCTGGTCGGCGTCGGCGAGGTTGGTGAACCAGTCGATGCCAGCCGGATAGGCCCACAGGTAGGAGCGAAGTTGCGGGTTGGATCCGCGGTCGGTGAGGAGGTCGGCTATGGCGGCTTCCTTGATCCACGGCATGCGGAAGCGGGCATGGTCGGCCAACTCGGCGATGCTCGCGCCGTCGTTGAGGGCTAGGTGCAGCTCGGCGCGCACTAGTTGGTTGTAGTAGTCGAAGCGGGTGCGGGTGACGAGTAGCTCGTCGTCCGGCGCGATGAAGAGCGGTAGGGCCTGGGCGAGTCCTTCGAGGAGGACTTGTTGCGGGGCGTGCACTGACATCAGGCGTACCCAGGGGACCTCTTCGGCGGCGGCTCGTGCCGACCAGCTCGCGCCCTGGAGGCCGTGGCCGAGTACCTCGTGTAGGGCGAACTGGCGGGCGGCGACCTTGGTGAAGCTGGCGCGGCGGAGATTGAGGCGTAGCCGGACCTTGTCGCCGGCACCGTCGAGCCAGTACGCCCAGTAGGCATCAACCTCGGCGGTCTCGATGGTGAGGTCGAACGGTGCCTTGCTGCCGGTGGCCTGCCGGACGGCCTGCTCGTAGTCGTCGGCGGCCTGGCGGATCGCGTCGGGGGCCTCGTCGGTCTCGATGGGGCCTTCGATGGCGTTCAGGTCGCGGGCGGTGTCGGGTCCCCACTGGATGCCCAGGGCGGTCAGGGCTTGGCGGGCCTGGTCGCCTCGGTGGGTGATGTAGCCGTCCTGCCATCCGGCGGCGGGGCATCCCTGGGTCGCCTGGACGTAGTCGGTCAGCGGCCGGTGTTCGCCTAGGAGGGCGCCTAGATATGCCAGGTCGGCCGTCAGGCGGGCGGTGAGGCGGGTGGCTCCGGCCTCGGTGGCGCGGGTGTGGAGGTCGGTGAGGCGTTCGTAGACGGCTAGGCGGCTGGTGGCCGGTTCGGTGGCTGTGGTGCTGGGGGCGCAATCGAAGTCGATGACGGCGACTGATCCGCGGCCGGTCTCGTAAGCGTGCCAGGCTCGTAGGGTCGATTCGATCTCGTCACGCAGGTTCACGGATCGGCTCCCAGCGCAGCGTCACGAACTGGTTCGGGCGTAGGTGGTCACGGGTCAACGACATGACGGCGTCCTGGCCGTCGATGTCCCAAAGGAGGCTATCTGTGGCGGAGTTCTCCGAGCCGTCCGGGTGTTCCTCGCACGCGGTGCACCCGGCGAGGTCGACACGGCGTTGCCGGACGTTGATCTCATAACGGCGGCAGTAGCGGGGCATCGCCTCGCGCCAGTAGTGGTTCAGGTCGAACTTGCCGCCCTCGCAGACGTAGCCGACGCGCGCCCACTCCCCCGGCCGTAGTGGCGGTGAGATTTGAAACGCGAACTTGGCGAGGTTGGTCGTGTCGTGGATGCGCTGGATGGCGATGCGCCGGTCAATGTCGGGGACGGGTTTGATGACCAGGGGGCCGGTGGTGTGCTCGAACCACACTTCGCGCGACATGCGGGCCTGCGGCTTGTCGCCGAGGTTCAGCAGGTCGAAGCGGTATTCCAGGCGCGCGGCGCCGTCGGCGGCAATCTCAATGTCGATGGTCTTCGCCAGCTCGACGACGTGACCGGAAAGGCCGGCCAGTTCAGTGATGTCGGCGTCGTTCAGGCGGCGTTCGCGCTGGAGTTGGAGGAGTCTGCGGCCGAGGTCCTGGGCGTGGCCGCTGGTGGCTGCTCTGGTGGCTGCGAGTCGGGCCTTGGCCGCGGGGATGGTTCGGGTGGTGCTGCCCCAACTGACCTCGCCGGTTTCGGGGGTGTTGATGTGGTGTTCAAGGGTGGTGAGCAGCTCGGCAACGTCGGGGGCCATGGGCTCGTTGGGGTCGCTGTGCGGCTGGTTGGACTCCTTCGGCGGACACGGCTCGAAGAGCTGTTCGGCCGTCCAGCCGGGGAGCATCTTCTCCAGCACGCGGCAGTGATGCGGGTACGGGAGCCCTTTGAGTTCGCCGCTGAGCCATCGGTGGAACTGCGCTCGGCTCGGCCAACTCCCGACAAGACCAGGGTCGACGCCTTTCGCCGCTTTGTCGTATTCGCCGCAAAACGTCTGGTGCGTCTGCCAGTGCTTCTCTCGAAGTAGAACTTTCAGCGGTACGGGGGGGATTCGCCATCACCAACCTTCCGACTGCAGGAACGTAACACAGACGAGCATCAGACGAGACAAGACGAGAACGATCCGTCCTAGATGCGATACAGGCGGTAATGCGACGTGACGTGTCTCCCGGCCACCTTAGAAGCGTGAACACCGACACCACTCCTGAGATCGAGTTGCTGGCGGGACTGCGGGCCGAGTTGACCGAATACGAGGTTCGATCCGAGGTCCGTGAGAACGTCGCCGGCCTGGCCGTCTTCACCGACGTGCGCGGCGTCTTCCTCTGGGTCTTCGTCGGCTACTCCGGGCGGTACTTCTCCTGGGATCAGGACGGGCGTCAACACCCGGTCAACGACAATCCGGGGGCGGCTCGGCGGATCGCCGAACAGGCTCGTCCGGGCGGCGCTGAGGCGGTGACCTCGTGAACGGCCTCGCCGGTAGCGGGACGTCGGCGCTGATCAAGCGGCTGGTCGACGGGATGGAAGCCGACTTCCCTGGCTGGCTGATCGCGCGTGAGTGCTCGGGGCGGTGGGTCGCCAAGCGGTCGGGGTGGGGTGCTTTGTACGGGCAGAGCGCGAGCGAACTGCGCATTCGCCTCGACCGGTTCAACGGATCGGGGGACGCGCGATGACCGGCGACCGGCGGGCGGCCGTCGTCCGCATCTCCCCTGCACGGCAATCGATGACCAGGAAGAAGGCGGTCGGACTGACCGAGGAAGAGCGTCAGCTCCTGCTCGCGGAACTCGCCGAGATCACTGCGGAACTCGATGAACTCCACGCACGGACGCAGCAGATCACGGCTCGGGTTCACGGGGCTGAATCGACCTGCCCGGCCCGTGAGAGCGGGGCGGCCTGAGATGAAGGACTCCGAGTGAGGAACCCCGCGATGGAAACACGTGCGCAGACTGAGGACCCGGCACTCCGCCAGCTCCGGGAAGAGTTCACCGGACACCGCATCTGGCGGGCTCGGCGCTGGGACGGCGCTCCCGGCGACTGGGTCGCCACCCTGCACGACCCGGCCGCCGGCGTCGACCCGACCGTGATCCGGTCGGATTCAGCAGCGCTGCGTGAGGCGTTGACGCAGGAGCGGCAGCGCGCGGGGCGCCCGGTCATGAAAAGGGCCTGGTGATGGTGGCTTGGACCCCGCCATCACCGGAGGGGGCCGTCCCTGCGCTGGGTGGGGC
>NZ_SMJW01000441.1 GCF_004348335.1 Actinomadura bangladeshensis | reverse complement strand
ATGCGGCGGCCCCGGGCGGCGGGCGGGTGCGCGATCAGCGGCGCGGGGACGGGCCCGAGGACGCGGGCGGCGAGCGACTCGGCGACCGGGCGGGGCGCGGCGGGCAGCAGCCGGCCGCGGTGCGCGGCGTCCCCGAGGCCGGTGATGAGGGCGCCGACCCGCGCCACCCCGGCGAGGCGCTCGAACGGGTTGTCGATGAGCTCGACGCCGCGCAGCCGGCGGCGTTCGAGGGAGACACTGCGGCGGGTGACCAGGCCGCGCTCGGCGATGACCGAGCCGTCCCGCTCGCGGACGGTGAAGTCCCAGTTGAAGAGCGTGAAGGCGATCACCGACATGACCGGCATGGCGATCAGCACGAGGATGACCAGCGCGAGGACGACGGCGGTGGACAGGCCGACCACGTCGTGGCCGAAGTTCTCCACCCGCTCCCGGGTGATGAGACCCAGGTCGTCGCCGAGGTTGTAGAGGGTGCCGAGGAGGCTGCCCGCCACCGCGAACGGCGTCAGCAGATAGGCGCCGCTGAGCGGGGCGTACACGTACCAGCGGGGCCTCATGCGGGCCAGGACGCGCTGGGGCGGGGCATGGCCGTCCCTGGCCAGCAGGACACGGCGGAGCCGTTCGGCCTCGTGGCGGGAGACCGCGTTGAGTTCGCCCTCGCCGCCGTCCGCCCCCGCGTCGATGCGGACGATCGCCAGGCCGAGCAGCCGGTGCGGAAGGGACGCGCTGACGTCGACGCCGCGGATCCGGTCGCGCGGGATGCTCTTGACCGAGCGCCCGATGAGCGCGCGCCGGAGTTCGATGCGGTCGTCGTGCAGGACGTAGGTGAACGTCATCCAGTCGGCGACGTGGAAGATCAGCCCCAGCGCGAGGCCGACCAGCGTGAAGTAGAACGCCGTCGACATGCCGCCGACCAGGAGCCCCGTGGCCCCCGCCGCGAGCAGCGCGATGAGTTCGCGGACGGCGCCGACGACGAACGTGAGCGGATGCAGCCGCACGTTCACGTCGCGTCGTCGCGGAGGTCGTGCGCGCGGTGCGCCAGATCTTCGGCGAGGCGGGTCGCCACGTCCACCGGAAGCCCGGACAGCTCCGACGAGCCGGTGTGGGACGCCGTGTTGACCTCGATGGTGGCGAGGCCCAGCATCCGCTCGATCCATCCCTGCTTGCTGTCGACGGTCTGGATGCGCCCCACGGGCACGAGGAGCCATTCGCGGCTGAACCAGCCCGTGCGGGTGTAGACGACGTCGGCGCTGACCTCCCAGCGGTGGACGCGGTAGCGCCAGACGGGGGCGACGGTCGTCATGAGCAGCCCCGCGGCGCCGATGATGTAGGGCAGCCACCCCACGCGGCCGGACGCCCAGCCGGGCAGGGCGTCCCAGTCGGAGTCGCCGACCCAGGCGGCCACGCCCAGCGCGAGCCCGAACGCGAGCCCCCACAGCAGCAGGTACTCGATCGCCCAGTGCGCGACGGCGCGCGGCGAGACCCGGTTCTCGGGCGGCCGCAGCCGCGGCGGGTGCGGTCCCCCGCCGTCCTCGTGGTGACCGCGCCGCACCGTCGTCACACCGCGAGTTTAGAACGCCGGAGGCCTCCTCCAGCCGCTCCGTCCGGCACGCGCCGCCGGAATCGGCGGCCCGATCGCGCGGCCGGCGGCATTTTGTCGGTGACGCGTGCGATGTTGGTGACGCGTCCCGCGCCCAGGTGGGGGGCGCGGCAAGGGGCGGCAGGAAAACCGAATGCACACCACCCCGGACACCGCATATTTTGGCTGGTCCCCCGTCGGAGGGGCACAGACGTCCGGCAGACGACTCCCTAGGAGATCACATGACCTACGCGATCCAGGCCGAGGGCCTGGAGAAGCGGTTCGGTGAGACCCGGGCGCTGGCGGGCGTCTCGCTCACCGCCGAACCCGGGACGGTCCTCGGGGTGCTGGGGCCCAACGGCGCCGGCAAGACGACCATGACCCGGATCCTCGCCACGCTGATCGAGCCCACCGCCGGCACCGCCCGGGTCGGCGGGTTCGACGTGCTGCGCGACGCGCACAAGGTGCGGCAGCTCATCGGCCTGACCGGCCAGTACGCCGGCGTCGACGAGATGCTGACCGGCACCGAGAACCTCGTGCTGATCGGGCGGCTGCTCGGCATCCCGCGCCGGGCCGCCAGGGCGCGGGCCGCCGAACTGCTGGAGCGGTTCCAGCTCACCGACGCCGCCGAGCGCGCGGCCAAGACCTACTCCGGCGGGATGCGCCGCCGCCTCGACCTGGCGGCGAGCCTGGTCGGGCGCCCGCAGATCCTCTTCCTGGACGAGCCGACCACCGGTCTCGACCCGCGCAGCCGCGGCGGCCTGTGGGACATCGTGCGCGGCCTCACCGACGACGGGGTCACCGTCCTGCTCACCACGCAGTACCTGGAGGAGGCCGACCAGCTCGCCGACGACATCATCGTCATCGACCGCGGCGAGGTCATCGCGCACGGCACGTCCGACACGCTGAAATCGCAGGTCGGCGGCCAGGTGCTGGAGGTCCGCCCGCTCCAGGAGAGCGACGCCGCCGCCGCCGCGAAGATCGTCGGCGAGCTCGCCGGGGCCGAGCCGGAGCTGCGCGACGGCCTGATCAGCGCGCCGATCACCGACCCGCGGCTCATGCCCGCGGTGGTGCGCCGCCTCGACGACGCCGGCGTCGCGGTCGGCGAGCTGTCGCTCCGCAAGTCCAGCCTGGACGAGGTGTTCTTCGCCCTCACCGGCCACCACACCGACGACATCGACGCGGAGGCCGGCGAACTGGCCCAGTCCGTCGACAAGGAAGGGGCGTCGACATGACCACCGCCTCACTCGCGCCGGAGGACCTGTCCAAGCGGGTCGCGCCCGGCACGGCCGTGCGCAACACGGTCACCCTCGCCTGGCGCAACCTCGTCCAGATCAAGCACAATCCGATGGAGCTGCTGGACCTGTCCATCCAGCCCATCATGTTCGTGCTGCTGTTCGCGTACGTGTTCGGCCCGGCGATGGCGGGCAGCGTCGAGGCGTACCTACCGGTCGTCATCCCCGGCATCATCGCCCAGAACGCCCTGTTCGCCGGGATGAGCACCGGTTTCGGGCTGAACACCGACATCACCAAGGGCGTGTTCGACCGGTTCCGCAGCCTGCCGATCGCCCGCAGCGCCCCGCTCGCCGGGCGGATCATCGCCGACACCGCCAAGCAGGCGTGGTCGATGCTGATCCTGCTGCTCGTCGGCTTCGCCATCGGCTTCCGCATCGGCACGAACGTGTTCGCGCTGCTCGGCGCGTTCGTCCTCCTGCTCGCCTTCGCGGTCCTGTTCTCCTGGACGTCGGTCTACATCGCGATGAAGGTCAACGAACCGGAGAAGGTGCAGATCTTCGGGTTCGTGGTGATCTTCCCGCTGAGCTTCCTCAGCACCGCGTTCATCCCGAACACCGACGGCATCCCGGGCCCGGTCGCCTTCGTCATGGACAACAGCCCCGTGACGCAACTCGTCGAGGCGATGCGCGGCCTCCTCGTCGGCGGCCCCGTCTTCGAACACGCCTGGATAGCCCTCGCCTGGGGCGTCGGCATCTCCCTGGTCTTCGCCCCCCTGTCCCTACGAGCCTTCAAACAGCGCGCGTGATCTCCCAGGGGGGCGACCCCCTGGAACCCCCGTCACGAGCCGGCCGGCATGCCCGTGGTCGCCGCTCCGGTCCGCGGTACCGCTCGGCCCCCACTCCAAGAGGGGCCTGGTC
>NZ_SMJW01000440.1 GCF_004348335.1 Actinomadura bangladeshensis | reverse complement strand
GATCACCACCGCCCCGGACGGCCCCGCCCCGGAGTCGCCGGGAGCGGCCTCCGTCCCGACGCCCACCGGCGGCACGGCGACGCTCGTCTCCACGGCACCGACGGGAACGCACGAACAACTACGGGCCCGGGTCCTCACGATCGTCGCCCTGCTCGCGGTCGTCGTCCTCTCCGTGGGCTTCGATATGAACGTGGGCTACCTCGGCCTCACCGCCGCGCTGATCCTGCAACTGGTGCTCCGGCTGCCGTCCGGCGACATCATCTCCAGGATCCCGTGGAACGTCGTCCTGCTGATCGGCGGCCTGCTGACCTACGTGGGCCTGATGCAGCACCTGGGCGCCTTCAAGAAGATCAGCGACCTGCTCAGCATCGAAGGCTCACCCCTGCTCAGCCTCCTGGTGCTCTGCTACATCGCCGGCGTGACGTCCTTCGCCGCCAGCTCCATCGCCGTCTTCGTAACGACGATGCCGCTACTGCCCCCACTGGTCGCCGACGGCGTCTCCCCGGTAGGCGGCGTCCTGGCCTTGGCCCTGGCCTCCGTCCTGGTGGACATCAACCCGCTGGGCATCACCGGCGGCCTGATCCTAGGCGCCGCCGAGCCGGCCGCCCGCCCCCGCCTGTTCCGCCAACTCCTCACCTACGGCCTCGTCTCGATCCCCGTGGCCCCCTTCCTCACCTGGCTCGCCTTCGGCTGGTGGTGAGGCCGCCGGGCTCAGGCGCGGATGGGGAGGGTGACCAGGCCGCGGACTATGGAGCCGGCGCGGTGGTGCCGCAGGTCGGCGGGCGGGACGGCGAGGGCCAGGTCGGGGAAGCGTGCCAGCAGGGCGCCGATGGCGATCTGGCCCTCCAGGCGGGCCAGTGGGGCGCCTAGGCAGAAGTGGATGCCGTGGCCGAAGGCCACGTGGCGCTTGGGGGCTCGGGTCAGGTCGAGGCGGTCGGGGTCGTCGAACGCGGCGGGGTCGCGGTCGGCGGCGGCGAGTGCTACGTGCACCCAGGCGCCCTTGGGGATCGGGGTTCCGGCGATCTCCATGTCCGTCAGGGCGATGCGCTGGCTCGCCCGCTCCACCGGGCCGTCGTAGCGGAGCAGTTCCTCGACGGCGGACGGCAGCAGGCTGGGGTGCGTCCGCAGTAATTCGAGCTGGTCAGGGGCTTGGAGGAGGGCGAGGACGCCGTTGCCGATGAGGTTGACAGTGGTCTCGTGCCCGGCGATGAGGAGCAGCGCGATGCCGTTCAGGAGTTCGGGCTCGGTCAGGGCGGCGTCGCCGTCGCGCGCCGCGATCAGGGCGCTGATCAGGTCGTCCTCGGGACGGGCTCGCCGTTCGGCGATGACTTTGATCAGGTAGTCGTTGAACTCGCGGGCGGCGTCGCGGCGGCGGGTGCGGGCCTCGGAGGTCAGCGCGGGGACGGTCAGCACCGCCGTCCAGGCGCGGAACCGGGCCCGGTCGGACGCCGGGACGCCGAGCAACTCGCAGATGACCTGGACCGGGAGCGGGACGGCGAGGTCCTCGATCAGGTCGGCCTCGCCGCGGGCCGCGATGCCGTCCAGCAGCGCGTCGGTGATCTCCTGGACGCGGGGACGCAGCCGCTCGACCCGTCCGGCCGTGAACGCCTTGGCCATCAGCCCGCGCAGCCGGGTGTGGCCGGGCGGGTCCATGGCGAGCATCGTCCCGGCGAAGAACTGCTCGCCGTCGATGGGCACGGAGCTGTGCGCGATGTCCTTGGACAGGCGCGGGTCGCTCAGCGCCGCGCGGCCGTGCTCGTGGTCCACCACCAGGAAGGCCGTGACCCCGCGCGGAAAGTCGATCGGGTGGACCGGGCCCCGCTCGCGGAGTTCGGCGTACGCGGTATGGGGGTCCTCGCTGAACGTGCGGCTGAACAGGAATTCCAGCGGCAGCATCGGACCGTCCTTCCCGACTACCCGCGCGAGTGGCCGATCGCATGATTGTAGGGGCGTGCCCCGTGCGGTTTTTGATCAGTGCGGTGGGAAGATGGGCGGCATGGGACAGGTCGTGGTCACCGCGGAGAAGACGCTCAGCGCGAGTCCGGAACGGGTGCTCGCGGCACTCGGCGATTACACGGGCGTGCGGTCGCGCATGCTGACCGAGCATTTCAGCGAGTACGAGGTGCGCGAGGGCGGCCAGGGCGAGGGCACGGTGGTGCACTGGAAGCTCGCGGCCACCAGCAAGCGGGTGCGCGACTGCCTGCTCACCGTGAGCGCGCCGGGCGGCGACCGGCTGGTGGAGCGGGACGCCAACTCGTCCATGGTCACCACGTGGACGGTCTCCCCCGCCGGCGAAGGCGCCCGCGTCCAGGTGCGGACGACGTGGGACGGGGCGGGCGGCATCGGCGGCTTCTTCGAGCGGACGTTCGCCCCCAAGGGGCTGCGGCGCATCTACGACGCGCAGCTCGCGAAACTGGACTCCGAACTGGCAGCATGACCGCCGTCGAGGACGAGCCGGTCCCCGCAGAGGGCTACCGGAGGCGCACCGCCCGCGTGCTGCTGGTCGACGACGCCGAGCGCGTCCTGCTGTTCCGCTGGCCGCTCAGCCCCGAGCCCGGATCGGGCCACTGCTGGATCACGCCGGGCGGCGGCGTCAAGGAGGGCGAGACCGTGCGCGCGGCGGCGGTCCGCGAGCTGCGCGAGGAGACCGGCCTGGTCGTCTCCCCCGGCGACCTCGGCCCGCAGGTCGCCCTGACCTTCGGCCGCGCCGACCTCGGCTGGGCCAAGGGCCTGTTCCGGGACGACTTCTTCCTGTTCCGCACGGCCGCCTGCGACATCGACACCTCGGGCTTCACCCCCATCGAACGCGAGCACGTCGGCGCCCACCGCTGGTGGACGCTCGACGAGGTGGCGTGCGCCGAAGAGCCGGTCTACCCGCTCAAGCTGGCGGAGCTGGTCACCGACCTGCTCTCCGGCGCCGTCCCCGCCGAACCCGTCCGCCTCCCCTGGCACCACTGAGGGTTCAGCGGCGGCCGCCGAACTCCCAGGGGTGGACTTCGACGGCGGCGTAGCGGTCCTCGGTCAGCAGGGTGCGGGCCGAGCGGTGGTCGGGGGCGCGCAGCAGGGCGGCCGTGCCGAGCCAGGCGGTGCCGTCGTCGGACAGCAGCGGCCCGTACGCGATGAGGTCGTCCTCGCGGGGCGGGACGGCGAGGTCGGCGGGCTCGCCCGAGCCGAGGCCGAGGACGAGCCACCGGTCGCCGCCGGTCCGGCCGCCGGGGAAGTCCCACATGGTGCGGCCCAGCGCGTTGCGCCAGCGGCGCAGCAGGACGTCCCGGTACACGCCGGCCTGGTAGTTGGGCTCGTCGAAGGCGAACGCGCGGGCGGCGGCGGAGCCGGGCAGGTCGGCGATGTGCAGGCTGCCGGAGACGGTGTCGCCGTCGAACGTCGGGCCGCGGGCGATCAGCTGTGCCTCGAAGCGGTCCATGTAGGACCAGTGCTCCTCGCCCAGTTGTTCACGGAGCGGCAGGGAGCCGGGCCGGTCGCGGTGATAGCAGAGGAACTCCATGACCGCACACGTTAGAGGTCGTTGCCCGCGTAGGAGAGGTTGAAGCTCTTGTTGACGAGCGGGAAGTCGGGGACGATCGCGCCGGTCAGCGCCACCGGGAGGGCCGGCCAGTTGAAGAAGGACGGGTCGGCGATCTTCAGGCGGGTCAGCGTGCCGTCCGGAGCGAGTTCGACGCGGTGCGCGATGGTGCCGCGCCAACCTTCGACGATGCCGGTGCCGGACGTCGGGGCGGTGGGGG
>NZ_SMJW01000043.1 GCF_004348335.1 Actinomadura bangladeshensis | reverse complement strand
GTGCGGGGCGGGCGGCGGGGCCGGTGGCGAGCCAGGACCAGTGGTCGGTCAGGAGGCGGCGGGCCGCGGTGCGCAGGACGTTCAGGGCTGCCAGGTCGTGGGGGCAGGCGATGTCGGTGATCTGGAGTTCGGGGAGGCCGAAGCGGCGGAGGCCGCGGGTGCGCAGGTGGACGCAGGAGCATCCGTTGACGCCCTCCGGGTCCAGGTCGGGGTCGGGGGCCGTGCAGCGGCCGTTGGCGCGGAACGGCGGGAGGACGTCGCCCAGCCAGCGGTCGGCGAGGACGAAGCGGGTCCGCTCGGTGGCGGGCGGCGGCAGGACGTGGCCGGTGACGAGGTCGGCGGTGACGCCGCCGGTCGCCTTGGCGATGGCGTAGGCGGTGGCGCGGGCGACCTGCACGGCGCGCGGCTGGTCGGTGATCGGCGCGCAGGCGGTGATGACGGCGAACTCCGCGGCGTCGTTGAAGGTCCGTGCGGCCGACCGGTCTTCGGGGCTCGCGGCTCGGATGCGGCTCGGGTCCCAGCGCAGGGTCGTGAGGTCCTCGCGGGTGACCTGCAGTTGCGTTGAGCCGAGCCGTCCGGCGATGTGGGCGTGGTACGGGCCGGGCTCGGCTCGGCCGATGAGGCCGGCGAGGTCGCGCGGAACGCTGGTGGCGGCGACGGCGAATCGCGAGGTCGTGGTCGCCGGGACAGAGAACGTGATCTGGGCCATGGGGCTGCTCCTTCCTGGGCGGGACACGGTCAGCATGTGCGGCCGCCCGCTCCTGGAGCAGTAGAACGCGATTCTGGGGATAACCCTCCGTCAGCGGGCCCGGACGGCGCCGGGAGTGCGGCCGAAGCGCTCGCGGAAGACACGCGTGAAGTGCGCCTGGCTTGCGAATCCATGGCGGTGGGCGATGTCGGCGACGGTAGCCCGGGCCATCGCCGGGTCGGCGAGGTCCGCCCTCGCCTTCATCAGGCGGCGGTCCATGACGTAGCGGCCGGGCGTGAGACCCTCCGGCTCGAAGATGCGGCTGAGGTGCCGGACGGAGATGCCCAGGGCGGCCGCTACCTGACGAGGGTTCAGCCCCGGATGGTGCAGATGCCGGTCGATGTAGTCCTTCGCCACGAGCAGGTGGAGCAGGCGAGTGGGGGAGGCGGGCCGGTCGCCGGCTCTTTCCGCGACGAGCAGGCAGAGGAGTTCGAGGGCCAGGTCGTCGGCATGGGAAGGTCCTTCGCACGAGGCCAGGCCGAGGAGAAGCGACCGTAGCGTGCGCGAGGCCGCAGTGACCCGGGACGCGCTGAGGGTGATGGGCCCCGGCAGTGCGGGCGAACGGAAGCGCTCGGCGAACACCTCGCGCGGCACATCCAGGAGGAGTTTCCGCATGGGGGTGGAAAAGCCGAAGAGGTATGGACGGGCCGTGTCGTAGAGGACGATGTCCCCCGCGCCGACCGTCAAGCAGCCTCCGGAGTGATAGAAGACCGCCTGCCCCTTGAGGACCACGCTGGCGAACACCGACTCCTTGGGGAGGTCACGGCAGATGCCCGGTGTCCGCTCGATGACGTGCTCGTTCCCCTGGATGTCGGCCAAGCGGAGCTCGCCGACACGGAGGTTCCGCTGCCGGGCCAGCAGACCGTCCTCGGCATAGGAGGAACAGGCGAGTCCGACCAACGCTCGCGCGTTGTGCTCCTCCCAGTAGGAGATGCGGTCACCGGACGGCACGTCCTCGGTCGATACGAACGACTCCAGCACGGAAGGGGCCATCTCGACCTCCCAGCGTGGTCTCGCAGGCGGGGAGGCCGAGTCTAGCCATCGTCCCCTAGCGGAAGAGTGAGTCGACGTAGTCGGACCCCAGGCCGACCTTCTCGTAGTGCTCGCGGCACATCGCGATGTAGTCGTGCACGTCGAAGTACCCTTCCGTGTCACCGTTCTCGTCCAGCCAGATGAGCGGGCCCTTCACGATGAACATCGTCTTCATGGGTTCACCGCTCTCGTAGGCGACGAGCGTGTGGCCTTCCCCGGGCGCCTCGTAGATGAAGTCGCCCGCGGTCGCCGTCCACGGACGTTCGAGGTAGCCCCACTTGCCGGAGATGGTGTACGCGAACACCTCGTGCGGGTGGTAGTGCCTGTTGACGAGGCCTGCGCTGGTGGCTCGCAGGATGTCCGCCCACGAGTTGTCCTTGACGTTGATCCAGAGTGGGCGCGAGCCGACGGTCTCGGTGAACGGCACGTAATAGCGGTCGTCGTCGGTGGCGACCTTCGGCAGGTACACCTCCGGCAGGGCGTCCGGCTTCTGGGAGTTCTGGATCGGTTTCAGGTTCTTCCAGAACTCGGTCGTCGCGTCCTCCGGCATGGCGTCCTCCTACCGCGTCGGGTGCGTTGACCAGCAGTGAACCGCGTGCGGGCCGCGCCGTCTTCCCCATGGCGGACGTCCGGGCTTGCCTGCTGAGGACACGGCCGATTCGCCGGACGGGCGTCGCGACGTTGGGTAAAATCATGATCACTCGCAGTTAAGATCATTGGAAAGGTGACGAGATGTGCCGACTTTTCGGGATGAGCACGGGTGGTCCGCGCGTCCGGGCGGACCACTGGCTGCTCGACGCACCCCGGAGCCTGCGCGCGCAGAGTCACCGGATGCAGCACGGTGCGGGCCTCGGCTGGTTCTCGCTCGGCGGCGAGCCCGTCCGCGACCGGGCGCCCCTGGCCGCCTTCGAGAACGCCGACTTCGACCTGCACGCCCGCAACATCCCGTCCCACACGTTCGTGTCGCACGTGCGCGACGCGTCCGTGGGCGGGCTGACGGTGCACAACTGCCACCCCTTCGTCATGAACGACCGGTTGTTCGCCCACAACGGCGTGGTGAAGGGCCTCGACACGCTCCGGACGTGGCTGACGGACGTCGAGCGTGCCCACGTCTCCGGGGAGACCGACTCCGAACTGGTGTTCGCCTACCTGACGGCGGAGATCAGGCGTCGCGGCGACACGACGGCCGGGATCATCGAGGCCGTGCGCCGCATCGGCGCCGAACTCCCCGTGTTCGCGCTCAACCTGCTCATCGCCGAGGCCGGACGCCTCTGGGCGCTGCGCCATCCGGAGAGCAACGAGTTGTGGGTCCTGTCACCGGGCCGGGGCGGTGCAGACCGGCCCGGACATCGTGCCGGCGCCCCCGGCCCCGTGCCCGCCGTCGTCCTCGCCAGCGAACCGATGGACGACGGCCCCGGCTGGCGGCTCCTCGAGACCGGCGAACTGCTGGTCGTCGACGGGCTCACCGAGACTTCGCTCTTCCCGTTCGAGCCCCTGCGGCATCCGCTGCGCCGCTCCGATCTGTCCCTCCGCGAAGCCGCCTCCCAGGCCACGGCCCCGACCGGTCCCGCCTCGGCCGCGTCCGCCGGCTCCGTCCGCGCTGACACCGACCTGGTCCGTGGCTCGGCCACTGGTGAAGGCACCCCCGTCGACACCGGCCCGGCCGTGCAGATCCCGGCCGGCGCCGGTTCGAACGCCTCCGGCGACGCCGAACCCGCCGTGGTCACCGGGTGAGGTGAGGCTGTGATCGGCCGTCCGGTGGCGCCCCGGGCGCGCGGGCGACGCCGGACGGCAGCGGGCAGCGAGCGGCGCGTCGGCGACCGCGGACCCGCGCGTTCGGGGCGGAAAAGCATGGTTCCGGTCCGGAGGTCGCTGCGGACGGTGGTCGTGTGGAACGGGCGGACGACAGCGCTTCGAGGCCCGTCTGTCTAGTTCCGACACGCCGATGACCATGGAAAAGACCAGCTTCGGCCGAATTCGCGGTGATTCGCGCGGCATCGACGGCGTAATCAGGGGGAATGTGTACGTTGGGGAGATCAACACTGCTGTGAGCTGCGGGGACGGGCCCCGCCGCCCAGCCTTCGAACAGGAGGTCCCCGTGGCACGCACACTGTCGAGGGGCACCCGGGTCACCGGTGCCGAACGCACGCAGCTCGCCGCCGAGCTCGCCCCGCGCTACGCGGCCGGTGAGAGCATCCGCGACCTGGCCGCCGAGACCGGGCGGTCGTACGGGTTCATCTACAACGTCCTGAAGGAGGCGGGGGTGCCGTTGCGCGGCCGCGGCGGCAACACCCGGCGCAAGAAGGACTGACCAGCTCCCGTAACCATCGAGGACGAGGAAGAAGCGAGCACATGACCGGACGTCCCCCTCGCCCCCCGGGGGGACCCCGTGCGCTACGAACGGTCGGACGCCCCGGTGACCTCGGAGCGCCCGTTCAGGCTGGCGAGGTCGGCGGCCGCCCGCCCGGCAACCCAGCCCTCATAGTTGGACACCGAGCCCGCCCGTCCCTTGGCGAGGTTCGGGAACATCGTGTCGACGGCCCGCTCGACGGCCCGGTCGCGCGCCGCCAGCACGGGAAGAAGATCCTTCCCGCCGGCGTCCGCGGCCGCCCTGTCCGCGGCCTCGCGCAGGCGCTCGCCGATGCGGGCGGCGTAGGCGTTGAGGAAGGCGTGGCGGAACGACCGCGTCCGTGACCTCCCCAGTGCGTCCCGCCGCGGACCCGCGTGCACCATGGCGGACGTCGCCTGAACGAGCAGCGACGTGTAGAGAATCTCCACCGCGGCGAGATCGTCCGGAAACCCCAGCACCGTGGAAAAGCCCAGCTCACGGTGCCAGACCGCTCTGCAGCGGTTCGCGTCGGCCACGACCGTCAGCAGAACCGCCTTCGGGGCGTCGTACGGATTGTCCACCGCGATGCGCCGTCCGGCGGACCCGCTGACGTCGCCGGTCTCGGCGGCGAGCAGCGCACGGTCGATGCTGTGCCGGGCCATCAGCTCCTGGGCGCGGGCGCTGAGCGCTTCCGCCTCCTCGGGGAACTCGGTCGACTCGGCCTTGGCGAGCAGCGCACGGACCTTGCCCGGCATCCGCTGATCGATCTCCCGCGCATACCCGCGCGCCGCCTCCCGCGGATATCCGTGCGTCGAGCCCGCTCCCGTCCCAGAAGCGCCCGCGTTGGTGGACGCGCCGGGAGGCGGGGTCAGCCGGGGGAGTTTCGGGAGGCCCTCCAGCAGGCGGATCAGTTCGATCGCCGTCGCGATGTAGCCCGCGCGCTCCACATGCTCGCGTTCGCACCATTCGGCCGGGAACGAGTCCTCGCCCGCCCACCAGACGGCGGCGTCGAGGGAGGCGAGTTGCTCCCGCCACACGCCGTCCACGGTGGTGGACGAGTAGGCGCGCATCTCCCCGGCGATCGCGTCCGTCGCCAACCGTGCGTGCCGGACGGTGTGCCGGCGGGCCGCGAACCGGACCACGTCGGCGGGCTGCCAGCCGCGATCCCAGGCCGTGGCGACCCCCTGCCGCAGCCGCGCGGCGAGGCACCGGTCGGCGGCGAGCGTCCACTGGGCCCTGCCCGGGCGGTCGACGAGGTCGGCCACGTGGCGGCCGAACGCCGCGCCGTCACCTCGGTGGAGCGACCTCACCGCCTCGGCGGTCACCGCGGCGGCGTCCGCGGGGAGGTCCGCCGGCGGCTCCGGTGAACTGGGCCCGCGTCGCCACGACCTCGGCACCGGCCACCTCCCACTGTCCCGACATCACGGCGCCACCATTGCATCCTGCCATCCGAATCCGGCCGGCCGGCCGCGGTCGGGAGACGGTACGGCCACCCGCCGCATGGAAGAGCCCCGGCCACCAGGGCCGGGGCCGCGCCGGTCGTCGTCAGGGCACGCCGTGCCCGTCGCCTCGCATCTCGTCCACGACGACGCTCTGGTACGCGCGGGAGGTGTCGGGGACGTAGCTGAGCCGCGCGAGGGCCTTGCCGTCGTGGTCCCTGATCTCGAAGTGGTAGCCGTCCCCGGCCTCGCCGACGTGGGCGACGGCCTGGTCGTGCCGGAGCCGGCACATCGTGTCGACCTTCTCCAGCGCCACCTTGAGGCTCCCCGCGTCGCTGATGAGCCGCGCCGGCTCGCTCGTCTCCCATATCTCGAACATCGGTGCTGTCCTGTCGGCGGTCGGGTGGAAGGAACGGGCGGGGCATTCCAGACGTCGGACACAGCTTGCGCCCATTTGGTGGATCTTTCAATCATCCGAGGTATCGGATTGATCACTATTCGAAGTTGTCCACGCTCGCAGCGTCATGGCCGCATGCGGTGGGGACCGGTCCTTCCGCGAGCCGGTCCCGGATCGATAGGGTCGGCGGCACAGAACCGAATGGGATTCGGAAGGGGCCGCGGTGGAGTACCGCGTCGTGTCCATCGTCCGTGACCACGCCCGCGACCGGGGGACGGCGCCGGCCGTCACCGGCGACGGGCGGACCGTGGGCTACGCCGACCTCGACGAGCGCTCCAGCCGGGTGGCGCGGGCCCTGCGGGCCGCGGGACTCGGCCCCGGCTCGCGGGTGGCCCACATCGGCAAGGACGCGCCCGAGTTCTTCGACCTGCTGTTCGGCGCCGCGAAGATCGGCGCCGTGACCGCCCCGGTGAACTGGCGGCTGACCCCCGCCGAGATACCACGACCCCGACGGCCCGTGCGCGCACCTGATGCGCTCGGCCGGACGCCCCTACGACTGGGTCGAGATCAAGGTCGTCGAACTGGGCGGCGGTGTCGAGCGCGCGCCCGGCGAGGTCGGGGATGTGCTGACGCGGTCCCCGCAGAACACGCCGGGCTACTGGAACCGCCCGAAGGAGACCGACCGGCTCCTCGCGGGCGGCGGCTGGCTCCGCACGGGCGACGCCGGATACGTCGACGCCGAGGGCTACCTGTTCCTCACCGACCGGATCAAGGACATGATCGTCACCGGCGCGGAGAACGTGTACCCGATCGAGGTCGGGGAGGTCCTCGCCGCCCAGCCCGCCATCGCGGACGTGGCGGTGATCGGCGTCCCGGACGAGCGCTGGGGCGAGACGGTCAAGGCCGTCGTGGTGCGCAAGCCCGAGGCGGAGCTGACCGAGGAGGAGGTACTCGACTACGCGCGGGAGCGCCTGGCCGGCTTCAAGCGCCCCCGCTCGGTCGACTTCGCGGACGCCCTGCCCCGCAACCCCAGCGGCAAGATCCTCAAGAAGGACCTCCGCGCGCCCCCTACTGAGAAGGTCTGGGCCGAACCATCGCGTGATGCGCATCAGGCTCGACGTCAGGTCTCGACGGTGACGACAGCCGACTTGGCGTCGGGCTCCAGGAAGCGCAGCAACGCCTCGCCTTCAACGGTCAATGCGTCGACGGCCGCCTGGGGGAGGGGCTCGAAGGGGCGCATCCGCAGCGTCGCGACCTTCCGCTTGTACTCCGTCTCCCAGATGCCGCCGGCGAAGCCGTCCCAGAGGAACACGGCGCGGACGCGCAGATTCTTCGTCGTGAGCATGGGCCGGTGCTCGTCGGAGATGACGCGCCTGCGGTCGGCGTGCGCGAGGACGAGACTGTCGAACTCGGGCAGGAACCGGGGCGGCGCCGGGACGTCCTCGCCGGGGCGGGGCGCGTCCGGCAGGTCGAAGAGCTCCCGGCCCTTGTCATCGGTGAAGACACGCAGGACCGGACGCAGGCGCTCCAGGGCCTCGGCGGTCGACTGCAGCCCGGACCACGTCCGTGCGTCGGCCGCGGACGCGGGCCCATAGGCGGCCAGGTACCGGAGCATCAGCTCATCGGTCGCGGCATCGGCCGCCGGGGCGGCCCCGAGCCAAGTCTCGGCCGGCGTGAACTGCGACGTGCGAGGGAAACCCCACCTGTCCTGCGTCGGGACCATGACGAGCGGTACGCACAGGCGTACGGCATAGCCCAGGGCACGGTCGTTGACGTCCGGGAACTGCTCCTGCAGCAGTGCACGCACCTCGTTGAAGGTCCGGGGCGCCTCTTCCAGAAGCGACTGTGCCGCGGGGACGACCTTCTGCAGATCCAGCGACTTGGCGCGGTCGCCGAGGACGCCCAGGGCGCCGTCCAGCACCGGCTGCATCGCCGTACGGAAAGCGGTGTAGTCGGCGCTCGTCGTCAGGTGCAGGGTGGCGCGCATCATCGTCGCGCGCACGAGCGACCGGTCGTGCAACGCGGAATGCAGATCGGACGCCGAGAATCCGTCCAGCCGCGTCCACAGGCCGAGGAACGGCGGCTTGGGCTCCTGCGCCTGCATCCCGCAGAGCCTGCCCACCGCGTCGGCGACCGGGGCGGCCTCCCGGGCGAGGAGCATCTGCCGTGCCAGCGTGGCCCGGTTGAGCGCCCGGACGCTGAGAGTCTCCGTCATCCCTCCAGGATGCCGCCGGCCGCCCCCTTCACGCACCGCCGCAACCATGCGGGAACCCGGTAGGCGTCGGCGCACGCGCCCGAGCCGGAGGGGGAACTTCGGCCTTCGCCCGGCCGTCTGCCACCTCTTGCGTGCGAGGAGACGGTCTCCGTCCCATTCGGCGCGATGGGACGCCTCCGCCGCGGACTCGGCCGCGCTCGTGGAGGCCGTGCGCGGTCTCGATCTTCCGGCGGAGCCGGGAATCGCCTACGTGGCCGGAGAGGCACGCACTGTGCAGGCGGTGCGTGCCCGTCTCGTCCGCGAGCGGGGCCGGCCGCGCAGATCCGTGCTGGTCAAGCCGTTCTGGACGCCGGGCGAGCGCGGGATGGAGTGACCCGGGACCGATCGAGGGGGCGGGGGTTACGGGGTGATATTTCTTGAAATGCACGTGCATCAGCCCTTGCACCTGCACGCCATCCCTAGCAGGATGATCCCCGGACCCCCGCACGTGAACTCCCCGGAGATCGCGATGAACGCACACTTGAGCGACAGTGACCGACAGGCGCTGCGGCTGGCCCAGGATCTCCGCGAGGAGATGCTGGCGGCCCTGCCGCAGCTGCCGGCCGCCCCTTCGGTCTCCCCGTTCGTCGACCAGTCCGGGATGCCCAGCGTCCTGCTGAAGATGGACGCCGAGACCGCCCACGCGCTCATGGCCGTGCTGGCCGAGCGCCGGGCGGCGCAGGGCGGCGTGCCCGGGGCCGAGCCCCGCCGGGCCGACGGCTCCCACGTCCCACCGCCCGTCGCGCAGGCCGTGCCGGCGGCGCAGGGGCCCATCGTGGCGGCGGCCGGCCCGTACGGCGGGCCCGCCTACCCGGGCACCCCGTACCCGGGGGCCGCGTATCCGGACACCGCCTATCAGGACAGCGCGTACCAGGACCCTGCGTACCAGGACACCGTGTACCAGGGCCCCGGCTACGCCGAGGCGCCGTTCGTGCCGCAGCAGCCGGGCGCCCCGGTCTTCACCGGCGGCACCGGCCCGACGCCGCTCGTGCCGACGGTCTACCGCACGCACTGAGCGAGGCTTTACCTTCCCTGGGGTGCGGGCTGGAATGCCCGTGGGGGTCTTGGTGTTCTTTACGCTGTCGTGGTGATGCTGCGACCGTACGGTCCAGCGTCCCCCCGGCACACCGCCCAGCTCGGGACCACCCGAGAAAAGGATCTACCTGGGCAAAGGTAAAGAAAACCCGAGTTTGGCGAAAGCACGGTAATGCCGTATATAGTCAAGCTCAGGTTCGGGTCAAAGAACCCTTGACCTGGCCAATCGCATAGCCGTCGCCTCCCGCCCGCCAGGCGGGATCCTTCGCCGAATCGCGGCCGTACCATGCACCGGCCGCACACCGAGTCGGGCCCGTGAGCCCCCGGTCGGCATCCTTCCGCTTCATCTGAGTCCGTGACACACGCACGTCCGAGGACGGTCGTGCGCCAGTGAGCGCGGGCGCGGTCCGCCATGCCCGTGGATCGTTCCAAGCGGGTCCTTCCCCGCGGCGGCATCTCCCGAGTCCCGAGTCTCGGAGCCGCTCTCCCCTACCCGGAAACAGCACGTCGCCTCCTGTACGGAACGGCGGGCCCCCGGCGCGGAGCGGCAGCCCTGTACCCCGAACGAAGGAAATCCATGCAGCAGCGAGCGATCAATGTCGTCCTGACCGGCGTCACCGGTACCGCCCTCGCGGGCATGCTGGTCGCAGGCGTCGCGGCGGCCAGCGACGACTCCGCTCCGGAGAAGCAGTTCCTGGCGCAGCAGGCCGTGGCCTCGCAGGAGCACCAGACCCCCGCGGACCACCCGCAGAAGAGCGTCGACAAGGCGACGGCCGGCTCCAAGCCCGGCTCCAAGGCCGAGTCCAAGACCGACGCCAAGTCCGACGCCAAGCCCGACACCCAGCGCGAGAAGAAGGGCTCCAAGGTCCTGCTCAGCGGCAAGACCACCGCGTCCTACTTCTGGGACGACGGCTCCGGCGTGAACGGCGACACCGGCGCCCCGGCCGGCGGCAAGCCGATGCAGAAGGGGCTGTTCGCCAGCCCGAGCTGGCCCCTGCACACCAAGGTCAAGGTCACCTACGACGGCCGCACCGTCACCGGCTTCGTCGGCGACCGCGGGCCCGGCGAGCCGTCGCACCGCGGCGTCATGCTCGACCTCGACACCTACACCTTCCGCTACCTGCTGGACGGCGGGAAGCCGAAGAGCAAGTACAACGCCGGAACCGGCGAGGGCCACCTGAAGAACGTCAAGTGGGAGGTCCTCTCCTGGGGCAAGGGCGCCGGCAAGAAGGGCAAGCCCCAGCCCTTCGGTTCCTGACCCGGACGTCCCGCACAGACCCGGCGCAGGGCTGCCGGTGCATGGGAAGAGGGGATCCCCCGGTATCGCGAGATCACCGGGGGATCCCCGTTTCCAGCTCTCCGGCCGCCTCCCGCGCCGGCGCCAGCGCCGCGGTGCGCACCGCCGGCGCGAGCCGGTCCAGCTCCCGCCGCAGCAGCCCCCGGCATGCGGGGTGCAGCGGACGAGCCCGCGCGCGAGCACGTCCTCCAGCCGCGCCGGCGGCCCGAGCGCGAGGAACAGCTTCCCGGTCGCCGTGCAGTAGGCGGGCAGGCGCCCGCCCACGCGGGACACGATCGGCATCGAGCGCCGCCCGCTCACCTTCTCCAGGAACAGCGTGTCCGTCCCGTCCAGGACGGCCGGGTGGATGTTCTCGTGCGCCGCCTCGTACAGGTCCTCCAGGTAGGGGAGCGGGGCCTCGATGAGCATGCGGGGCGAGGTGCATGCCGACGTAGCGGCCGTGCTCGGCGGAGGTTCCGCCGCCCTCGTCGAGGGTGTCCTTGAGCGTGCGCGGCGACGTCCACGCCCGTGCGAGCAGGCCTCTCCAGAGGCAACCAGTAGAAGGTTGTGTTCGCCACGTGGCTCGACGCGGACCCGGCCGTCCTCGCGCTGGACGACCCGACGCGCGGAGCGCCTCACCGAACCGGAGTTGAGCCTCGCCATGAACGCCGGCTTCGCCGACCCCTCTAGGCCAGCAGGGGGATGACGGGGGCGAACTCCTCCATGCACGCGTCCGGGACCTGGTAATAGGTGAAGCCGTAGCGGTCGCGCCGGGCCAGCATCTGCTCGGCGATGTGCTCGGGCGGGCCGACGAACTGCGACGGCATCTCCAGAACGAGGCCGGCCGCCGACGTACCCCAGCCGCGCGTCACCGCGACCCGGGCGGCGGTGCGCCGCGGATCGGCGCCGAAGGTCGGCGTCACCATCATGCTCAGCTCGACGTCGCGTTCCCCGGCGGCCTCCCGCACCCAGTCGACCTTGCGGGCGATGGTGTCCGGCAGCCGCTCGGTGACCTCGTCGGAGATCGCCCCATGGGGGAGGGCGCGGGGGAGGATGCCGACGGTGTCCGCGAGCCGCCCCGCGATGCCGAGCATGCGCCTGCTGCCGGCGCCGACCGCCAGCGGCGGGCGCCGTGCGGGACGCGGGAACACCGTCAGCCCGCCGACCCGGTAGTGCTCCCCGTCGAACGCGGTCTCCTCGCCGTCCAGGAGGCCGCGCAGGATCCGCAGCGACTCCTCCAGCCTCCCGACCCTCGTCCCGGCGGGGTCGAAGGGCATCCCGGCGGCCTCGTACTCCTCGCGCAGCCAGCCGGCGCCGATGCCCAGCTCGAACCGCCCGCCCGACAGGTGGTCGAGGGTGGCGGCCTCCTTGGCGAGCATCACCGGATGCCGGTAGTCGTTCGCGAGGACCATCGTGCCCAGCCGCAGCGCGCTCGTGACCGACGCGGCGGACGCCAGCGCCACCAGGGGGGCGAGCTGGTCGCCGAACGGCTCGGCGACGAAGTGGTCCCGCAGCGTCAGGACGTCGTATCCGAGTTCCTCGGCGCGGCGCGCGGTCCCGGCCAGGCCGGCGCCCGACCGGATCGACTCGCCGACCACGCCGAAGCGGAAGTTCTCTGCCATTCCCCGAGCCTGCCCGCGCACCGGGCGGGTCCGCTGGCGGGAATCCGACGTGAGCGTCGTCGACCGGCGGAACGAGGCGAGCGGCTCGGTCGCCGTCCGTGCGGCGTAAGGGCGTCACCGACTGCCCCGTTCGCGCCGGTCACTCTCCAGGCTGCGTCCGGCCGCCCGGATTTTCAAGCGTCGCGGGCTTCACCCGCTGCGACAGCAGCTGCCCCGGCCAGTCGCCGACCGTGAACTCCGCGGCGGGGTCGAAGCCGTTGCGCCGGTAGTACTCGACCAGCCGCCGGTCGTCGCCGCGGTAGCAGTCGACGCGCAGGAGGCCGGCGCCCCTCGCCCGCGCCTCGTCCTTCGCCTTGGCGATGAGCGCGCCGCCCACGCCGTGCCCGGCGAACGCGCGGTCGGTCACCAGGAGCGTGATGTAGAGCTCGGGTTCGTCGATCGGGTCGATGTAGCGCGGCGGGCAGGAGGAGACCGCCATGGCCCCGGCGGGACGGCCGTCCACCTCGGCGACCCAGATCTCGTCGTCGCGGGCGATGCCGGCGATCCGCTCGACCCGAGCCGGATCGCGCGACCAGGGCTCGCTGCCCCACTGCCCGGTGCGGCCGTTCGCGGCGAGCCAGGCCACCGCGCCGTCCAGCATCGCGAGCATCAGCGGCGCGTCGCCCGCCCCGCCCCTGCGGATCTCCATCACGACGACCTGATGAAGCCGTGGGCGCGCTGGAACAGCCCGAGGGTGATCGCGTGCAGCAGGTCGCCGGTCTCCTTCGGGGCCTTCCCGGCGAACGCGCGGGCGTGCGTGCCCTCCAGGACGATGCCGAGCTTGAAGCAGGCGAGCACCGCGTACCAGGTGATGGACGACAGGTCGCGTCCGGCGACGGCGCCGGGGCGCTCGGCGTAGGTCGCGACCAGTTCGTCCGCCGTGGGCAGGCCGCCCGCCGCGCCCAGCGGGCCGGCCAGCGCGGCGCTCTGGTCGTCGCGGTCCGGCCAGGTGGCCAGCAGCCAGCCGAGGTCGAGCAGCGGGTCGCCGATCGTGCACATCTCCCAGTCGACGATCGCGGCGACCTCGGGGCCGTCGAAGGAGTACATCAGGTTGGCCAGGTGGTAGTCGCCGTGCAGGATCCCCGGCCGCCACACCTTGGGGCGGTTGTCCTCCAGCCAGCGGGCGACGTCGTCCAGGCCGGGGATGTCGGGGCCCGGGTAGCCGTCGAGCGCGCCGTAGGAGTCGAGTTCGGACATCCAGCGGCCCACCTGCCGAGCCAGGAACCCCTCCGGCCTGCCGAAGTCGCCCAAGCCGACGGCCTCGTGGTCGACCGCGCCCAGCGCCGACAGCGCGCGTGCGGCGTTCAGGCCCATCTCCCGCCGGACGGACGCGTCGCCGGCGTGCTTCCCGGGCAGCGCGACCGTGGCGTTGAACCCCTCGACCGGCGTCATCAGGTAGAAGACGGCGCCGCCCAGCACCGACTCGTCCGGGCAGGCCGCGATGAGGCGCGGCGCCGGGACGCCGGTGCCGTCGAGCGCCGCCAGCACCCGGGCCTCGCGGCGCAGGACGTCGTTCGTCCGCGCGCGCAGATGGGCCGGCCCGCGCCGCAGCACGTAGTCGCGGCCGCCCCGGGAGAACCGGATCAGCGTGTTCTGCGTGCCGCCCGCGAGGGACCGGACGTCCTCGAAAGGGCCGCCCGGCAGGTCCCGGCCGTCCATCCACCCGGCGAGGACGCCGAAGTCCACGAGGGCGCGGTCGATCTGCTCAGGCTGCACGGCGGGTCCCTTTCCGACAAGGTCACCCGGAGGGTAACAGTCATGCACTTGCATTACTTACTGAGGTGTGCAGATTATCGGGAAACGACGCAGGAGGCTCGCCATGGCTTGGGACTTCGAGACCGACCCCGACTACCAGGAACTCCTCGACTGGGCGGACGCCTTCGTCCGGGACGAGGTCGAGCCGCTCGACCTCGTCCTCGGCAGCCCGTACGACAAGGACGACCCCCGCTACAAGCGGCTCGTCCGCCCGCTGCAGGACCGGGTGCGCGAGAAGGGGCTGTGGGCGTGCCATCTCGGCCCCGAGCTCGGCGGGCAGGGGTACGGCCAGGTGAAGCTGGCGCTGCTGAACGAGATCCTCGGACGCTCCCGCTGGGCGCCGTCGGTGTTCGGCTGCCAGGCGCCCGACTCCGGCAACGCGGAGATCATCGCGCACTTCGGCACGCCCGAGCAGAAGGAGCGCTACCTGCGGCCGCTGCTGGACGGCGAGATCTCCTCGTCCTACTCGATGACCGAGCCGCACGGGGGAGCCGACCCCACGCTGTTCACCACCCGCGCCGTCCGGGACGGCGACGGCTGGGTCATCAACGGCGAGAAGTGGTTCTCCTCGAACGCCCGCCACGCGACGTTCCTGATCGTGATGGCCGTGACGAACCCCGACGTGTCGGCGTACCAGGGCATGTCGATGTTCATCGTGCCGGCCGACGCGCCGGGCCTGACCACCGTCCGCAACGTCGGCGTCGGCGGCGAGCGCGAGGGCTCGCACGGCTACCTGCGCTACGAGAACGTCCGCGTCCCGGCCGAGAACCTGCTCGGCGACGAGGGCGGCGCGTTCGTCATCGCGCAGACCCGGCTCGGCGGCGGCCGCATCCACCACGCGATGCGGACGATCGCGCAGGTCCGCCGGGCGTTCGACATGATGCTGGAGCGGGCCGTGTCCCGGGAGACCCGGTTCGGGCCGCTGGCCAAGATGCAGATGACCCGCGAGAAGATCGCCGACAGCTGGATCGAGATCGAGCAGTTCCGGCTGCTCGTCCTGCGCACCGCCTGGCTGATCGACAAGCACGGGGACTACAAGAAGGTCCGCAAGGACATCGCCGCCGTGAAGGCCGCGATGCCGAAGGTCTACCACGACGTCGTGCAGCGGGCGATGCACCTGCACGGCGCCCTCGGCGTCTCCAAGGAGATGCCGTTCGCGGGCATGCTGCTCGCCGCCGAGGCGCTCGGCATCGCCGACGGCCCCACCGAGGTCCACAAGATCACCGTGGCGCGGCAGCTGCTGCGCGACGTCGAGCCGGTCGAGGGCCTGTGGCCGTCCCGGCACCTGCCCACCCTGCGGGAGGCGGCCCGCGAGCGCTTCGCCGAGGCCCTGGAGCTCGCGATCGGCGATGAGTGACACCCGCGGACGGCTGCTGGACGCCGCCGAGGCCCTCTACGCCGCGCGCGGCGTGGACGCCGTCAGCCTCCGGGAGATCCTCCAGGAGGCCGGCGCCCGCAACGCCACGGCCGTCCAGTACCACTTCGGGGACCGCGCCGGGATCCTCCGCGCGATCTTCGCCCGGCACGCCCCCGACGTGGAGGCCCGCCGGCACGCCCTGCTCGACGCCTACGAGGACGGCGAACCGGGCGTCCGGCCGCTGGCC
Source organism: Actinomadura bangladeshensis (assembly GCF_004348335.1). Lineage (GTDB taxonomy): Bacteria > Actinomycetota > Actinomycetes > Streptosporangiales > Streptosporangiaceae > Spirillospora > Spirillospora bangladeshensis. The sequence goes on along the minus strand of NZ_SMJW01000043.1, from coordinate 25,202 downwards.
GCCGCCCTCGTCCGCCCGCTCGCCGCACGCCTCGCCGACGCGTCGGGGCGCGCCTACCTGCAGATCTGGGCGGACGTGGTGAACCGCCCGGACCCGATCGTCCCGGTCGCCGTGCTGGACGATCCCTCTGAGGCGGTTGCCGGGGGGTCTGGGGGGTCGTCCCTCCAGATGAGACACGACAGCCTGTGCCGGTGGCGGGCCCTCGTCGAGCCGCTCCTGGAGGAGGACGCGGCACGCCTGCACCGCCGCTTCACCGCCATCCTGTACGCGTCGATCGAGCTCGCCCGCCGCGCCCGCTCGGGCCCCCGCACCGACGACCGCCTGTTCACCAGCTACCTGATCGACGTCGTCGCCGCGATCCTCGGCGCCCCGGTCTCGCCCGAGACCCGCCGCCTCGCCGCCGAACGGGACGCCGCGCGGCGCTGAGGTGCCATTCGTCCAAGACGCGCGGGGTCCGTCCGCCGCAGACTGGGCAGGTACCCCGCCGCCGACGCCACAGGGAGGACGACATGACGAGCGAGATCCGCCGCACCTTCTACCCGCTGATCAGGGCCGCCGACCCGGCGCGGACGATGGCGTGGCTGGAGGAGGCGTTCGGCTTCACCGAGATCGCGGCCCACAAGGACGACGCCGGGAACATCGTCCACGCCGAGCTGGGCTTCGACACCGGCATCGTCATGCTCGGCGCCGCCAAGACCCCGGCGGCGGCGGTCTACGTCGCCATCGACGACCCCGATGCCCACCACGACCGCGCGAAGGCGGCCGGCGCCGAGATCATCCGCCCGCTCACCGACCAGGATTACGGCTCCCGCGACTACGCGGCCCGCGACCCCGACGGCAACGAGTGGTACTTCGGGACCTACCGGCCCTGAGCGACGCGCCGCCCGGCCACGAACACCGCGGCCGGACGCGCCAGGACCTCTGGATCGTCGCGCGGGTCGTCCCGGTAGGCCACGAGGTTGGCCGGCAGCCCCGGCCGCAGCCCCGACACGCCGAGGAACTCGCAGGCCGCGGTGCTCGCCGCGGCCAGCGCCTTCTCCGGCGGCAGCCCGAGCTCGACGAGCAGCGCGACCTCCTCGGGGACGCTGCCGACGACGTCCGTGCCGGCCAGGATCCGCACCCCGCGCCGGTCGGCGACGCGCAGCAGGGCGGCCGTCCGCTCCCGCTGCCGCAGGCGCCGCGCGCGGCGCTCGGCGTCCTCACCGGGACGCGGCGCGAGCGCGGCGCACAGCGTCGGCGTCCAGGCCCCGCCCGTCTCCGCCAGCGCCGCCACGTCCGCCTCGCTCATGCCGTCCCCGTGCTCGATCGAGTCGACGCCCGCGGCGACCAGCGCGCCCGCGAACGCGGTGGTGGTGTGCGCCGCCACCCTCGCCCCGGCCTCATGGACGGCGCCCACCAGCCTCCGGACGTCGTCCACCGAGTACGTCGGGATCGCGTCGCTCGGCCGCAGCGCGCCGCTCTCCATCAGCGGGAAGTCGCCGATCAGCTTCACCCAGCGCGCTCCGGCGCCGATCTCCGCCAGCGCCGCCCCGATCAGCCCGTCCGGCGACACCGGCGAGTGCAGCGCGGGGAAGTACTGGCCCTCCGGCGCGAGGAAGCGCCCGCAGGCCACCAGGCCCACGCCCTCCGGGTCCTCCAGCAGCCGCAGCGTCATGCTGCCGGGGCTGCCGAGATCCCGGACGACCGTGATCCCCGCCTCCCGCGCGGCCTGCAGGTTCGCGCGGGCCTCGCCGAAGCTGAGGGGGCGCGGCCACCCGTCCGAGCCCGTGCCCACGGTCAGGTGGCAGTGCGCGTCGACCAGGCCGGGCAGGAGGAAGCGCCCCGGGACGGGTTCGCCGCCGTCCGGCGGCGTCGTCGTCCACCGCCCCCGCTCGTCGATCCCGCCGGCGCCCGCCCGTCCGTCGGGCAGGAACACGCCCTCGACCCGCCACCCCGCCATGGCGTCGAATCTAGGACCATGACCGGCCCGCCGGAAGACGCGGCGATCATTTGGAATGATTAAGGACCATGAATCCGGCACTGCACCTGCGAGACGTCCGCCCTGGCGACCTCGACGCCTATGTCCGGATGCGCTGCGATCCGGTCATGATGGCCGAACTCGGCGGGCCGCTGCCGCGGGAGGGCATGGCCGCCAAGGTCGCCCGCGACGTCGCCGAGGCCGAGGCCGACAGGTCCTGGATCAAGATGATCGTCCCCGCCGGCGACTCCGCAGTGGCCGGCACGGTGTCGCTCTGGTCCCATGCCGGGGACGGCGGGACCTTCTCCGAGATCGGGTGGATGGTCCTGCCCGAATGGCAGGGCCGGGGCGTCGCCAAACACGCCGTCCGCACGCTCCTCGAAGCCGCCGGCGACGATGGCCGCTGGGGCCTCGTCCACGCGTTCCCGGCGCCGACGAACGGCCCGTCCAACGGCCTATGCCGCTCCCTCGGCTTCACCTTCGCCGCGGAAGAAGAGGTCGTTTTCGCCGGTAGAACCCTGCGGGCGAACCATTGGTTCACCGACCCCACCGCGACCGGCGGCAGGTGATCCGCCGATATCGGAAGGCCGCGGAACCGGGACCGGTGTTACGGTTCCGGGGCTGGCCGCGGGACTTCGGCGCGACTTCCGGAACCCACCTTTGAAGTGATGATCCGCTGCTCGCGCTCTCCTTCCCCGGCCGGCACCGCGATCTACGAGCTTCCGTACACGGTCGCCGAGGGCTTCGCGGCCGAGCACGGGATTCCGCGCGAGGTGTTCCTGGAGCGCATCGAGCACCGGATGACGCGGCTGGAACGGCTGCGCATGCAGGACGGCGGCGTCGAGGCCGATCCGGGCGATGCCGCTGACAAGGCTCGCGTCGTACGTTCCGGGAGCCTCCTACGGGACGCGGCTCATGGAGCCGGGCGCCGGGGACGCCCCGCCGCGCATCGCGGTACGGACGACGCGCCGCATGGCGCGGAAGGCGGGCAAGGACCGGCTCCGGTTCCTGCCGCTCCACCTGGCCCGAGATCGCCTGGGAGGAATGGTCGCGCAAGGCCGTCGCGCGCGGCCTCTCGCCGCGCTGCGAGGAGACCTGTACCGGGCTTCGGGTACGCGGGCTGGAGGACGCGCTCCGGATCTTCGAGATCCATCCCCGGCAGTGCGGGGTCATGGTCTACGTCGCGGACGCGCCGGCGAGCGCGTTCGCCGTCCCGCACCCCGACGACTACCGGGCCCTGCACCCGACCCTCGTCGAGGACCTCTTCGGCGAGCTGATCTACATGTACGGCCTGCTCGGCGCGCCCGCCGGCGACCTGTCCATGCGCATCGACGACACGGGGATCCGCTCGCTGGAGGACCTGCGCGGCGGCGGAGATCCGCCGGCGTCGAACAGCCGTCCCGCTGAGCGCCGCGGCGGCCGCGCTCGGCGCCGACCAGGCCGCGCTGGCGCTGCGCCTGGAACGGGCGGGGTTCGGGTACCTGCTGCGGCAGGACGTCCTCGACCACTACCGGGCGCAGCGGCGCGCTACCTGAGGCCCGCGAAGAGGTCCTCCTCCGTGCCGGGGGCCTCGACGCGGCAGAAGCGGCGGACGAACGACTCGAACGAGAACGCCGCCCGCTGCATCTCCTCCGGCATCCGCAGCAGGAAGATGTTCTCGCCCTGGCTGGCGTGCGCCTCCAGCGCCTTGCGCTTGGCGTCCACGTGCGCGGACACGTCGACCACGCTGGTGATCAGCTCGTCGGGGGTGCCGAAGTCGTCCGGCGGGTCGAAGTCGATCTCCACGCCCGACTCCCGGACGGCGTCGAACATCTGCTTGATGCCCGAGCGGGGAATGGCGGTGTAGTACAGCTTGTCCGGCACGCCGCTCTGCTCGGCCGCGGCCAGCGCGATGCGGTGCGCCCGGATGTGGTCGGGGTGCCCGTAGCCGCCGTTCTCGTCGTAGGTGACGACGACCTGCGGGCGGTAGCGCTCCATCAGCTCGGCGAGCCGCCCGGCGGACTCGCCGAGCGGGATGTTGGCGAAGGCGCGCGGATCGTCGTTGGTCGCCCAGCCGTCCATGCCGGAGTCGCGGTAGCCGAGCAGCTCCACATGGCCGATGTCGAGCAGGGCCGCCGACTCGCGCAGCTCGGCGAGGCGGCGCCGCGCGACCTCCTCGGCGTCGTGGCCGGGCTCGCCGGGCTTCACTCCGCCGGAGTCGTCGCCCTGCTCCCCGTTGGTGCAGGTGACCAGGACCGTCCGGACGCCCTCGGCGGCGCTGCGGGCGAGCAGCCCGCCGGTTCCGAGGACCTCGTCGTCCGGGTGGGCGTGGACGGCCATCAGCGTGAGTTCGTGCGTCATCCGGGCTCCTCAAGGGTTCGGCCGTCCACCCTACGTCCCCGATCCCGGAGTCGATCATGTCTGGGACGTGGACTCCGCCGGGGAGAGGTCGGCGAGCGTCAGCGGCCGCGCCGGCCGGTCGAACGGGAACTGCGAGGCCGCGTTCGCGCCGTCCACCACGAGCAGCTCGCCCGGTGCGAGGAGCCGCCAGCCGGGGTCGTCGTCCATGCGCTCGCTGGCCACCACGTGCGCGGAGCACGCCTCCCGGTGCGAGGCCAGCCGCACGTGGCCGGGCTCGCGGTCGGAGTCCAGATGCCGGGTGTCGCCGGGTTCGCCCAGCCGCGGCCAGTGCACCCACAGCTCGTGGGTCTCCGGATAGCGCAGCGCCCACAGCCGGCCCGATTCCGCCAGCAGCACGTTGAGGGCGAAGACGGGCAGTTCGGCGGCGATGCGCCGGACGGCCGCGATCAGCCCGGCGGTGGTGTCGCCGTGCCGCCGGATCTCCGCGGTGATGTAGGCGAACACCATCTCGGAGTCGGTCTCCCCCTGCATCAGCGCCCGGTCGACGTCGGTGAGCCACGAGTCGAGGACGTCGAGGTCGCGCACCACGCCGTTGTGGGCGAACAGCCGGTCGTCCATGACGAACGGGTGCGAGTTGTGCACGTCGACCGCTCCCGTCGACGCGTAGCGGACATGGGAGACGTAGGTGTGGGAGACGACGTTGCGCGCCTCGGCGTTGAAGTCGGCGTCCTTGAACGCGGCGATGGGCGCGCGGTCGCGGACGGGCTCCTCGCCGAGCGAGAACCAGCCGAGCCCCGTCCCGTCGGGCATGCGGCGGCTCTGCAGGCTGAGGCTGAGCGGCGCGTCCAGCAGCCAGAAGGTGGCGCGGACGCGCGCTCTGCCGGTCGTCATACCGAAGAGGCGGCACATGACCGGTGCATGCCCGCCCGGACGCCCTCTATGACTCGGACACCCGGCGAAAGGCCTTCTACGGCGAGGCGTCCATGACGTACCGTCCGGTGTATGGGGTCGCCTGTGGTGCTGCTGGACGTGGACGGAGTTCTCAATCCCTTCGAAAGGCCCCACAGCGGTTTCAAGCGGCATAGGTGCTCGCCGGACGGCAGGATGTTCCGGCTGTGGCTCAACCGGGCGCACGGCCCGGCCCTGCTCGAACTCGCCGAATCGACCGGGGCGGAACTGGCCTGGGCGAGCTACTGGTGCGACAACGCCAACGATTGGATCGCGCCCAGGGTCGGGCTGCCGGAACTGCCCTTCGTCCCCATCCCGCAGTACCCCGGCAGCGAGGAGGGCCGCTCGCTCGGGGCCTGGAAGGCCCGCCACGTGGCCGCGTGGGCGGAGAGCCGCCCGTTCGTCTGGTTCGAGGACGAGCCCGACGCCACCGAGTGCATCGCCGGCGAGCCCGGCGTCGCCGAGCACCTGCTCGTGGAGATCGACCCGCTGACCGGGCTGACCGACGAGCATCTCGACATCGCCGCGACCTGGCTCCGCGCCCTCGCCCGCTGACCGGGGCGCGCCGCCTCTGAGCGGAGGTTTCATTCGTCCAAGACGGCGTGCGGCGGGGCTCCGTAGCGTCGGCGGCGACGACGAGGGGAGCCGATGATGTCGAGATCACCGCTGATGGACCTGGCCTTCGGATACATGCCGGCGCAGATCGTCCACGTGGCCGCCGAGCTGGGGCTGGCCGACGCGCTGGCGGACGGGCCGAGATCGAGCGGGGACCTGGCGAAGGAGATCGGCGCCCACGCGCCGTCCCTCCACCGGCTGCTGCGGGGCCTCGCCGCCCTCGGCGCCGTGCAGCAGCGCGAGCGGGACCTGTTCGCGCTGACCGCCGAGGGGCAGCGGCTCCGCACCGGCGCGCCCGACTCGGTCCGCGCGCTGATCAGGCTGTTCTGCGGCCCGGACGTGTGGCGTTCCTGGGGCGACATGGCCGAGACCGTGCGCACGGGGGAGTACGCCTGGAAACGCGTGACCGGCAGGACGTCGTTCGAGTCCTTCGCGTCCGACCCGGAGTTGGCGGCGACGTTCAACGAGGCGATGGCCGAGCACACCCGCGCGGTGGCGCCCGGGTTCATCGAGGCCCACGACTTCTCCCGCTACGGGACGGTCGCCGACCTCGGCGGCGGCGACGGCACGCTGCTGGCCGCGATCCTGCGCGCGCACCGGAACGTGCGCGGCCTGCTGTTCGACCTGCCCGCCGGCCTCGCCGCCGCGGCCGGGACGCTCGGTGACGCCGCCGGCCGGGTCGAGATCGTCCCGGGCGACTTCTTCGAATCCGTGCCCGGGGGCGCGGACGCCTACGTCCTCAAGAGCGTCCTGCACGACTGGAGCGACGAGAAGGCCGCCGCGATCCTGCGGAACGTCCGCCGGGCGATGCGCCCGGACGCCCGGCTGGTGATCCTGGAGCAGGTGATGCCGGAGATTGTCACGCCCGAGACGGCGGGGATCGTCCGCAACGACCTCAACATGCTCGTCGCGACGGGCGGATGCGAGCGCACCGAGGCCGGTTTCCGCGACCTGCTGGAGGCGGCAGGGTTCACCGGCGTCTCGTTCACCGGGCCGCTGCCGCCCTCGGCGTACCACGTCATTGAGGCGGGGCCCGGGAGGTAGCGGCCGCCGGGGGCGCTTCCGGCGGAGGGCCGCGAACGTGCAGGATGGGACCGTTGTAAGCGACCACTGACGAAGGAGTTCCCCCCATGAGTCCTCTCGCCGGCCGTACCGCCCTGGTCACCGGAGGCAGCCGCGGGATCGGGCGGGCCGTCGCGCTCGCCCTGGCCGCCGACGGGGCGTCGGTGGGCATCGCCTACCGGCGCGACGAGGACGCCGCCCGCAAGACCGTCGCCGACATCGAGGCCGCCGGCGTGCGGGGCCGCGCGTTCCGCGTCTCGGTCGACAGTGCGGACGAGTGCGAGGGCCTGGCCGCGCAGGTGGAGGCGGAACTGGGCGCGCTGGACATCCTCGTGCACAGCGCCGGGATCGCCAGCCGCGGCGACGGCGTCGCCGACACCGACCCCGCCGAACTGGAGCGGGTCATGCGCGTGCACGCGTTCGGGCCCCACCACGTCAGCCGGGTGCTGCTGCCGCTGCTGCGCCGCGCCGAGCGCAGCGACATCGTGTTCGTGTCCAGCGTGATCACCGACCTCATGCCGGCGTTCGGCGGCCCCTACGCGATGGGCAAGGCGGCCATGGAGGCGCTGGCGGGGGTCCTCGCCAAGGAGGAGCGCGGCAACGGCATGCACGTCAACGTGGTCGCGCCCGGCCTCGTCGACACCGACATGGGGCGACGCCTCGTGCGCGCCACGGCCGGCGTCGAGGACATCCGCCAGCAGGACGCCGCGTCCCCCTACGGGCATGTGTGCTCGCCCGAGGAGGTCGCCGACGTGGTCCGGTTCCTCGTCTCCGACGGAGCCTCCTACGTCACCGGGCAGCGCGTCGTCGTGGACGGCGGGACGTTCTAGCGGTCAGTGGCGCGTCCAGTCGGGCTGGAGGAAGTCGGCGACCCTGACCTGCCGCCCGAGCAGCACGACCTCCCGGAACTGCCACAGCATCGCGCCGGTCGGTGCGTGGACGCGCCAGTTCGGGCCGAGCCGCATCTGCAGGAGGTTGCCGCCGTCCGGCTGCGCGACCCACCGCGGCGTGTCGTCGGCCGCCAGCCGCCGCAGGGTCGTGTGGTGGACGGAGTGGACCTCGTCCGGGTTCGGCAGGAGCGGCCCGGGGTCCTCCAGTGCCACCACGACCGGCGTGATCGCGAAGCCCGAGCTGGCCGGGAAGTCGTCGAGTCGGCCGAGGACGTCGGCCGGTCCGGCGGCCAGCCCGATCTCCTCGTGCAGTTCCCGCAGCGCCGCGTCCTCGGGCGTCTCGCCGTCCTCCAGGCGCCCGCCCGGCAGCCCCCACTGGCCCGCGTTCCGGCCCTGGTAGGCGCGCTTGATCAGGATGACGGCGGGGACGCCGCCGTGCCGCACCGCGCACAGCACGACCCCGGCCCGGCGCAGGCCGGGCGCGTCGGGCACGGTCGTGTGCGCGAACGAGCCGAGCCGGCCGGCCGCCAGCGTCCGGAAGGCGTCCAGGTCATCGAGGGGGGCGCGGGGATCGAGGGGGGCGGTCATGCGTCGATACTGCCAGGGCCCGCCTCGCGTGCGTACCGCGCGGGCGGCGTCCCCACCGCCGCGGTGAAGTCGCGGGTGAAGTGCGCCTGGTCGGCGTAGCCGAGTTCGGCGGCCAGCCGGGCCCAGTCCTCGCCGGAGCCGGACGCGGCCCGCTCGGCGGCCTCCTGCATCCGGAACCGCCGGATCACCCATTTGGGGCCGATCCCGACGTACTCGTGGAAGAGGCGCTGCAGTGCGCGCGTGCCGAGCCCGACGTCGGCGGCCAGCTCGTCCACCCGCACGAGGCCCGGCCGCGCCGCGATCCGCCCGACGATCGCGGCGGCCTGCTCGGCCGCCGGGTCGGGTGCGGGCGTCAGCCCGGTGAGGAACGCCTCCAGCCGCCCGACCGCCTCCCCGGCGTCGGACAGCGCGAAGATCTCGTCGGCGAGCGCGAGGCCCGCCGCGCCGAACACCTCGTCGACGCCCGCGAACCGCCCGGTCAGGGTGGAGACGGCGGTGTCCATGAAGGGCCGGAACCCGCCCGGCCGGAAGGCGACCCCCACAACGCGGCCCTCGTCGTGGATCTCCTCCACGAAGTCGTCCCGCACCACGCCCACGATCCGCGCCCGCGTCGCCCCGCCGGTCAGGTAACTCGTGAAGGTCATGTGGACGGACGGCCGCGTGAGCACCTGCTGGCGGTGCGGGGCCCGGCCGCGCAGGTCCCAGCGCAGCACCCAGAAGTTCTCCACGAAGGCGGCGAGCGCCGGAGGAGGCGCGATCCGCTCCACCCGGAAGCGCTCCAGCGCCTCCCGCGCCCGCAGGATGCCCCGCGTCCCGCCGGGTAGGGATCGGTCCATCCGCTCAGGCTAGCCGTGTCGCGTTTCTTCAAGACCCGCGCCGCGGGACCGTCCTAGCGTGGACGGTGAGTTCGAACAGATGAGCGAGGAAAAGATCATGGATATCCGGAACCTGATGCTCCCCGCCGCGGAGGCCGCCGGGCGGATCGTCATGGAGATCCCCGCAGAGAAGATGGACGCGCCCACACCGTGCCCCGAATGGGACGTGCGGGGCCTGGTCAACCACCTGATCCTGTGGACCGGGCGGGGAGAGGCCGCCGCGCACCGGTCGCCGGTCACCGGTCCGGGGGAGGACCACGACTTCACCGCCGAACCGGGATGGGCCGAGCGGTTCGGGGAGCAGGCCCGCAAGACCGCCGAGGCCTGGCAGGACCCCGCGGCCTGGGAGGGCAGGACCAGCCTCACCGGCAACCCGGACGGCATGCCCGCCGGGTTCATCGCCGGGATCCTCTTCGTCGAGAGCGTCGTCCACGGCTGGGACCTCGCCGCCGCCACCGGCCGCGACCCCGGCATGCCGCCCGAGGTGGTGCGCGCGGCCTGGGAGCAGGTCGTCCCGATGGCGGAGATGAGCCGCCAGTACGGGGTGTTCGGCACCGAAGTGCCCGTGCCGGAGGACGCACCGCTGCTCGACCGGGTCCTCGGCGTGGCCGGCCGCGACCCGCACTGGAAGCCCTGAACCGGGCCGGGCCGGTTTCGGGGCGGGCCCCGAATCCCGCTGCGGCGCGCGGGTCCCGGCGCGAGCGGGGGCCCGCGCGCTCTACCCTTGGGGGCATGTCTTCGAGTTCTTCGATCCGCGTACGCTTCGCCCCGTCACCCACCGGCATGTTCCATGTCGGCGGCGCCCGCTCGGCGCTGTTCAACTGGGTGATGGCCGCCCAGTCGGGCGGGACGCTGGTGCTGCGCATCGAGGACACCGACGCCTCCCGCAACAGCCCGGAATGGACCGAGGGCATCATCCGCGCCCTCGCCTGGCTCGGCATGGACGGCGAGCAGTACGAGGGGCCCTACTTCCAGTCCGCCAACGCCGACAAGCACGCCGACGCCGTCCAGCGGCTGAAGGACGACGGCCGCGCCTACTACTGCGACTGCGGCCGCGAGGCGATCGTCGCCCGCACCGGCGACCAGCACAAGGGCTACGACGGGTTCTGCCGCGACCGCGGCCTGGAGCCCGGCCCCGGGCGCGCCCTCCGCTTCCGCACCCCCGACGAGGGCCAGACCACCGTCGTCGACCTGCTGCGCGGCAAGCCCGTCTTCGAGAACGCCGTCCTGGAGGACTTCGTCATCGCCCGCGCCGACGGCTCGGTCACGTTCCTGCTGGCCAACGCGGTCGACGACATGAGCCAGGGCATCACCCACGTGGTGCGCGGCGAGGAGCACCTGTCCAACGCGCCCAAGCAGCAGCTGCTGTGGGAGGCGCTCGGCGGCGAGCCGCCCGTCTGGGCGCACGTCCCCGTCATCGTCAACGAGAAGCGGCAGAAGCTGTCCAAGCGCCGCGACAAGGTCGCGCTGGAGGACTACCGCGCCGAGGGCTACCTCGCCGAGGCCATGCGCAACTACCTGATGCTGCTCGGCTGGGCCCCGTCCGGCGACCGCGAGATCGTCCCCTGGGACGTGATCGTCGAGGAGTTCCGCATCGAGGACGTCAACAGCTCGCCCGCGTTCTTCGACGTCAAGAAGCTCCGCGCCATCAACGGCGAGTACATCCGGGCGCTGCCCGCCGAGAAGTTCATCGCCGAATGCCTGCCCTTCCTCGAGCAGGCCCCGTTCGACGTGGACGTCGCGGTGTTCGCCCAGCTGGCGCCGCTCGCCCAGACCCGGGTCGCGCTGCTGTCGGAGATCGTCCAGATGATCGACTTCGCGTTCCTGGACGAGCCGCCGTCCGACGAGCAGTCCTGGAACAAGGCGATGAAGGAGCCGGCCGCCGCGATCCTCGCCGCCGCCGAGGCCGCCTACCAGGACGCCCCCTGGAACGCCGCCGAGCTGAAGGACCGGCTGGAGCGCATCGGCACCGAGCACGGCCTCAAGCTCGGCAAGACGCAGGCGCCCGTCCGCGTCGCCGTCACCGGCCGCACCGTCGGCCTGCCGCTGTTCGAGTCCCTGGAGATCCTCGGCCGCGACCGCACCCTCGCCCGCATCGCCGCGGCGCGGGCCGTGTTGAATGGCGGTTAGCTCGTGTAGCGGCTCACTGCGCGATCAGTTTCTCGCAAGCTCGAAACTGCCTTCGGTCGCGATCGCGATGGTCGGGGTAGTCGCGTGGCCAGGGCGGCAGGCCGGGGCCGTTGCTACGGGGATTGCTCGCCGTTCAGCGCCTCGCGCAGGTCGGTGAGGCGGCGGGTCAGCTCCTCGAACTCGTCGCGGCGGGCCGGCGGGACGTGCTTGCCGACCGCCCCGGCCTGCTCCTCCACCGCCTCCAGCCGGACCCGGGCCTGCTCGAACGCGTCCGGGCCGGGCTGCTCGTCCAGGCGCTTCTCCTGCTCGCGCAGCAGCGCGGCCTGCTCGCGCAGCAGGACCGTCTGGTCGCGGAGCTGCTTGTTCTTGGTGTGCAGCTCCACGAACACCGACACCTTGGCGCGCAGCACCCACGGGTCGAACGGCTTGGAGATGAAGTCGACCGCGCCCGCCGCGTAGCCGCGGAACGCGTAGTCGGGGTCGCTGTTCACCGCCGTGAGGAAGATGATCGGCAGGTCCCGGGTCTTCTTGCGGCGCTTGATGTCGCGGGCCGTCTCGAACCCGTCCATGCCGGGCATCACGACGTCCAGCAGGATGACCGCGTACTCGTCGGTCAGCAGGGCCTTCAGCGCGTCCTCACCGGACCGCGCCCGGACGAGGTCCTGATCGAGCGAGCTGAGGATGGCCTCCAGCGCGATCAGGTTCTCCTCGCGGTCGTCCACGAGTAGGATCTTCGCCTTGTCGTCCACGCGCGCCTCTCCGATTCCGGTCCCCGCCATCGACGGCAGAACGCCTCCCACGGCGACCTGCCCGGGCGTCTCCTCTCCTCAGCGGACGATGGAGGGTTGCAGCCAGTTCCTCATGACGTCAAGGAGATGGTCCACGTCCACGGGCTTCGGCACATAGTCCGACGCGCCGGAGTCGAGGCTCTTTTCCCGGTCGCCCTTCATCACCTTGGCCGTGATGACGATGATCGGCAAGTCGGCGAACTGCGGCATCTCCCTGATGGCGGCCGTGGTCGCGTAGCCGTCCAGGCCCGGCATCATGACGTCCATCAGCACGACGGCCACGTCCGGGTTGCGGTGCAGGACATCGATCCCGGCCTGCCCGTCCTCGGCGTAGAGGACCTCCATCCCGTAGCCCTCCAGGACGCTGGTGAGCGCGAACACGTTCCGGACGTCGTCGTCGACGATCAGGACCTTGCGGCCCGACAGCGCGGTGTCCAGGAAGTCGGCCGGGGGCTCCTCGACCATGCCGTTCAGCGTCGGCTCGGGCTCGGTCGCCGGCGGGCGCTGCTCGACCGGCAGCCCGTTCTCCGCGGCCGGCAGCGCACGCCGCGCGCGGCCGCCGGCCCGCTCGCCGCCCATGGTCAGTGCACCGTCCGGCGCGGCGGCCGCCTCCTCGGACGGGGCCGGGCGCCGCCGGTCCTCGCGCTCGTTGTACTGGGCGGGCAGGTACAGGGTGAACACGCTGCCGCGGCCCGGCTGGCTCTCGGCGTGGATCTCCCCGCCGAGCAGCCGCGCTATGTTCCGGCTGATCGACAGGCCGAGGCCGGTGCCGCCGTAGCGGCGGCTCGTGGTCCCGTCCGCCTGCTGGAACGGCTCGAAGATCTCCTGCAGCTTGTCGGCGCTGACCCCGATCCCGGTGTCGATCACCCGGAACGCGATCACGTCCGGGGTGTTCCACAGCGCCGGGAGCGTGAAGTCGATGTCGCCGGCCCGCTCGATCAGCAGCCGCACCTCGCCCTCGGCGGTGAACTTCACCGCGTTCGACAGCAGGTTCCGCAGCACCTGCTGCAGCCGCTGCTCGTCGGTGTTCAGCGTGCCCGGGACGTCCGGCGCGACCTCCACCCCGAACTGCAGCCCCTTGTCGACCGACAGCGGGCGGAACGTCGCGTCCACGTAGTCGACCAGCCCCGACACCGACAGCCGCTGCGGGTGCGCCTCCATCTTCCCCGCCTCGACCTTCGCCAGGTCCAGGATGTCGTTGATCAGCTCCAGCAGGTCGGTGCCGGACTCGTGGATCGTCCGCGCGAACTCCACCTGCTTGGCGGTGAGGTTCCCGCTCTGGTTCTCCGACAGCAGCTTGGCCAGCACCAGCAGGCTGTTCAGCGGCGTGCGCAGCTCGTGCGACATGTTCGCCAGGAACTCCGACTTGTACCGCGAGGAGATCGCCAGCTGCTCGGCGCGCTCCTCCAGTGTCCGCCGGGCCTGCTCGATCTGGAAGTTCTGGATCTCGATCGCGCGGTTCTGCTGAGCCAGCAGCGCCGCCTTCTCCTCCAGCTCGGTGTTGGAGTGCCGCAGCTCGCCCTGCTGGCGCTGCAGCTCGTCCGAGCGCTCCTGCAGCTCCTGCGCGAGCCGCTGCGACTCGCCGAGCAGCGCCTCGGTCCGCGCGTTCGCGCGGATCGCGTTCAGCGTCACCCCGATCGTCTCGATCAGCTGGCTGAAGAACGCCAGGTGGACGTCGGTGAACCGGCCGAAGGAGGCCAGCTCGATCGCGCCCAGCACCTCGTCCTCGAACACGATCGGCAGCACGATGATGTTGACCGGGGACGCCTCGCCGAGGCCCGACCCGATCTTGACGTAGTCGGCCGGCGCGTCCGCGATCAGCAGCGGCCGGCGCTCCTGCGCCGCCTGCCCGACCAGGCCCTCGCCCAGCGCGAACCGGACCGCGCCGGTGCGGCTGCGCCGCGTCCCGTACCCGGCGATCAGCACCAGTTCGGGCTCGTCGCCCGCCTTCTCGGCGAGGTAGAACGCGCCGTACTGGGCGCTGGCCGTCGGGGTCAGCTCCCGCATGATCAGCTCGGCGACCTGCAGCAGGTCCCGGTGGCCCTGCATGAGCCCGCCGATCCGCGCCAGGTTGGTCTTGAGCCAGTCCTGCTCCTCGGTGGCGCGGGTCGTCTCGCGGAGCGTCGCGACCATCAGGTTGACGTTGTCGGACAGCTCGGCGACCTCGCCGCGCGCCTCCACCGTGATCGTCCGGGTCAGGTCGCCGCTGGCGACCGCGCTCGCGACCTCGCCGATCGCGCGGACCTGCGTGGTCAGGTTCCCGGCCAGCTCGTTGACGCTCTCGGTCAGCCGCTTCCAGGTGCCGGACACGCCCTCGACCTCGGCCTGCCCGCCGAGGCGCCCCTCGCTGCCGACCTCGCGGGCCACGCGGGTGACCTCGGACGCGAACGACGACAGCGTGTCGACCATCGTGTTCAGCGTCGTCTTCAGCTCCAGGATCTCGCCCTGCGCGTCGACGTCGATGCGCCGCGTCAGGTCGCCGGTCGCGACCGCGGTCGCCACCTGCGAGATGTTGCGGACCTGGTAGGTCAGGTTGGACGCCATGCCGTTGACGTTGTCGGTGAGGTCCTTCCACATGCCGCCGGCGCCGGGCACCAGCGCCTGGCCGCCGAGGCGCCCCTCGGTGCCGACCTCGCGGGCGACCCGGCTGACCTCGGACGCGAACGACGACAGGGTGTCGACCATCGTGTTCAGGGTGTCCTTGAGCTGCAGGATCTCGCCCCGCGCGTCCACCTCGATCTTGCGCGTCAGGTCGCCCTGCGCCACCGCGGTCGTCACCTGCGCGATCCCGCGCACCTGGTTGGTCAGGTTGTTCGCCATCGCGTTGACGTTGTCGGTGAGGTCCAGCCACACCCCGCCGGCGCCGGGCACGACCGCCTGGCCGCCGAGGCGCCCCTCGGTGCCGACCTCGCGGGCGACGCGCGTCACCTCGGACGCGAACGCCGACAGCGTGTCGACCATCCCGTTCACGGTGTCCTTCAGCTCCAGGATCTCGCCCTGCGCGTCCACCGTGATCTTCTTGCCCAGGTCGCCCTCGGCGACGGCGGTGGTGACCTGCGCGATGTTGCGGACCTGGTAGGTCAGGTTGGACGCCATGCCGTTGACGTTGTTGGTCAGGTCCTTCCAGACGCCGCTCACGCCCGGGACCCGCGCCTGGCCGCCCAGGCGCCCCTCGGTGCCGACCTCGCGGGCCACCCGGGTGACCTCGTCGGCGAACGCCGACAGGGTGTCGACCATCGTGTTCAGCGTGTTCTTGAGCTGCAGTATCTCGCCCTGCGCGTCGACGGTGATCTTCTTGCCGAGGTCGCCGTCGGCGACGGCGGTGGTGACCTGCGCGATGTTGCGGACCTGGTTGGTCAGGTTGTTCGCCATCGCGTTGACGTTGTCGGTCAGGTCCTTCCAGACCCCGCTGACGCCGCGCACGTGGGCCTGCCCGCCGAGCTGCCCCTCGGTGCCGACCTCGCGGGCGACGCGGGTGACCTCGTCGGCGAACGCCGACAGCTGGTCGACCATCGTGTTCACGGTGAGCTTCAGCTCCTGCAGCTCACCGCTCGCCTCCACCGTCACCTTGCGGGTCAGGTCGCCCTTCACCACCGCCGTGGTGACCTCGGCGATGTCGCGGACCTGCGACGTCAGCCGCGACGCCATCACGTTCACCGACGCCGTCACGTCCCGCCAGCGGCCCGTCATGCCGCGCGCCGGCGCCTGCCCGCCGAGCCGCCCCTCCGTGCCGACCTCGCGGGCGAACTGGGTGACCTCCCAGGTGAACTGGTCGAGCAGCTCCACCATGCCGTTGACCGACTTGGCCATCCGCAGCAGCTCGCCGCGCATGGGCCTGCCGCGCACCCGCAGCTCCACCCGCCGGCTCAGGTCGCCGGCCGCCACCGCCTCGACCACCTGGTGCATCCCGGTGGCCAGGTCGGTGAGCTTGTCAATGATCGCGTTGGCGTCCTCGGCGGCCGTCGCCCAGGTGCCGCGCAGCGTGCCCGGCGTCAGCCGCCCGCGCAGCTTCCCCTCGCGGCCGATCTCCTGCCGGACGCGGTTCAGCCCCGCGGCCAGGTCCTGCCCGTTCTGCCGGATCTCCTCCAGGATCGCCGCGGCCTCGGCCACGGCGCCCTCGCCCGGCACGTCCAGCTCGTCCCTCGCCCTGCCGTCCCGCACGGCGACGAGCGCCTTCAGCAGCGGCGCGAGATCGGCGTCGCTGTAGCGCGGGGTGGTGTCGCGGTACCCGTTGGGACGGGCACGTGACGCGGTACGCGGCATTCTCTTCATCCTCCTGGCCCGCGATCGACGAACATCCGGATACCACGGACTCCTTCTCCGGGCCCCTCTTCCGGTTTCCCTGGGCCCGCTTCCGGCCGCACCTGTACTCTACGTCGCCGGGCCGCGGCCGGGCCCGTTCGCGGGCCCGGCCGTGCGCAGACGTCGATTACCGTGCATCCGCGCTTGTAGTCTTCGTGTTACGGTCTGTCGTGCCACGGCGGGCCCCGGCCCGGACAGTGACGCTTCGAACAAGGGATGACGGTTGGATCGGCAGACGGCCTCGGCCACCTTCCCGTCCACCGCCGCGGCGGTGGCGGACGCGCGCCGGTTCGTCCGGAAGGTGCTGGCCGACTGGGGCATGGACGAGGCGGCCGACGACGCCGTGCTCGCCACCAGCGAACTCGCCACCAACGCGATCGCCTACGCCGGGACGTCCTTCGAGGTCTCCTGCCGGCTCGAGGACGGCGACATCAAGATCGAGGTCCGCGACCGGCACCCCACCCGCGGCATCGAGATGCCGGGCGTCACCGCCTCCAGCGGGCGCGGGCTGCCGTCGATCGCGCGGCTCGCCGCGTCCTGGGGCGTGTCCTACGACCGCCGCACCAAGGGCGTCTGGTTCCGCCTGCCCCGGCCGGGTGCGGCCGAGGCCGCCGAACCGGGGACCGCCGCCGGTCAGGACGCAGGCCCGGCCGGGTCCGAGGCCGCCGGTCCCGCCGCGCGCGGCTCCCGCGAGCGCGCCGCCGGCGAGCGCGCCCCGCGCGACCGCGGCGACCAGGCCCGCGACGGCGCCGCCGCGCAGGGCCGCGAGGGCGGCGTCGTGGGCGACGTCCCCGTCGCCGGAGACCGGTTGCTGCGCTCCCCGGCCGCCGTCGAGGCCATGGAGGACGGCGTCGCCACCGTCCGCGAGACCCTCGGTGCCGAGGGCGCCGCCGTGCTGCTCACCGAGCGCGACGGCCGCATGATCATGGGCTCGTCCGCCGGCACCGCCGCCGAACTGCCGCTCGGCGAGCTGTCGGTGGCCGGGCTCGGCCCCGCCGCCCGCGCCGGCTCGCCCTGGGTGGCCTCCGGCGCCGACCCGACCGCCACCGCCCTGCAAGCGCGCTCCCTGGCCGCCGCGCCGCTGGAGTCCCAGGGCCGCCTCACCGGCGTCGTCGTGGCCGTCTCGTCCGTGCCCGGCCGCTTCGACGAGGCCGACGGCGTGCGGCTCGGGCGCCTCGCCGACGAGATGTCGCTCTCCCTGGAGAAGGCCAGGGTGGGGGAGTTGGAACGGTCCTGGCGCGGCTGGCTCAGCTTCGTCGCCGAGGCCAGCGACCTGCTCGCCGGCACCCTCGACCAGGAGCGCACGATGGCCCTGGTCGCCCAGCTCGTCGTCCCGCGCCTGGCCACCTGGTGCGCCGTCTACACCGTCACCGAGGCCGAGCCCGACCGGCTCGCCTACGTGTGGCACGCCGACGAGAACCGCGCCGACGGGCTCCGCGAGCTGCTGGAGCACGCGGGCGCCGCCCCGCCGATGGAGGGCCCCGGCCCGTGGCACGGGCTGGCCACCGCCCCGAGGCAGGTCCGGATCGCCGCCGGTGACACCGCCGCCGACCAGGTCTACGCCTTCCCGCTGATCGCCCGCGGCCGGCGCATCGGCACCATCGTCATCGGCCGCCCGCCCGGCGACCGCTTCCCGCGCAGCGCCATCGAACTCGCCGAGGAGCTCAGCCGGCGCGCCGCGCTCGCCGTCGACAACGCGCGGCTGTTCTCCGCGCAGACCGCGATGAGCAGCGCCCTGCAGCGCAGCCTGCTGCCGCCCGGCATCCCGGAGATCCCCGGCCTGGAGGTCGCGGTGGTGTACGACCCCGCCGGGGAGGGCAGCGAGGTCGGCGGCGACTTCTACGACGTCTTCGAGAGCGGCCCCGCCCAGGGCGGCCCGGCCGCCGCGTCCCGCTGGCGGTTCGCCATCGGCGACGTGTGCGGCACCGGCCCCGAGGCGGCCGCCGTCACCGGCCTCGCCCGGCACGCGCTGCGCATCCTCGCCGCCGAGGACATGTCCGTCCCGGCCGTGCTGAAGCGGCTCAACCGGCTGATCCTCGGCGAGGGGGAGCGGGGCCGGCTGCTCACCCTGCTGCACGGCGAGATCGCGGCCCGCGACCCCGGCGGGGTGCGGATCCGGCTGACCAGCGCCGGGCACCCGCTGCCGCTCGTCCTCGACCCCGAGGGCGGCGTGCGCGAGGCCGCCACGGCCCAGCCGCTGCTCGGCGTGTTCGACGGTGTGGAGTTCCACACCGACACCGTCGACCTGCGCCGCGGCGAGGTCCTGCTCTGCGTGACCGACGGCGTCACCGAGCGGCGCGCGGGGAACCGGCTGCTCGGCGACGGGGACGGCCTCGAACGGCTGCTCGCGGGCTGCACCGGGCTGAGCGCGGGCGCCGTCGCCGCGCGCATCCAGCGGGCCGTGCGCGACTTCGGGCCCGAGCCGTCCAACGACGACATTGCCCTCATCGTTCTGCGGGCGTCATGATGGAGACCAACAATCGGTAAGGTGGGGTGGCGTGGGGCTTGCCTTGCACACGACACGACAGGACGGCCGCGCGACGATCGCCGCGCGCGGCTCCATCGACCTGCACTCCTCCGAAGAGCTGCGCACTCGGCTGACCGAGCTCGTGGACGCGGGCGAGCGGGCGGTGGTCGTCGACCTCGCGGCGGTCGACTTCTGTGATTCCTCCGGCCTGAACGTCCTCGTCCGGGCGTACAAGCACGCGCGCGCCCAGAACGCCACGCTGACCGTCACCGGCGCCTACGGCCGGGTCGAGAACGTGCTGCGCACCACCGGTCTCGACCGGTTCCTGATCGAGGGCCCGGCGGAGGAGGCACCGATGGGCGGTGAGGGGACACGATGAAGAACGGCGAGCGGGCGGAGTGACCGACCCGATGACCGAGACCACACTGCGTGCGGCGCCCCAGACCGAGGCGGTCGAGTACGCGCGGCGGCTCGCCGCCCGCACCATGCGCACCTGGGCGCTGATGGACCGCGAGGAGCTCGTCACCGCGATCGTGGCCGAACTCGTCGCCAACGCCGTCCGGCACGCGGGCACCGCGCTCGAGCTCCGGCTGCTGCGCGGGCCCGGGCGGGTCCGCGTCGAGGTCCGCGACCGCGCCGCGCAGCTGCCCCGGCTGACCGTCCCCGGCCCGCTGGACGAGTCGCACCGCGGCCTGTTCATCGTCGACCGGTTCGCGAACTCCTGGGGCGCCGACCCGGTGACCGGCGGCAAGGTCGTGTGGGCGGAGGTCGACATCTGAGGAGGCGTCCGCCCCGGAACGTGCCGCCGGTCAGGCCGACTTGCGGTACAGCTCGGCCACCATGAACGCCAAGTCCAGCGACTGGCCGCGGTTGAGCCGCGGGTCGCACGCCGTCTCGTACCGCTGGTGCAGGTCCGCCTCGGCGAGCCCCTGGCCGCCGCCGACGCACTCGGTGACGTCGTCGCCGGTGAACTCGATGTGGATGCCGCCCGGGTGGGTGCCGAGCGCCCGGTGCACCTCGAAGAAGCCCGCCACCTCGTCCAGGACGTCGTCCAGCCGCCGGGTCTTGTGCCCGCTCGGCGCCTCGAAGGTGTTGCCGTGCATCGGGTCGCAGATCCACGCGACCGGCGCGCCGCTCTGGTGGACCTTCTCGATCAGCGGCGGCAGCGCGTCCCGGATCCTGCCCGCGCCCATCCGGGTGATGAAGGTGAGCCGGCCCGGCTCGCCGTCGGGGTTCAGCCTGTCCATCAGCGCGAGCGCGTCGTCGGCGGACGTCGTCGGGCCGAGCTTCACCCCGATGGGGTTGCGGATGTGCCGGAGGAACTCGACGTGCGCCCCGTCCAGCTGCCGGGTGCGCTCGCCGATCCACAGGAAGTGCGCGGACACGTCGTAGGGCAGGCCGCTGAGGTGGTCGATGCGGGTCAGCGCCCGCTCGTACTCCAGCAGCAGCGCCTCGTGGCTGGAGTAGAACTCCACCCCGTGGAACTCGTCGGGGTTCGCCCCGCACGCCTTCATGAACGTCAGCGCCCGCTCGATCTCGCCCGCGAGCTGCTCGTAGCGGCGTCCCGCCGGGCTCTGCTGGACGAAGTCGCGGTTCCAGGCGTGCACCTGGCGCAGGTCGGCGTAGCCGCCCTTGGTGAACGCCCGGCACAGGTTCAGCGTGACCGCCGAGCAGTGGTAGGCCTGCAGCAGCCGGTGCGGGTCGTTGCGGCGGGACTCCGCGTCGAACGCGAACCCGTTGACCGCGTCGCCCCGGTAGGCGGGCAGCTCCACGCCGCCGCGCACCTCCACCGGCTTGGACCGCGGCTTGGCGAACTGGCCCGCCATCCGGCCGATCTTCACGACCGGGACGCTGGCCGCGTAGGTGAGCACGACCGCCATCTGCAGCAGCGTCTTCAGCTTGTTCTTCACCGCGTCGGCGTTCGACCCGCCGAACGTCTCGGCGCAGTCGCCGCCCTGCAGGACGAACGCCTCGCCGCGCGCCACGTCCGCGAGCTGCGTCTTCAGCTGGTCGCACTCGCCGGCGAAGACGAGCGGCGGCTGGGTCGCCAGTTCGGCGGCGACCGCCCGGACCTCGTCCGGATCGTGCCAATCGGGCTGCTGGAGGGCGGGGAGCGCGCGCCAGGCGTCGAGGTCCCCGGTGACGGCGGATGTACTCACCCCGAAAGGCTATGACACCGCCCGCCCGGCAGTGGACACCGAACCCGCGGACGCTCCAGTGCGGACACGCCCGGAACGGGCCTGAAACGGCGAACCGGGCGGTCCCGTTCTGGTGACCGCCCGGTTCCGCGTGCCGTTGGGCACCGCGGCACGTCCGTGCCGTGCCGCGCCGCGCGCCGCGGCGTGCTGAGGCGTGCTCAGGCCGCCCGGCTGCCGGCGCCCGCGGGTTCCCGCGCGGAGCCGGGCGCCAGCGTCCTGCGCCCGCTCAGATCCGTCTCGTTCGCGAGCTGGCGCAGCCGCCGCAGCGAACGGTCGGTGATCTGCCGCACCCGGTTGTGGCTCAGGCCGTACCGGGCGCCGATCTGGGCGTACGACAGCGGCTGGCCGCTGTCCATCCCGAACCGGGCGCGCACGATCGCGGACTCGCGTTCCGAAAGCCGGTCGAGCAGCCGCGCGAGGCCCTCGATGTCGTCCAGCGCGAGGATCTCGGCCTCCGGCGTGACGGCGTCCGGATCCTCCAGCAGGTCGCCCATCGGCGTCTCGCCGGCGTCGTCGACGGTCGCGTCCAGGCTCGCCGGGTCGCGCCGCCAGCGCAGCAGCTCGTCCACGTGTTCGGCCTCGGCGCCCAGTGCCAGGGCCAGCTCCTCGCGGGTCGGCTCCCGGCCGAGCTCCCGCCCTAGCTGGCGCTCCGCACGCCGCAGCCGCGAAAGTTCCTCCTCCACATGGACCGGCAGCCGGATGGTGCGGGCGGTGTGGCTGAGCCCGCGCCCGATCGCCTGCCTGATCCACCAGGTCGCGTACGTGGAGAACTTGAAGCCGCGGCGGTAGTCGAACTTCTCCACCGCGCGCATCAGCCCCAGGTTCCCCTCCTGAATGAGGTCGATGAGGGGCAACGAGTCGGTCGGATACTTCCGGGCGATCGAGACCACCAGCCGCAGGTTGGCCTCGACGAAGCGCTGCTTCGCGCGCAGCCCCGCCGCGGCCAGCTCCTCCAGCTCCTCGCGGGTGGCGCCCGCGGGCACCCTCCCGTCCTCGAGGAGCTGCTCGGCGTACAGGCCTCCTTCGATCGCCTTGGCCAGATCGACCTCCGCCTGCGCATCGAGCAGAGGAGTACGGCCGATCCGGTCGAGGTACGCCCCGACAAGATCCTTGTCGGTGACGTCGACCCTGTCGCCCTTTGTACGGGTTGCAGCCATCCTGACCCTTCTCCGGTGCGATCTCCCTGTGAGGAGAACGCTAATTACCGCTCTGTGATTCCCGAACGGGGAATACTGCGAGGCTGTTAGCCGCTCTACGACCTGATACCCCGACTGAGGAGAAACCGACATGGCGACGGTCACACTCACCGCCGAGAACTTCGACAAGGTGGCCCAGGCCGACGGCATCGTGCTGGTGGACTTCTGGGCGGAGTGGTGCGGACCCTGCAAGCGCTTCGCGCCGGTCTACGAAAAGTCCGCGGGCAGGCACGAGGACATCGTCTTCGCGAAGGTCGACACCGACGCCGAGCCGGAGCTGTCCGAGCGGTTCGGGATCAGGTCGATCCCGACGCTGATGGCGATCCGGGACGGCCTCATCGTCTTCGCCGAGGCGGGCGCGGTGCCGGAGCCGGTGCTGGAGAACGTGATCGAGCAGGTGCGCGGCCTCGACATGGAGGACGTCCGCCGCCGCGCCGACGGCTGACGGCTGACGGCGAGCGGACGCCCCGGCGGCGCGCGGGTTGCGCGCGGGCGGCGCAAGGGCAAAGAAGCGGGTGGCGGATCCCGATCCACCGCCCGTATGGACGATGATGGACGGATGCTCGCCGATGTCGTCCCCTACCTGGTGTGCCCCGTGTGCGGAGCCGACCTCGAACTGGCCGACCGCGGGCTGCTCTGCCCCGGCGGGCATTCCTTCGACATCGCACGGCAGGGGTACGCCAACCTCCTGCCGGGCAACGCCCGCCCCGGGACGGCGGACACCCCGGAGATGGTGCGGGCCCGCGACGAGTTCCTCAGATCCGGCCACTTCGACGCTCCCGCGGACCGGCTGGCATCCGGCGTCGCCGGCGTCGGCCCGTCCTTCGTGGTCGACGCGGGCGCGGGAACCGGGCACTACCTGAGCCGGATACTCGACCGGTCGACCGGCGCGGTGGGCCTGGCGCTGGACATCTCCAAGCACGCGGCCCGCCGGGCCGCCAGGGCCCATCCGAGAGCCGGCGCCGTCGTCGCCGACCTCTGGCGTCCGCTCCCGCTGCGCGACGGTGCGGCGGACGTGGTCGTCAACGTCTTCGCTCCGCGGAACGCGGCCGAGTTCCACCGGGTCCTTCGTGACGACGGGCGGCTGTTCACCGTGACGCCGTCGCCCCGGCATCTCGGCACGCTGGTGGATCCGCTCGGGCTCCTCTCGGTCGATGAGCGGAAGACCGAGCGCATGGACGCCGCGCTCGCGGGCTACTTCAAGTTCGATGCGCGCCAGGAGATCGAGTCGGAGGCCGTCCTCACCCACGACGAGGTGGCCACGCTCGTGGGGATGGGGCCGAGCGCGCACCACGTCCCGGCCGGCCGGCTCAGGGAGCGGCTGCGGCGACTACCGGACCCGCTGGCGGTGCCGCTCTCCTTCGTCCTGTCGACGTACCGGCGGCTGATGTAGGTCCGCGTCCACGCGCTGAGTCAGTTCGAGCAGCACCTGCGGTACCTCGCCGGGCTCTGCGACGCCCTCGGCTCCCCGCACGTCGACGGCCTCGTACATGAAGGAGACGGAGACCGAGCGGGCCGTGGCGCTCAGCAGGAGGCGCTGGAGCGCCTGTCCCGCACGAAGCCATCCGGCGGGGGAGTCGCCGCGAGTCGTGAGCACCGCACGGCATCCTCCCGTCTCAAGTGCTCCGCCGGCGAGCGGGTGAAGCGCCGCCCCTTCCAGGCGGGCCGCCTCGGCGAGCTCGTTGACGAGGGGAAGCGCCGGCCGGACGCCCGGTGCGGGACGGCCGTCGAGGAAGGGCTTCAGCGTCGCGGCGTAGAGCAGCCGTTCCTCGCGGGTCACCCGGTGCCGTCCGGCGAGGCGGATCGAGGCGAGAACCGATGGACGTCCGGCGTCGGGAAGCACCCGGACCACGGCTTCGTGCCCGAGCTGGGCGGCGGCGAGGCGCAGGTTGACGAGTGCGGCGCCGCTGCTGAGATGCAGGCCCCGCCCCAGCGGATCGTGCATGGACCGGAACCTGTCCGGGTCGGCGTGCAGCTCGATCAGACCGGGGACGACCCTGAACCGCCAAGCGTGCACGTCATGGATCGTGGGCCCCATCGTCGCGGCGACCACGAGGCGCTCCGCGGACGAGCGGACGGCGGCGGGCACATTCACAAGGTGTTCCTCCTGACCTCGGCCGAGTGTCGTGCCGGGAGCCACTGTTGTCCGCGCACGCTACCCCACTGTGACCCGCGGCACGTAGTGCCTGAAAGGCGAGGTCAATGAGGCTGATGGTGTGTTCGGGTGACAAGATTCCCCGGTGCCTGGTGTGCCTTGATTTGACGGTGGTGACGGCGGACCCTAATGTCTCTTCTGCCCCGAGGGGATGCGGGACGCCGGCAGGCGGACGGCCCAGGGGAAGCCACTAGGAACAACGGCGGCTTCGGCTGCAGTTGGTCCGTGTGGCGCCCCGGACGGGATGCGGGACGCTGTGAGCGGCGGCCGGCTCGCCGGGGATCGGGCCTCCGAAAAACGGTTCGAGCGGCGCTCGGGCTCGTGTAGGATGGTGTGAAAGCTCAGAACGGGATGCAGGACGCCGCGAGGTGGCCGGCCCGCAGGGCATCTCCTACGGAACGATCATCGCCAGGTCTTCGGCCTGGGGGTGTGTCGTCGCCGCGGGGGAGTGGGACGCCTCCGACCGTCAAAAAGATCTTCGCTGATCGGCTTGACAACGGAAGCGGAACAGGTAAGTTAGAAGGGTTGCCCCGGAGCCGGGGCCTGCGGGAGCGGGGTTCGGCGCGGTGGGTGTCCGTTTCTTGAGAACTCAACAGCGTGTTAAAAGCCAGTGCCTTTATCGGCTCGGTCAGTTGGCCGGGCCGCCCCGTGGCCATCTTCGGATGGTGGGGATTTCTTTGAGGCAATGCGC
>NZ_SMJW01000439.1 GCF_004348335.1 Actinomadura bangladeshensis | reverse complement strand
GCGGCGGTGGGGGCGGCGAGCGGCCCGCCGGCGACGCGGCGGTCCGGGACGGGCTCGGGCGCGCGGTCGTAGCCGCCGTCGTAGCCCTCGTCGTACCCGTCGTTGTAGCCCGGGCCGTAGTCGTCGTGGCCCATCTGCTCCTGCGGTGGGACTCCCCGGCGGCCGCGCGGCTGCTGCGGCTCGTCGTCCATCCAGTCGTCGTCGTCGCGCCCCGCCCTGCTGGCCCGCAGGCCGAGGGCCACGAGGACGACCACCAGGACCACGACCACAATGAGGCCGAAGACCACGATGTAAGAAGTCATGCCACCACCCAATGCCTTGGCCCAGCGAGAGTCGCCGGCGCGGACCGCGGGTCCGTCCCGATTGTCGCAAGCGTCCGGATCGTTGTGGGCCTCCGCCGCCGGGGCTCAGCCCGATTCTCTCCGACCGCTATGACCGTTGTCACACCATTCGCGCACATTTACCCTCACACGGCGCGTGCCGATCGGCCAACCTCGCCGATCCGCACACCCCTGTCGGCTCCGGCCCCCCGAGGGGTCCGCCCTGACCCTGCGCCTCCGGGCACCACGGTCAACGCGCCTGCTCGCCGCCGAAGTTCCCGGTGATCCGCCCGCGTCCGATGGTGTGCTCGGCGATGGCGGGGAGCGAGACCTTCAGTGCGGCGCCGTTCTGGAACGGTGCCGGATCGTCCAACGCGTAGATGGTGAACCGGTACCGATGCTCTTCTCCCTTGGGCGGGCACGGCGGCGCGTAGCCCGCCTTCTCCTCTGTGGTCAACCCTTCGACGGTCCTGTCCAGCCGGGCATCTTCCACGATCTCGTTCACCGTTCCGTCGATGCCCGCGATCACCCAGTGGACGTAGGCGCCGCCCGAGGCGTCCGGGTCGTCCATGACGATCGCGAACGACTTCGTCCCGGCCGGCGTGCCCGACCACCGCAGCGGCGGGGTCTTCCCCTGCCCGCCAGGGTACGTCGTGCAGCCGTACCGCGGGGGCAAGTCGCCGCCATCGCGGAAGACCGGGCTGGTCACGGTGAACCACTCCGACAGCTCGGCGCTCTTGTTCTGCGGCTGCCCGATCAGCCCGCAGCCGCTCAGCACGCCGGCGAGGGCGAGGGCGAGGACGCCCGCCGCGGTCGGCATCGGACGCCGGTCTCTGCTCATCATCGATACGCTCCCGGGCGAGATCGTAGCCCGCGCGCCGCCGGGCCGCCGTCGGCTCGGTCCCGCTCATCGGCCGCGCGCGCGTCCCGCCGCCGGCGCCCCCTTCCTCGTCCGCCCCAACGATAGGGCTTTCGCGGGGGTGCGACGGGCGGTTCGCGGCGCCGTCCGCGGGCCCGGCGACAAAGATCCCTGTGACGTGCGTCATGCGTGCTTTGAACCGCTCCATCCCAATATTTGAGAAGGAGTGGCGGGTTTCACACCCGATCCGGCCCCCAGGTTTACCCGGACGGGAAGTTCTCCACTTCTTCCCTGGTTATTCGTTGGTGTCAGGCACGTTCCATCGGATAGCTTGTGAATGTCTTCACAAGCCGACCGTGACATTGGAGGGCCGCAATGGCCAGGACCGCCGAGGAGACCTCTGGCGCTCCCCACATCCTCATCGTGGGTGGCGGCTATGTGGGCATGTACACCGCGCTGCGCCTGCAGAAGAAGCTCAAGCGTGAGCTGCGACGCGGCGAGGTCAAGGTCACCATCGTGGACCCCAACTCGTACATGACGTACCAGCCGTTCCTTCCCGAGGCCGCCGCCGGGAACATCTCCCCGCGGCACGTCGTCGTCCCGCTCCGCCGGGTGCTGCCCAAGTGCACCGTGCGCAAGGCGCGCGTCACCGAGCTGAACCACGACGAGGGGTGGGCGATCGTCCAGCCGCTGTCCGGTCCCCCGGAGCGGATCTCCTACGACTACCTGGTCATGGCCGCCGGCGCGGTGCCGCGGCTGCTGCCGATCCCCGGGCTCGCCGAGCACGGCATCAGCCTCAAGACCGTCGGCGAGGCCATCCACCTGCGCAACCACGTGCTGGAGCAGCTGGAGATCGCCGAGTCGACCGACGACGTCGAGGTGCGCCGCAAGGCGCTGACCTTCGTGTTCGTCGGCGGCGGGTTCGCCGGCGTGGAGGCGGTCGCCGAGCTGGAGGACATGACCCGCGACGCGACCAAGTACATGCGCAAGGTCACCCCGCAGGACCTGCGGTTCATGCTGGTCGAGGCCGCCGACCGCATCCTGCCCGAGGTCGGCCCCGACATGGGCAAGTGGACCGCCGAGCAGCTGCGCGGCCGCGGCATCGCCGTGAAGATGAACACCTACCTGGAGTCGGCCGTCGACGGGCAGATCGAGCTGTCGGACGGCAGCAGCTTCCCCGCCGGGACGCTGGTGTGGAACGCGGGCGTCAAGCCCTCGCCCGTCGTCCGGCACGGCGACCTCCCGCTGGACGAGCGGGGCCGCGTCAAGGGCACCGAGTACCTCACCATCGAGGGCCTCGTCCGGGCGTTCACCGCCGGCGACAACGCCGCCATCCCGGACCTGACGCAGGAGGGCATGTTCTGCCCGCCGAACGCGCAGCACGCCGTCCGGCAGGCCAAGCTCCTCGGCGACAACATCGTCCGGTCGCTGCGCGGCAAGACGCTCAAGCCGTACGTGCACGCCAACATCGGCGCCGTCGCCGGGCTCGGCCTGCACAAGGGCGTCGCGCAGACCTACGGCTTCAAGGTCAAGGGCTGGCCGGCGTGGTTCATGCACCGCAGCTACCACGGCGCGAAGGTCCCGACCTTCAACCGCAAGCTGCGCGTCGTCGCCGACTGGACGCTCGCGCTGTTCCTCAAGCGCGAGACCGTCTCGCTCGCGACCGTGGAGCAGCCGCGCGCCGACTTCCAGCTCGCCGCCCTCGACGACCCCAGGGTCAAGACCGCGGCCGGCACGGGCGCGGCCGGGGAGACGGCCGCCTGACCCGGCCCGGCCCGCGCTCCCTCCCGGCGCCCCGGCGGTTCCCCGCGAACCGCCGGGGCGTTCCGCGTTTCCGGGAGTAGGGGACAATCGGCGGGTGCGGATCGGGATCCTGGGACCGCTGGAGGTGCGGGCGGCGGACGGCGGCGCGCCCCTCGCCGTCGGCGGGGCGCGGCTGCGGGCGCTGCTGACGCTGCTCGCGCTCGACCCCGGCGCGCTCATCCCGGCCGAGCGGATCATCGACGCGCTGTGGGAGGACGGCGTGCCGGGCGGCGCGCCCAACGCGCTGCAGTCCCTCGTCCGGCGGCTGCGCGCCGCGATCGGCCCGGAGCTGGTCGAGACGCGGTCCGGCGGGTACCGGCTCGCCGTCCCGCCGCGGGACGTGGACGCCCACGACTTCGAGGCGCGGGTCCGCGACGCGCGCCGGGCCGCGTCCCCGGCCGGCCGGTCGGCCGGGCTCGCCTCGGCGCTCGCGCTGTGGCGCGGCCCGGCGCTCGCCGACGCCTCCGGGCTCCGGTTCGCGGACGCGCCCGCCGCCCGCCTGGACGCGCTGCGCCGCGCCGCGCTGGAGGAGCGGCTCGGCGCCGACCTCGCGCTCGGCCGCCACGCCGAAGTGATCCCGGAACTGCGGGCGCTCGCCGCCGGCGACCCGCTCCGCGAACCCGTCACCGCGCTGCTGATGCGCGCCCTCTACGCGGCCGGGCACCAGGCCGAGGCCCTCGCCCGCTACGACGAGGCCAAGCGCGCCCTGGGGGAGGAGCTCGGGGTCGACCCGTCCCCCGAGATGGAGGCCGTCTACCTGGCGGTGCTGCGGCACGACCCCTCCCTCGCACCC
>NZ_SMJW01000438.1 GCF_004348335.1 Actinomadura bangladeshensis | reverse complement strand
GGACGGGACGACTCGCCACTACCCGGTGGTGGGGGTGGCGCGGGGGATGCCGGGTGGTCAGTGCGTGTCGGCGGCGGCCTGGACGGCCGTGCGGAGGGCCGCGCGGGTCAGCAGGAGGACGGGGCCGTCCGGGTCCTTGCTGTCCCGCACCGCCACCACCGACGCGTCGGCCGCCTTCGCCAGTTCCACGCAGTCGCCGCCGTTCTCTCCGCTGCGGCTTGCCTTGCGCCAGGTGGCGTTGCTCAGGTCCATTTCTCCAGTGCCTCTCTCATCATGTCCCGGGACATGTCTTCGGGGAGGGCCCTCGCTCGCAACTCTCGGAGCGTTTCGGAGAGTTTGGCGAGGTCCGAGGGGTCGTCGGTTGTGATGCCTCGTACCGTCGTCTCCATGTAGGCAACCTCGCTTCGGTCCTCCATGGTAGCCACCACGAAGGCGCCGCCCGTGCCCGCTGGACGCCCATTGTTGCGGACGATCTGGATGGTGATGTTGGGCAGTTCACTGAGGGCAATGAGGTGCTCGATCTGCTCCCGCATCACCTCGGGTGAGCCCACGAGGTGGCTGAGTACCCCTTCGCTCAGGAGCGCGGTAAGTACGGTGGGGGGTGCGTCGGTTCGGGTGAGTATGGATTGGCGTGCCATGCGGGCCTCTACGGCCTCGTCCGAGCTGAGGAACGCGCGTGCATAGGCGGGGGTCTGCAGCAGACCGGGGACGATCGTGTGTTGCCAGGTGACCAGTTCCACGGCTTCCGACTCTTGCTGGGGCCAGTCGAACCAGATCGGGACCGGGTGGCCGTCCTTGTTGAGGTCTTCCCAGAGGCTGATGAGCGAGCCGCCTGCCTCCAGGTAGTCGTCCACCAGTTCCACGAAGGTTCGCGTAGCGCGCTTCTTACCGCTTTCGATCCGGCTCACCTGGGCGGGACTGACCTTGGTCAGGTGAGCGATCGTCTCCTGCTTGATGTCCTTGGCCTCTCGGAGCCGTCGCATCTGACGACCGAAGGCCACAAGGGCGGCAGAGCTATCGGGACGTTGGCGACGTGCGGCCATGGCGATTACCCCTCTCGGCAACTTGCACGTGCGTCTCTTCTCTTGCCGATGCGATCCACCTCGGGACAGCAAGCCCATGCTAGCTGCGGATGTGGCTGAATGTGTGGTGTTCGCCACACACGGTGAGGAGAGGTCATGGGGCAGGGCGCGGCGGAGAACGAGATGGTGGTGAAGCGGGACCCCAAGGTGGTCGCGGAGGTGCGGCGGTTCGTGCGCCTGGTCACGGGGCAGTGGGGCATGGACGACTTCGTGCCGTGCCTGGTCGCCAGCGAGCTGGTCACCAACGCGCTCCAGCATGCGGCGTCCGAGACGGAAGAGGACGTGATCTTGCGGTTGAGCCGTACCGAGGACGACGCCCTGTGGATGGAGGTCCAGGACGCCGCCTGCGGCCTCCCGCAGATGCTGGCGGCCGACACGTCCAGCGAGACGGGCCGGGGTCTGTTCATCGTCGACCAGTACGCCCGCTGCTGGGGCATCCGCGCTTTGGCCGAAAACGCTGGCAAGGTCGTCTTCGCGGTCATCGACCGCACATGAGGGTGACGTGGAGGTAGTTCTCACGCACCAAAACACAATGCTTAGGCAGGGGAGTCGTCCGAGAGGGCCGCTCCCCATCGCCTTTTCTGGACGGAGTTGTTGAGGCTCCTCCTACCTATGGACGCTTACTGCCAGTAGAACGACACCGGGTGGCGGTGGTCGGTGGGGCAGCCGAAGAAGCCGCCGTGGCTGTAGCGGCCGATCTGCATGCCGGTCGGTTCGATCGCCTCCCAGTGGGCGTCGCCGTCCAGGTCGGCGTCCTCGATCGGGCACCAGCGGGGCGGCCCTCCGTCGTGATCGGACTCGCCGCCCCACTCGGAGCTGTCGAGTTGGAGGATGAGGCGTGCGACGGTGCCGCATTCGTCGCAGGTGGGCGGATCTCCCATGTCGGTGGCCTCCCACGACATCCCGCCGCCGAGCTTGCAACCGGACGCGATCGACAGGCCGTACTGGTAGGCGGGGTAGTCGACATCCCAGTCTTCGAGTTCGTCCTGGATCTGCTGCGGAAGCTCCTCTACCCACGGGTACTCGGTGACCGGTTCCGGATCCAGTACGCAGGGGAAGGGCACCATGCCGTCCTCGGCGGTACGTGGCGCCGGCGGGTCGGTGAGGACGTCGGCGATATCGGCCGCGCGGCGCCAGTGCACGCTGATCGAAGCGTCAGGGAAATCCCCGTCGTGGTTCGGGCACCACAGGATCTGCAGAAGGTCCGTGCCGTCCGGAAAAGGGAAGGCCGGGACGTCGGCGGCATGCAGTTGCGCGATCGGAGCCATCGCCATCGGCTCCTTGTCGGGGTTCCGCCGGGTCCCGTGCGATTCATCGCACAGCGGCCAGGGCTCGGCGGCGGGCCACAGCAGCGGCCCGCCGATGTGGCTGTCGCCGACACCCGGATTCCCGCGCCGCGGGTGCAGCCGGACCGCCGTGCGGGCGTACGCGGCCAGCCCGGGGATGTCTTCGGTGATGTCCACGATCGGCGGACGTGTCGTGTGCGGCATGACCGCATCCTGCCGTCCACCGCCGACAAAGGACGCCGTTGATCAGGTTTCGAGCAGTTCGTGAAGGCGCCGGTCGTCCGGGTCCTCGACGATCCTGAGCGCGAGTTGGGCGCGCGCGGCGAGATCGAGCGGAGGGATGTCGCAGGACGCGTAACCGTGCGCGATGCGGTCCAGCGCCGCGCCGACGAGCGGACCCGCCGTCCGCAGCGACGCGCGCAACGCCACGGACCGGGTCGAACCTCCGTGCAGGACGATGTTGCGCTGCCGGTACAGCCGCCGCAACGCACCGCGCAGGTAGCCGTTGACCCGGCCGAGCGTCGCGTGCGGACGGTTCACGAGGTCCCGCATCCGGTCGAGCGCCGCTTGATCGGCGGGGGCCAGCGCGGGCGCCGGCGCCCCCGACTCCAACCAGCGCAGCAGGATCTCGACCCGGGCCCGGTTGACCGTACCGGCTCGTTCGAGTTCCGCGCGCAGCCGGGCGTCCGCGTCGAGCAACTCGCGCCGGTGGCTCAGCGCGGTCAACTCCGCCCGGCACCAGCCCGCCGCCACGAGCGCCGCCGCCCGGTCGGCGGCGACGGCGCGTCCCCATCGCCTTTTCTGGGGTGGAAGGCTTCACCGCTGCGACCTCCCCGAGCAGGGCATCGGTGGTTCGACCGCCAGGCTCAACATGTTCCGATCGTGGCTGGGGCGTGGCTCGGCTTCGTCCCGTTATGGCGGGGGCTTCCCGGTAGGGGGCGGCGCGGTTACTCTTCTGGTGGCGTCCACGCCGGTCGTTTGCGCCTTGCGCCTGGGAGAGTTCCGTTCGCGGGACTTGTTCGGCTCTTGCACCGGCTCCTCTGTCCCCGTTCTGGAGGAGTCGTCCCCGTGAGAATCACGTACAAGCGATGGTCCCCGGCCGTCGCCGCGCTGGCGTCGGCCTTGGCGGCGGTGGTGCTGTCGCTGGGCGCGCTGGTGGTGCTGTCGGCGCCGTCGTCCGCGCAGCCCACCGCCCAGGTCGCCTGCACCTATCCGGCCTGGGCCGAGGGCACCAGTTACAAGGCCGGTGACAAGGTCACCTACAGCGGACACGGCTACGAGGCGCTCGTCGCCCACACCGCATGGCCCGGTGCCAACTGGAACCCCGCATCTACGCCGACGCTGTGGCGCGACCTCGGTACCTGTGACGGGTCCACGCCGCCGACCACCCCGCCCACCACGCCCCCGAC
>NZ_SMJW01000437.1 GCF_004348335.1 Actinomadura bangladeshensis | reverse complement strand
GCCCCCGTCCACCACTGGCCACCACCCCTTGCAGCCGCCCCAGAGAGCTACGACGAAACCGCCGCTTGACACCTACGAAGATCGGATGTCTCAAAGCGTGGAGACGGCGTTATGCCACTTCGGCCCGTCTACAGTTTCGTCAGAGCCTTCCCCTTGTGCATGGCGATATGGTCGGTCTTGTCACTGTGAATCTCGTACTGCGGATCGTCCTTGCTGCAGCGGCGCATGTGACCCTTGTACTCGACGTCCTTCGTGTGCTTTCTGATGATCACGCCTTCCACATATCCTGCTTCCGAGTTCCACCTCACGTGATCGCCCACGGAGAACTGCTCCATCGCTCCTTCCCCTTTCCACTCGAGTACCGGTCGGTTCCGGTCCCCAGGCCCTACCCGCACGGCACTTGTTTTCACGTTCGTACCACCATCAGTGAGGCCGGGCGCCGGCTCATTCACGCGCGGGCCCGGGCAGGCGGCTTTCGCGGGCGGCTGGTCATTGCGGGCGGGAGGGCGCAGCCGCCCTCGGCCGCACCGCTGTTGAGGTCCTGGCAGGCCTTGACGATGGGACGGGACGACCTGGCGGCCGTGCGGTGGTCCGTGCTGGAATCTCGTGGGCGCCGTGGTGGTTGGTGTGGGTGTGAAGAAGATCGGTTTTCTCTCGTTCGGTCACTGGAGTGACGGCGCGGGCTCGCAGACCCGGTCGGCGGCGGACGCGCTGCTGCAGTCGGTCGATCTCGCCGTGGCGGCAGAGGAACTGGGTGCCGACGGCGCCTACTTCCGGGTGCACCATTTCGCCAGGCAGCTGGCCTCTCCGCTTCCGCTGCTGTCCGCGATCGGCGCGAAGACCTCGCGCATCGAGATCGGCACCGGCGTGATCGACATGCGCTACGAGAACCCGCTGTACTTCGCCGAGAACGCCGGGGCCGCCGATCTGATCTCCGGTGGACGGCTGCAACTGGGCATCAGCCGGGGGTCGCCAGAGCAGGTCGTCGACGGATGGCGGTACTTCGGGTATGAGCCGTCCGAGGGCGACAGCGATGCCGACATGGCGCGCAAGCACACCGAGGTTCTGCTGACGGTCCTGCAGGGCAAGGGCTTCGCCCAGCCGAATCCGCGCCCGATGTTCCCCAATCCGCCCGGGCTGCTGCGCATCGAGCCGCATTCCGAGGGCCTGCGCGACCGCATCTGGTGGGGCTCCGGCTCCAATGCCACCGGTGTGTGGGCGGCCGGGCTGGGCATGAACCTGCAGAGCTCCACGCTCAAGGACGACGAGACCGGCGAGCCGCTGCACGTCCAGCAGCGCAAGCAGATCGAGGCCTACCGGCAGGCGTGGAAGGACGCCGGCCACCAGCGGGAGCCGCGGGTGTCGGTCAGCCGCAGCGTCTTCGCGCTCACCAGCGACCTGGACCGCGCCTACTTCGGCCGGAACGCCGACTCGAGCGACCAGATCGGCATGATCGACGAGAAGACCCGAGCGGTCTTCGGCCGCTCGTACGCCGCCGAACCGGACGTCCTGGTCAAGCAGCTCGCCGCCGACGAGGCCATTCAAGCCGCCGACACACTCCTGCTCACGGTCCCCAACCAGCTCGGCGTGGACTACAACGCACACGTCCTAGAGAACATCCTGACCCACGTGGCCCCCGACCTCGGCTGGCGCTGACGCCAGGCCACCCCCGCCCATCACGGCATGCGCGGACGTCCCGACCGCGGTGCCCTGCTGATCATCGACGGCATCGCTCAATCACACACCATGACCGGGGACGGCCTTCTGAGGGGTGGCGGTCCAGGAGGCGAGGAGGCGCAGGCCTTCTTCGGAGGTGGATCCGGGTTGGGCGGTGTAGATGGTGAGGGTGAGGCCGGGTTCGGCGGCCATCTCCAGGCCCTCGTAGGCGAGGGTGAGGTCGCCGACGGCCTGGTGGTGGAAGCGTTTGGTGCCGGTGCCGTGGTGGCGGACGTTGTGGGCGCCCCAGCGGGTGCGGAACTCGTCGCTGCGGGTGCAGAGTTCGCCGACCAGGTCGTGCAGGTCCTTGTCGTGGGGGTTGCGTCCGGCTTCGGTGCGAAGGATGGCGACGACGGTGTCGGCGGCCTGGTCCCAGTCGGGGTAGAAGCGGTGGGAGGCGGGGTCGAGGAAGTTGAAGCGGGCCATGTTGGCCTGGTTGCCGGGTGCGGCGTAGACGTCGGCGAAGAAGGCGCGGCCGAGCGGGTTGGCGGCGAGGATGTCCAAGCGGCCGTTGCGCACGAACGCCGGCCCGGCGGTGATGGCGTCCAGTGTCCATTGCAGGCTGCGGTGCGGTTTCCACTGGTCTTTGGTGCGTCGCCGGCGGGGGCGGGTGAGGGCGTCGGTGCCATCGGCGGCCTGGGCCAGGTTCAGCAGGTGGGCGCGTTCGGCGTCGTCCAGCCGTAGGGCGCGGGCGAGGGCTTCCAGGACGGCGGGGGAGACGCCGGCGAGGTGGCCGCGCTCCAGCTTGGCGTAGTACTCGACGCTCATGTCGGCCAGGGCCGCGACCTCGCTGCGGCGAAGTCCCGGCACCCGGCGCCGCGACCCGGGGGGCAGACCGGCCCGCTCGGGAGTGATCTTCGCGCGCCGCGAGGTCAGGAACTCGCGGACCTCGTCACGGTTGTCCACACCTCGACGTTACGTGCTGCCCGCGGCCCGAGGGGTCTACCTCCAGTACACCCTTCACGGGTGATTGGCGCAGGTGTTGTCCGAGGTCGCGAACGAGCCGACGACGAACTGGCCCGGTTTCACCGCGGTCACCTGCGATCCGACCTCCTCCACGAAACCGACGTACTCGTGCCCCATCGGATGCGCCGCATCGGTCGGCTCCGCACCGCGGTAGGGCCACAGGTCCGATCCGCGCACGCAGGTCACCGCGGTGCGGATGATCGCGTCGGTGGGGTGGAGGATCTTCGGGTCGTCCATGGTCCGACTACGTCCGCATCCCCAATGCGCAAGGCACGCTGGTGGCCACCGATGAGATTCCCGACGCGTCGCTGTGGCCGGGGCTGCTGGCCGTTTCGGACGTGATGGGCACCGGCTGGTGGGCCGCCGACGCCGCCGGGGTCGGGCCCGGTTCCACCGCTGTGGTCGTCGGAGACGGCGCGGTCGGCCTGTGCGCGGTGATCGCCGCCGAACAGATGGGTGCTGGACGGATCATCGCCATGTCCCGGCACGAGACCCGGCAGAAGCTGGCCCGCGAGTTCGGTGCGACCGACATCGTCACCGAGCGCGGCGAGGACGGTGCAGCCCAGATCAAGGAGCTGACCGGCGGGATCGGCGCCGACAGCGTGCTGGAGTGCGTCGGCACCCCCGAAGCGATGCGGCAGGCCCTGCGCTCTGTGCGACCGGGCGGCGATGTCGGCTTCGTCGGCGTCCCTCACGGAGTGACCGTTGACGGGCGGGAGTTGTTCTTCTCCCACGCCGGCCTGCGCGGCGGCCCCGCCCCCGTGCGCCGCTACCTGCCCGACCTGATCGACCGCGTCCTGACCGGCGCCATCGACCCGGGCAAGGTCTTCGACCTCACCCTTCCTCTGGAGCAGGTCGCCGAGGGCTACAAGGCCATGGACGAACGCCGCGCCATCAAGGCCCTTCTGAAGCCCTGACCGCGTCCTGGTGCACTTCATGCGCCGGGCGGGCCGGTCGAGCGCTCCACCCCGGTGTGCTGCGGCAGCCGCGTCCCTAGTGGGCACTCACCTGCCGCCGCGGTGCTCCTCATGGAGATGAGGCCCCTGACCCGGAGGGCTGGTCTGCTGCGAGGGGGAGGGGTCCGGTGAGATCGGAAGGGGGC
>NZ_SMJW01000436.1 GCF_004348335.1 Actinomadura bangladeshensis | reverse complement strand
CGGCGACGTTGAGGGAGCCGACGCGCCCGATCTGGGGGATGTAGGCGACGGCGTCGGCCGCGGCGAGGAGCGCGGGGGAGCAGCCGTGGTCCTCGCCGCCGACGGCGAGGCAGACGTCGCCGTCCAGGGGCGCGTCGTGGAGGGGGACGGCGTCGGCGGTGAGTTCGACGGCGACGAGGCGCAGGCCCTCCTTGCGGACGGCGGCGGCGGCCTCGGCGGGGGTCCCGGCGTGCTCCCAGGGGACGAGGCGGTCGGTGCCGAGGGCGGTCTTGGCGACGCCGCGGTGGGTGGGGGGCGTGGCGTTGCCGGCGAGCCAGAGGTGCTCGACGCCGAACACGGCGGCGCTGCGGATGATCGAGCCCATGTTGAACGGCTGGGTGACCGATTCGACGAGCAGGCCGAGGCGGGCGTCGGTGCGGCGGCGCCAGTCGCGGTTGAGGCGCTTGACGTCGGTGCCGCGCAGCTGCCGGCGGCCGGGCGCGGTCTCGGGCGTGCTCTTGGGGTCGCGGGTGCTCATCGGGCGGGGCCTTCCGTGCGGGACGAGACGCGCAGGACGCGGTAGGCGGACCGGGAGGCGATCCGCTCGGTGGGGAAGCCCCGGCCGGCGAGCCACCGCTGGAGGGAGTCGGAGCCGAGGTGCTTCTGGACGACGAGGTGGGCGAGGGCACCGGGGGCGAGGCGGGGGAGCCAGGCGAGCAGGAGGTCGTGCAGGGCGGCCTTGCCGATGCGGATCGGGGGGTTCGACCAGATCGCGGCGAACCGCAGCGCGGGGTCGATCTCGTCCGCCAGACTGAACCTTACATTGTCAAGGCCGGCGGCTTTGGCATTGCCCTCTGCCATTTCCAGCGCACGCCGATTAACATCAACGCCCCAGACCATCGACGATGGAGAGCGCTTGGCGAGGGTGAGGGCGATGGGCCCGTACCCGCAGCCGAGGTCGAGGAGGTCGCCCTCCTGCGGGGGCGGCGGGACCGTCTCCAGCAGGACGCGGGTGCCGGGGTCGACGCGGTCGGGGGAGAACACGCCGCTGTCGGTGTCGAGTCGCAGGTGCAGGTCCGGCAGGACGAGGTCGACGGTGCGGCGCCGGCTTGCGGCCCCGGGCCGCTCGGCGAAGTAGTGATCCCCCACGTCCGCCGACGCTATCAGTGCGGGCGCGGCGGAAAGACCGGCCCCGGGGTGCCCGCCGTCCAGGAACGGCAGAGGTCGGGGCGACCGGGGTCAGGGCAGCCGGGAGAACCAGGCGAGGGAGACGCCGCCGGCGGCGAACGCGAACAGCAGCGCGATCCCGATGTAGCGGGCGGCGACGTCGCGGTGTTCGATCTTGAACCCGAGGGACGTGCCGATGTTGCTGTAGACGTCGTCGAGCTGCCCCGCGTCGGCGGCCTCGTAGGCCTTGCCCTGGGTGCTGTCGGCGAGGGTCTTCAGCGTCTCCTTGTTGACCGAGACGCTGGTGGTCTCGCCCTCGATGTCGACGGTGCCGTACGGGGTGCCGAACGCGATGGTGGAGACGGGGATGTGGGCGACGCGGCTGGCGTCGATGGCCTCCTGGACCGAGCGGCCGGTGGTGTTGTCGCCGTCCGACAGCAGGACGATGTGGGCGGGCGGCGGGTCCTGCCGCGCGTCGGCGTCGAAGGACCGGACGGCCTGCAGGGAGGTGAAGACGGCCTCGCCGATGGCGGTCCGCTTGGCCAGGACGAGCTGGTCGAGGGAGGCGATGGCGGCCTCCCGGTCGGCGGACGGCGCGGCGACGAGGTTGGCGTTGCCGGCGAACGCGACGACGCCGACGTTGAAGCGTGCGGGCAGGTCGCCGATGAACTTCTTGGCGGCGGCCTTGGCGGCGTCGAACCGGCTGGGCGAGATGTCCCTGGCCATCATGGACAGCGAGACGTCCACGGCGACCATGATGGTGGCGCGGTCGCGGGGCACCTTGACCGAGGACGCGGGCCGCGCGAACCCGACCATCATCAGTGTGATCATGGCGAGGAACAGCACGGCGGCGACGTGCCGGCGCCAGCCGGGTCGCCTGGGCGCGACCTGGGACAGCAGGGCGAGGTTGGTGAAGCGGACGGCGTACCGCTGCCGGCGCAGCTGCATGAGCAGGTAGGCGGCGGCGAGCAGCGGCAGGAGGCCGAGCAGCCAGAGTCGTTCGGGTGACAGAAAGGTCATGGGCGCACTCCCCCGGTGGTCGCTGACCGTCCTCCAGCCCCCGCCCGCCGCCTCTCCGCGGAGGAGCTGCGCTCGGCGGACCTGCCTGCGGCGCGGCGCTGGCGGAGGGCGAAGCGTGCGACGTCGGCGATCCAGTCGCGGTCGGTGCGCAGGACCAGGTGGTGGGCGCCGCAGCGGCGCAGGGCGGCCCGGGTGCGCTCGCGCTGGTCGGCGGCCGCGGCGGCGTACCGTTCGCGGACGCGGCGGCTGAGCACGATCTCGTGGACGGCTCCGGTCTCGGGGTCGGCCATCTCGACGAGTCCGACGTCGGGGAGGTCGAGTTCGCGGGGGTCGATGATCTCGATGGCGAGGACCTGGTGGCGGGCGGCGAGGCGGCGCAGCGGGCGCTCCCAGTCGGGCCGGCCGTGCGCGCCCCGTTCCGCGGCCGGCGCGGGGTCGCCGCCGTCGGGGGCGAGGAAGTCGGAGATGATCACGCGGAGGCCGCGGCGGGTCTGGCCGCGGTCCAGTGAGGTGATGGCGGCGGCGAGGTCGCGGGGGCCGGCGGCGGTGCGGGCGGTGTCGGCGCGGTGGGCGCCGTCGTGCACGGACTGGGCGTCCAGGACGGCCTGGAGGAGGGCGTACATGGCGGCCTTGCCGGTGCGTGCGGGCCGGCGGCGCATGCCGTCGGCGTGCAGGAGGTAGGCGCCGGCGCGGTCGCCGAGGCGGACGGTGAGGAACCCGACGGCGGCGAGGGCGGCGACGGCGAGGTCCCGTTTGATGATGGTCTCGGTGCCGAAGTCCATGCTGGGGGTGAGGTCGACCAGGGCCCAGGCCTCGAGTTCGTGGTCGGCGATGAGGTCGCGGACGTGGGGTGTGGTGGTGCGGGCGGTGACGGCCCAGTCCATGTGCCGGACGTCGTCCTCGCCGGGCTGGTAGAGGCGGGCTTCGGCGAGTTCGGTGCCGGGGCCGGGGATGAGGCCGAGGTGCTCGCCGTTGAGGAGCCCGTCGAGGCGGCGGGTGACCTGGAGTTCCAGGCGCCGCAGGGTGCGCTCGGGGGCGAGGTGGGTGAGCTTGCCGCTGTGCCGGCGCCGTCCCGCGGTGCGCCCGGGGGTGCGCCCGGTCATGCGGTCGTCACCGCCGCCGCTCCGTGGTTCCAGACCACGCGGGGCGGGGGGACGGCGGTGATGATCTGGGCGATGACGTCGCCGGGGTCGATGCCGTCGGCGATGGAGTCGAAGGTGAGGACGAGGCGGTGGGCGATGACGTCGCGGGCGACGGCGCGGACGTCGTCGGGCAGGACGTAGTCGCGTCCCGAGAGCAGGGCGAGGGCGCGGGCGGCGGAGGCCAGGCCGAGGGTGGCGCGGGGGCTGGCGCCGATCTCGATGACGCCGCGCAGGTCGGGGAGGCGGTACTGGTCGGGTTCGCGGGTGGCCATGACGAGCCGGACGATGTAGTCGGCGATGAGTTCGTGGACGGAGACCTCTTCGGCGGCGCGCTGGAGGCCGGCGAGGCGGTCGGTGTCGAGGATGCGGGCGGCTTCGGGCGGGTCGACGCTCATCCGCTGGAGGATCTGGAGTTCCTCGTGGGCGGCGGGGTCTGTCTCTTATACACAACTGACGCTGCCGACGATCGCATAAGTGTAGATA
>NZ_SMJW01000435.1 GCF_004348335.1 Actinomadura bangladeshensis | reverse complement strand
CCGCCACCCACCGAGTCGATGTGGCGACACCACCCAGATTAGACACGGGACGGCCGAGCCCGTCCAGCACCAGCGCACCCCTCACTGCAGATGCCATCGGCGCGGTCGCGGCGGGGAGCCGAGTTGGAGAGAGCCAGGCCACCGGCAGCTATGGCCTTGGTCGTGTCGGTGCGCAACGCCGACGGTGCTCACCTGGGGGAATTCCGTACGCTGCTTTGAACACCCGGCTGAAGACGGCGGCGTCCTGGAATCCCCATCGTGCACCGACGTTCGCGACGGTGCGGTTGATCAGGCGAGGGTCGGCCAGATCAGCGCGGCAGCGCTCGAGACGCTGTCCGCGGATGAATTCACCGACGCTGAGTCCCTCCTGGTGGAACAAGCGATGAAGGTGCCGCACCGAGATATGGTGCGCTTCGGCGATGAGCGTGGGTGATAGGCGTGGGTCGTGTAGATGGACAAGCGCGAACGCTTTGACCTGCTGCAGGAGGACCCGCTGCCGGGTCTGCGGAGGTATCAGATGTGCGGCGTCGCTCGTCGCTGCGAAGAGGGTGGCCATGAGACCGATGACCACCGCATCCAGGCGCGTGCATTCGTCTGGGGTCAGCGTCTTGGCGTTTTCGAGAGCCCCTTCGAGGAATCGGCAAAGCAGCGCCGCCGCGCCGGACGTCGACCGGACGGGCTGCGCCACCCTTGATCGCAGTACCTGTTCAGGCAGGGGCAACGCTATCCGCGGGACCTGCAGCAGAACCGTCCGACACGGGACGCCACGGTCCAGGATCTGCGATTGAAACGGTCGGGACGTGTCGTAAAGAACCAGATCACCGAGTGACGGCTCGGCACGGCTACGGCTTTGCTCCACCCACATGGACCCTCTGGACACCAGCGTCAACATCCATCGCTCTGGATCGGAGTGCCGGATCAACCGCGGAGTGCGCCTGGATCCCATGTCATCGAACTCAAGCTCTGTCACACTCGCGGACCCGAACCGAAGCAGTTTCACGGCCGCGTAGAAGTCGCTTCGGTGGGCGCTGTGCACAATAGTGGGGACGACTTCTTGGGCGGCCAGATCGCACCACCAGTCAAACCGGTCGGAAACCGGCAGGTCCAGGCTGCACTGCTGCTTCAGCATCAAGGCGCACCGTCCCTCGCTTCACCTTCCGACCACGCCGACTTCACGTCTCGGTGCAACGTTCGAGCGGCTTCAACTGGATCACGGTATCCATCTCACCGAGACAAGAAATCGAAGTGATACCTTCAGGGCCGATATGCCGTATGACCGTTGTCCAAAGAGGACGACTGATACAACATCACACCGGCGGTTGCTAACACGATAGACAGAAGGCCCACTCCAGGGCTAGTGCGCAAACGAAAAGCTCCGGTAGCCGCACCCCTCTTTGATCAATGATGCCTGCACCACTCTGACCCGTTCATCCCGATATCTATCATTTCAGGCAGGGCAGTCCACGCGCGATAAGCGTGCCCATCTCCTGCACATAGCTCTGCTGGGCGCCAACAGCAAACATGAGCCAGAATGTCACGTAAAAACTAGCAAGTGTTTCTTTTTCGACAAAGTCGATACCTCCGGAGGCATGGCGCCCAGCGTCAACGGCCTGGTCTCTCAGCATCAATGACAGGCCGAACACGTGAATGTGACGATCGGCGTATGAAGCAAGTCAGCGAGAGCATCGGCCCTGGCAGGCACCGCAAGCGCAGAAGCACGGGCGGATGTTCGGACCTGCGAGTACTTCGTCACCGCGTGGCATGGCATCCGTGGAAACGTCGGAGGACGGGTCGAGTACCGCGCCGGACCGCGTCCGGCGCGGGGAGGACAAACACCTCCCTCGTTGACCACCGATCGCCATCGAGAGAGGCAGGCCGGCGGCAGACCATCGGCCGGAGCCACGCGAGCACAAGAGAGGGCTCGTCTGGGCCAGGGGCCCACTACCTGCCGAGACGACCGTATCCGCCACAGCACCACTCACAAGATCAACAGAAGGAGAACACCATGGTGATGAGTGCAATGCGCAAGCCGACCGCGCCCGCCGCGGAAACTCACGAGGGCGCGAGGCCGCCGACCGCGAGGAAGGTCCTCATACTGGGGTCGACCCTCGCACTGGCACTGGGCGTCCTGGCCACGCCGGCTCAGGCCTTCACCAGCGCCGAGACTGACGCGGCGACCACCGCTGCCACGCTGTCCAGCGGAACCGCCCAGGAGAGGACGGCCACCTGGCACTTCTGGAAGAGCTACTGGACGAAGAGCGACTGCTACGTCGCCGGTCTCAACGTGAAGGCTTCCAACCCTCGCTACAAGGCGGCCATGTGCGTCCCCGGGCGCGGCACCGACAAGAAGCCGAAGTGGCACCTGTACATCCTCTACTGACGGTCTGCGTCGTCATCGCAACCGCACCTGATGCGTCGCGGCGGCCTCTCCGAGGTCGCCGCGACTCGCGAAACTGGTACACCCTCGGGGTCCGAGTGAAGAACACACACGTCCGAATCTGATGCAACTTCTAGGGCTCAGGAAGCAGAGCCGGCTTCTATATCTCCCTTCAGCGCACCCGCATCCACGGCTACCAAAAGGTGATGTGGAACGGTATGCGGCGAGGGCGTCAGGGATCTCGTTCGCGGGCTTACAGGTGCTGCCGCCGCGGGCCGGGATCGTGACCCCTCCCGGCCGCTCTGACGACCGCAGGCCGGCGACCGGACCCGTGAGGCTGCCTGCAAAATCCTGCTCTGCCTCGGGTCGGGCTGCCGCCTGGAGACAGCGGAGACTGCCGAGTGCGGGTGCACGGCGCCCACATGATGAGCAACAGCGGCGTCACCGCGCGGGTCTGCGGACTCCACCAGCGGGACGTGCTGTGCCGCCGAGCGTGGGAGGCCTGCTCGCCGAGCCGGCTGCCGACCTGTCGGGGGGCGACCCGGCTGTTCCCGCCGACCATGGCGCAGCGCAAGACCAGTTTGGTCAGCAGCCTTGCATCCAGCGCCCGCAAAGCGCCCGACGCGCCACCAGTCAAGGTCGTCGGCTGTGTGGCACCTGGCTGGTCGTCTGATCGACGGTCGGGTCAAAACCGACGTCATCGCGAGGGCCGCCGACGGCTCTCTGAAGTCCCACCGCCGACCCCCGCCAGCCTTGCGGGCAGGAACACAATGAAGCGGGCGACGCCGAGCATCCTGCACATGACCACGGGTGGGACATCTTCCGAGAAGACCGCGTCCGATTCAGCGACTTGTGGGTCCGCCGCGCTGCCGAGTCCGTCGAGATCTGCGCCATCGCCGACGAAATCGAGGCCCTGATCGCCAAAGCGACCGGGCGGTTCCAGAGGACTGGCGACACCGCTTCAGATCCCGAGCGACCCCGCGATATCACCCGGTTTCGAGGCCGCCCACGCAGTCGTCCTGCGCCGGAACACGAGCAAGAGGCTGTGGGAATACGACGCCGCTCTGGCCGTCGCCGCAGCCCCCACCGCGACGCGCAGCCTATGCCAGACGGCACTCACCATGGGATTCGTCCTCGGCCATCCCGGCCCGGCGCCAATGGCAT
Source organism: Actinomadura bangladeshensis (assembly GCF_004348335.1). Classification (GTDB taxonomy): domain Bacteria; phylum Actinomycetota; class Actinomycetes; order Streptosporangiales; family Streptosporangiaceae; genus Spirillospora; species Spirillospora bangladeshensis. The sequence goes on along the minus strand of NZ_SMJW01000435.1, from coordinate 261 downwards.
CGGGGTCCTGGAAGACATCCAGCGCCGCGGGCACCCCGCTGGAACCCGGCACCGACCCGAGCCTGCGCGAGGTCGGCCTGGCTCGCCACGCTGCCCGACCCTGATGGAGAACCCCACCGCCGCGCCCGGTACAAGACACGCACATCACCCCGCTCGCACCCTGGGCCACCGACAGCGCAAGCATCAGCAAGAGCGCCGGCCAGCGGAGGGGGCGAGGGGGCGGAGCCCCCAGGAAGCGAGCGCCAGCGAGCGCTCGGGGGG
>NZ_SMJW01000434.1 GCF_004348335.1 Actinomadura bangladeshensis | reverse complement strand
GGACGGGCGCCTGCGGCTGCGCGGGCGGGGGCGGCGGCGCCGCCTGACCGGGGTCGTCGACGGAGATGCCGAAGTCGGTGGCCAGGCCGGCGAGCCCCGAGTCATAGCCCTGGCCGACCGCGCGGAACTTCCACGCGCCCTGCCGCCGGTACAGCTCGCCGAGGACGAACGCCGTCTCGGTGGTGGCCCCCTGGCTGTCGAACCGGGCGACCTCCGCGCCGCCGGCCGCGTCCACGACCCGCACGTACAGGCCCTGGAACTGGCCGAACGTCCCGCCGTCCGAGGACGCCGCGATGACGATCTTGTCGATGGCGGGCTCGACCCGGTTCAGGTCCACGCCCAGGACGTCCAGCACGGTCGGCCCCTGCTGCTTGCCCTCGTGCCGCACCGCGCCCGACGCGTGCGCCGGCTGGTTGTAGAACACGAAGTCGTCGTCCGAGCGCACCCGGCCGGTCTCGGTCACCAGGAGCGCCGACGCGTCCGCGTCGGGCACGCCGGGACCGGCCTGCCAGCCCAGCTCGACCCGCACCGAGGGAACCGGCACCGCGGTGTTGGCGCCCTTCTGCATCGACATGAACGCTCCTCATCATCGGCCGACGTGACCCCAACCTACGGCGTGCCGCACCTCCCCGCGACCTGCCCTGAGGGGAGGACGCACGGCGGCGCCCCATGGTTCCGGCCGGACGCGCGTCAGGGGATGCGGGCCGTCCACTCCGCGGTGGCGAACTTGTCGGTGACGTACTTGCCGGCCAGCCGCAGCTCGTCCTCGCCCACCCGGTCGCCGGCCAGCCCGTACCGGGTCCGGAAGTGGGCGATCATCCGGTCGATGATCTCCTCGCGGGGCAGGCCGGTCTGCCGCCGCAGCGGGTCCACCCGCTTGACCGCGCTGGCGATGCCCTTGTCGGAGATCTTCTCCCGGCCGATCCGCAGCACCTGCGTCATCTTCGCGGCGTCGATGTCGTAGGCCATCGTCACGTGGTGCAGCACCGCGCCGGACGCGAGCCGCTTCTGCGCCGCCCCGGCGATCTTGCCGTTGTCGGAGGTGATGTCGTTCAGCGGCTGGTACCAGGCCCGGATCCCGAGTTCGCCGAGCGCGCCGAGCACCCAGTCGTCCAGGAACGCGTAGCTCTCCGCGAACGACATGCCCGCCACCAGCGACTGCGGCGCGTACAGCGAGTAGGTGATCGTGTTGCCGGGCTCGATGAACATGGCGCCGCCGCCGCTGATGCGCCGCACCACCTCCACCCCGTGCCGCCCGGCCGCCTCGGCGTCGACCTCGTTGCGCAGCGACTGGAAGCTGCCGATGACCACCGCGGGCGACGCCCACTCCCACACCCGCAGCGTCGGCGGCCGGCGGCCCGCGCCGACCTCCTCGGCGAGCACCTGGTCGAGCGCCATGTGCAGGGCCGGTTCCTGCGGCGGCTCGTGGATCAGCCGCCAGTCGTGGTCGCGCCAGTCCGACGCCCGGGTGATGGCCCGCCGCACCGCGATCCCGACGGCCTCGGCGGTGAGGCCGAGCAGCACCGTGCCGCGCGGCAGCGCCGCCTGGACGCGGACGCCGATCGCCCTGGCGTCCAGCGCGGCGGGCAGCCCGTCGAGGACGCCGTTGATCGCGTCCAGGGCCTCGTCCGGTTCCAGGAAGAAGTCCCCGCTGATCCTTGGGGCGCGCAGGAGGCCGTCCACGACGTCGACGTCGGCGACCACGAGCTTGCCGCCGGGGACCTTGTACTCACCGTGCATCACATTGATGAGAACCAGGTGCGCGCACGGGCCATTCCGTGAGGTTCAACAGCGCGGGGCGTAGGGCATCGTTAAGGGACGCGTGTCCTGGGGAGGGCGGTTCTGGTGAGCAATCTCGATGTCCGGCCGAAGCCGGTCGCGTGCGGCGGGCGCGACGACGTGGCCGGAGGGCCCGTCCACGAACTGCTGCCGCCGCGGCAGGTTCCCCTGGGCGAGAGCACGGTCGTCCGGCGGCTGCTGCCGAGCCTGGGGCGGCGCATGGTGGGCGCGTGGTGCTTCGTCGACCACTACGGGCCGGACGACATCACCGACCAGCCCGGCATGCAGGTGCCGCCGCACCCGCACATCGGGCTGCAGACGGTGAGCTGGCTGCACGGCGGCGAGGTCCTGCACCGCGACAGCCTCGGCAGCCTGCAGACCATCCGCCCGAAGCAGCTCGGGCTGATGACCGCCGGGCGGGCCATCTCCCACTCGGAGGAGTCGCCCCGCGCGCACTCCCCCGTCCTGCACGGCGCCCAGCTGTGGGTCGCGCTCCCGGACGTCCACCGGCACACCGACCCCCGCTGGGAGTTCCACGCCGACCTGCCGGTGGTGACCGCCCCCGGCTTCACCGCCGCCCTTCTCCTCGGCGACCTGGACGGTGCGGCGTCCCCCGGCACGACGTTCACGCCCATCATGGGCGCCGACATCACGCTGGACGAGGGCGCCGACGTCCGCGTACCGGTCGAACCGGACTTCGAGTACGCGGCGCTCACCATGTCGGGGGTCCTCGACATCGACGGCGAGCGGGTGGAGCCCGGCTCGATGCTGTACCTCGGCTGCGGCCGCCGCGAACTGCGGGTACGGGCCGACGAGGCGGGCGGCTTCGTCCTCCTCGGCGGCGAACCGTTCGCGGAGAAGCTCGTGATGTGGTGGAACTTCATCGCCCGCGCCGGCGAGGAGATCGCCCAAGCCCGCGAGGACTGGATGACCGGCGACCGCTTCGGCACGGTGCACGGCTACGACGGCGCCCGCCTCGCCGCGCCCGCCATGCCGCCGACGCCGCTGAAGCCCCGCGGCCGGACCCGCTGACCTACCCCCGGTCCGCCTCGTGGCGGACGGGGAAGTTGACCGAGTTGGCGATGAAGCAGAGCCCGTGCGCCTTCTCGTGCAGCTCGGCGGCCCGGTCGGCCTGCCCGGGGTCGGCCAGCGTCACCCGAGGCCGCAGGACGACCTCCTCGAACCGTCCGCCGCCGTCCGGTGTCTCGACCATGACGCCCTGCGGGTTGTCCTCATAACCGGTCACCACGAGCTTCTCGACGGCGCACAGATGAAGGAACCACAGCATGTGGCACTGGGACAAGGAGGCGACGAGCAGTTCCTCGGGATTCCACCGCGCGGGGTCACCGCGGAAACCGGGATCGGAGCTGCCCGGGACGGGTGGCTTGCCCTCCGCCCGGATCTCGTGCGCGCGCTCGTAGGCGCGGTAGGAACTCGTCCCGGACCCGGTGTTCCCGGTCCAAGCGACCGACACTTCGTACTTGTGCCTTCTCACTCGCCGAACATAGCCGCCCACCTGCGACGTTCGCGATATCTCCGCCCGTACCGTCATACTCTCCGTCTGACCGGGCCCCATCCCCGCGTTGAAGGAGTCGACGGCATGCGCTCTCGGCCGCTCTACGACGTCGTGGCCGTGCTCGCGCGGCTCGGCGTGGGCATCGTCTTCATGGCGCACGGCTGGCAGAAGATCGAGGCGGGCATCACCGCGACCGGCCGCACGTTCGACGGCCTCGGCGTGCCGCTGCCCACCGCCGCCGCCGTCTACTCCGCCTTCGTCGAACTGCTCGGCGGCGCCGCCCTCATCGCCGGGCTCGGCCTGCCCGTCACCGGCGCGCTGCTGTTCATCGACATGGCCGGCGCGTTCATCTTCGTCCACGCCGACCAGGGCCTGTTCGTGGTGGACGGCGGGACGCCCCGCAACGGCTACGAACTCGTCCTGGCCCTCGGCATGGCGAGCCTCGTCTTCGCCGCGGGCGGCGGCGGCCGCCTCACCCTCGACCAGTGGATCATCGGCAAGCGCCTGCGCGCCACGACCAGCGCCGACGACGAGGACGACGCCGCGAGCTTCGTGGAATCCCTCCGCCAAGCCGAGTCGAAGCCCCCCAAAAAGCCCCGCC
>NZ_SMJW01000433.1 GCF_004348335.1 Actinomadura bangladeshensis | reverse complement strand
CGTCGGAAGGGCATCGGGGCACCTCGACCGGGGGTGGGGGTCCACGGCTGTCCCATCGAGTGAAACACCGAAACGGATAAAAGTGAACAAGGCTCACGTTGACCGGCGGACGGACCCTCCGGAACCTGTCCAGCGGCGGTACCGGTCAGCGGGACGGGATGGCCCGGACGGCCGCGGCGCGCCCATCATGGACGGTTATGAGCGAGCTGACGATTCCGGGTCTGCTGGAGCGGGCCGCACAGGACTCTCCGGACGCCGAGGCGGTCGTGGACGGCGACGTCCGGGTGACCTACGCGGAGCTGCGCGAGCGGGTGCGGGAGGCGACGGCGGCGTTCATCGGCGCCGGCGTCGGCGCGGGCGACCGCATCTCGATCTGGGCGCCGAACGGCCTCCGCTGGATCGTCACCGTGCTCGGCGCCATGGGCGCGGGCGCGACGCTCGTCCCGCTGAACACCCGGTACAAGGGCGACGAGGCCCGCTGGCCGCTCACCAAGGCCGGCGTCGCGATCCTCTTCGTGGAGGACGGGTTCCTCGGCATCGACTACTCCGGCATGCTCGGGGTCGATGAGGCCGGTGCCGTGCCCGGCCTGCCCGCCCTCCAGACGGTCGTCACGTTCGGTGCGTCCGCGCGCCCCGGCGTCCTCGGCTGGGACGGGTTCCTCGCGAAGGCCGTGTCCGCGGAGGAGGCCGACGCGCGCGCGGCGGCCGTCCGGCCGGACGACATCGCCGACATCCTGTTCACGTCCGGGACGACCGGCAAGCCCAAGGGCGTCCTCGTCACGCACGAGCAGAACGTCCGCACCTACACGGCGTGGACGGGGCGCACCGGCGTGAAGGCCGGCGACCGGTACCTCATCGTCAACCCGATGTTCCACTCGTTCGGCTACAAGGCGGGCGTCCTGGCGTGCCTGCTGAAGGGCGCCACGATGGTGCTCCAGCGCACCTTCGACGTCCCCGAGACGCTGCGGCTGATCGAGCAGGAGAAGATCACCGTGCTGCCCGGCCCGCCGACGATCTACACCTCGCTGCTGGACGCCCCCGGCCGGGACGAGCGCGACCTGTCGTCGCTGCGGCTGGCGGTGACGGGCGCGGCGGACGTGCCGGTCGCGCTGGTGGGGCGCATCCGCGCGGAGCTGTTCCCGCAGGTCGTGACCGCGTACGGGCTGACCGAGTCGTCCGGCACCGTGTCGGCGTGCTCGGTGGACGACGATGACGAGACCATCGCCACCACCTGCGGCAGGGCCATCGCGGACGTCGAGATCGCGATCGTCGGCGAGAAGGGCGAGAAGGTCCCGGCCGGCACGGACGGCTCGGTCCTCGTCCGCGGCTACAACGTGATGAAGGGCTACCTGGACGACCCCGAGGCGACGGCCGAGACGATCCGCGACGGCTGGCTCGACACCGGCGACCGGGGACGGCTCGACGAGCGCGGCAACCTCACCATCACCGGGCGGACCAAGGAGATGTTCGTCGTCGGCGGGTTCAACGTGTACCCCGCCGAGGTCGAGGACGTCCTCGCCCAGCACGACGCCGTCGCCGAGTCCGGTGTCATCGGCACTCCCGACCACCGCATGGGCGAGGTGGCGCGGGCCTACGTCCGGCTCCGCCCCGGCAGGCAGGCCACGGGGGACGAGCTGATCGCGCACTGCCGGGAGCGGCTCGCGAACTTCAAGGTCCCCCGGGAGGTCGTCTTCGTGGACGACCTCCCGAAGACCGCGTCCGGCAAGGTCCGCCGCGTGGAACTCAAGGAGTTCACAGAGCGGCGATGACCCGCGCCCTGTGCTCGGCGACCGAACCCCACGCCGAGTACAGCGCGCGCGCCTTGCGGATCCACAGCGACGGGTCGTACTCGTCGGTGTAGCCGATCGCGCCGTGCACCTGGAGGGCGGTCTTGGCCAGCCCGTAGGACGCCTCCGACGCGGCGACCTTCGCGGCCGACACGTCCCGGGCGAAGTCGGGCGTCCCGTACGACAGCGCCGCCCCGTACAGCAGCGGGCGGGCGAACTCCAGCTCGACCATCGCGCTCGCCAGGTGGTGCTTGATCGCCTGGTACTCGCCGATCGGACGGCCGAACTGCTGCCGCGTCCTGGCGTACTCCACGGACACCTCCAGCAGCGCCTGGCCGATGCCGACCTGCTGCGCCGCGCACAGCAGCACGCCGAAGTCGGTGAACCCGGCGCCGCCCTCGACGCGGAACAGCCGCCGCGCCGGGTCGAGCGACGCGAGCGCCTCGCCGGCCTTCCGCTCCACCTTGTCGGCGGTCAGCACCAGGTCGGCGACGTCGGCGTCCAGCGCGTGCGGGACGGCCAGCGACACGATCGCCTCGCCCTCCGCGATCCGCGCCGCCCACGGCGACTCGCCCAGCAGCTCGGCCGCCGCCAGCGTCTCCACGTAGGGGCCCGGCGCGGCGGCGCGTCCGAGCTCCTCGGCCGCGACGACCAGCTCGACCGGCAGCCGCCCGGCGCCGCCGGACTCCTCCGGCACCGCGACCGCGAACACCCCGGCCCCGGCGACCGACGCCCACAGCGCCCGGCCTGGCCCGGCGTCCCCGGCCGCCCACGCCCGGGCGATCTTCGCGGTGCCCGCGTCGGCGAGCAGCCGGCGCAGCGTCTCGCCGAACATCCGCTGCTCAGCGTCGAGAACGAACTTCATCGGACCCTGCCCTTCTGGGGGGCGACCCCCAGACCCCCGGGGCGGGGCCCCGACGATCCTCGCTTCGCTGCGGTCATCGGGATCCCCTCGGCAGGCCGAGCAGCCGCTCGGCGATCACGTTGCGCTGGATCTCGTTGGTGCCGGCGTAGATCGGCCCGGCCAGCGAGAACACGTAGTTCTCCAGCCACTCCGACGCGATCTCGCCGTCCGGGCCGAGCAGGTCGAGCGCGGTCTCGTGCAGCGCGACGTCCAGCTCCGACCAGAACACCTTGTTCAGGCTGGACTCGGCGCCGATGTCGTCGTCCCGCGAGATCGTCTCGAAGCCCTTGAGCCGGTAGGCGCGCGACCTGATCCACGCGTCCGCGACCCGGTCGCGCAGCGCGCTGTCGGACGGGTCGGCGCGCTCCTTCCACAGCTCGACGAGCCGCTCGGTCGCCGCCGTGAACCGCCCGGGGCTGCGCAGCGCCAGCCCGCGCTCGTTGCCCGCCGTGGCCATCGCGACCCGCCAGCCTTCGCCGGGGGCGCCGATGACGTCCGCGTCGGGGACGAAGACCTTGTCGAGGAACAACTCGGCGAACGCGGGCTTGCCGTCCAGGCGCCCGATCGGGCGCACGGTCACGCCCTCGGCGTCCAGCGGGAACATCAGGTACGTGAGGCCCCTGTGCCGGCCCTTTGCGGGGGGACGACCCCCCGCACCCCCCGGTTCGCTCCGCTCATTCTGGTCCGACTCCGGGTCCGAGCGGAACAGCCCGAAGCCCATGTCGGCGAACGCGGCCCGCGAACTCCACGTCTTCTGCCCGTCCAGCAGCCAGCCGCCGTCGGTGCGCGTCGCCGTGGCCCGCAGCGCCGCGAGGTCGCTGCCCGCGCCCGGCTCCGACCACGCCTGCGCCCAGATCACCTCGCCCGCCGCCATCGGCGGCAGGATCCGCGCGAGCTGCTCCGGCGTGCCGTGCTTCAGCAGCGTCGGCGCCAGCAGGTTGATGCCGTTCTGGCTGACCCGTCCGGGCGCGCCCGCCGCGTAGTACTCCTCCTCGAAGACCAGCCACTGCAGCACTGAGACGCCGCGGCCGCCGTACTCCTCCGGCCACGACACGACCCCGAGCCGCGCCGCGCCGAGCGTCCGCTCCCACTCCCGGTGGGCCGCGAACCCCTCCTCGGTCTCCAGCGAGGGCAGCGGCTCCGCCGGGACGTGCGCGCGCAGCCACTCCCGCACCTCGGCGCGGAACGCCTCGTCCGCCGTCCCGAACTCAAGATCCATGAGCACCTCTTTCTAACAACTGTTTGGTAGAGTAACCGCC
>NZ_SMJW01000432.1 GCF_004348335.1 Actinomadura bangladeshensis | reverse complement strand
CGCTACGCTCGTGGTAGCTCACAGGCACGCACGGTGGCGATCGGGGGATCGATGAGCGAGCAGGGCGGCGGACCGTCGGCGCGCAGGCGCCTCGCGGACGAACGGGCACGGGCGGCGGCACGGGGCCGGCGGCAGCGCGCGCTGCTGGTGGTCCTCGGCGCCGTCGCCCTGGCGGGGGTCGTGGTCGCGGCCGTCGTCGTGCTGGTGTCCCGGAACGGCGGCGGGGGGCCCGCGATCGGCGGCTACAAGGGCGCGCTCGCGCCCGCGACCCGGCAGCAGGACGGCTCGGTCGCGATGGCGAAGCCGGGGGCGGCCGCGCCCGTCCTCGACGTCTGGGAGGACTTCCAGTGCCCCGCCTGCAAGGCGATGGAGGCGCGGCTCGGCGGGACGATGAAGCAGCTCGCGGCGGACGGCGAGCTGAAGGTGGTGTACCGGCCGTTCCAGCTGTTCCAGCAGGAGCCGCTGATGTCGAACTCGCGGCGGGCGGCCAACGCCGCCGCCTGCATGCCCGCCGGCCACTGGGTCGCGTACCACGACCGGCTCTACGCCGAGCAGCCCGAGGAGGGCGAGAAGGGGTTCCTCCCGCAGGACCTCATCGCGTGGGCGGCCGACCTGGGCGTGACCGACCCGGCCTTCGCCGCCTGCGTCAACGGCGAGCAGAAGATGAAGACGGTGAACCAGGCGAGCGCCCTGGCGGGGAGGTCCGGCGTCGACGCCACCCCGTACCTGGCGCTGAACGGCAGGAAGGTCGGCGACGACGTCCTCGGCTCGCCCGACGAGCTGAAGAAGGCCGTCGCGAAGGCCGCCGGGAGCGCCCCGGCATCCGGCGGCACGCGTTCGAGCGGCACGCCGACCGGCGACGCGGCCCCGGCCCGGGGCATGCCCCGGGCAACGGTCGCGTTGCGGTGACAGAGAGGGCGCGCAGCGCGCCCGGGAGGCGGTAACGTCAGCGGTCATGCACCAGCTCGCCTACATTCCGAGTCCCTCGCAGGGCGTCTGGCACCTCGGGCCCGTGCCGGTCCGCGCCTACGCCATCATGATCATTCTTGGCATCGTCGCCGCGGTCTGGCTGGGCGAGCGGCGCTGGGCCGCCAAGGGCGGCACGCCGGGCGTGATCGTCGACGTGGCCGTGTGGGCGGTGCCGTTCGGCCTGGTGGGCGGGCGGCTCTACCATGTGATCACCGACTACCAGCGGTATTTCGGGGAGCACGGCGAGCCGCTGCGGGCGCTGGAGATCTGGAAGGGCGGCCTCGGCATCTGGGGCGCGATCGCGCTCGGCGCGGTCGGCGCCTACATCGGCTGCCGGCGCCGCGGCATCTCGGCGCTGGCGCTCGCCGACGCGGTCGCGCCCGGCATCGTGCTGGCGCAGGCGGTCGGCCGCTGGGGCAACTACTGGAACCAGGAGCTGTACGGCCGTCCGCTGGACACCTTCTGGGCGCTGAAGATCGACGAGAACCACCGGCCGATGCTGGACGGCGGGCCCGGCCTCGACCCCAGGTACGCCGACATCGCGACCTATCACCCGACGTTCCTGTACGAGTCGCTGTGGTGCGTCGGCGTCGCCGTCCTCGTCATCTGGGCCGACCGCCGCTACAAGCTCACCCACGGCCGCGCGTTCGCCCTGTACGTCGCCGCCTACACGGTCGGACGCGGCTGGATCGAGGCGCTGCGCATCGACGACGCCCACCACATCCTCGGCATGCGGCTGAACGACTGGACGTCGATCATCCTGTTCGCCGGCGCGGTCGCCTACCTGTACCTGGCCCGCAACCGCACCGGGCCGGAGAACGTGGTCGTCCCCGCCGTCGCGGGCACCGCCGCCGTCCCCGCCGCGAGCGAGCCCCGGACCGAGTCGGACGCTGGCGCCGAGGCTGACACGGACGCCGACGCGAAGCCCGACGCGAAGCCCGCGCCGGAGGCCGACGAGGCCAAGGACGAGGCCAAGGACGAGGCCGAGGACGAGGCCGAGACCGAGCCTGAGGCCGCGGACACGGCCGAGGCGGGCGAACCGGAGACGGCATCCGCTGAGGACCCTCCCGCCGACGAGGTCCCGGAGGACGACCCGGTGGCCGACCCCGGGACCGGGGCCGTGGAGAATGAGGGCGACGGTGCCGCCGACCCCGGCCGGATGGCGAAGGGGGAGCCCGTCGCGGACGGGAAGTAGGAGCGGCGAGGGTGTCGGACGCGGGACCAGATGAGCAGTGAGAAGACCGGCGCCGTGCCGGAGCACCACCACCAGCACCGCGACGTCACCGGGGGCTGGCTGCGGCCCGCGGTGTTCGGCGCGATGGACGGGCTCGTCTCCAACTTCGCGCTGATCGCGGGCGTCGCGGGCGGGCAGGCGAGCCAGAAGGTCGTGCTGCTGGCCGGCCTCGCGGGGCTCGCGGCGGGCGCGTTCTCGATGGCGGCGGGGGAGTACATCTCGGTCGCCTCCCAGTCGGAGCTGGCCGAGGCGGAGATCGAGGTCGAGCGGCTGGAGCTCGCCCGGCACCCGGCCGCCGAGGAGCGCGAGCTCGCCGAGGTCTTCGAGGCGCGCGGCGTGGACCCGGCGACGGCCGCCGAGGTCGCCCGGCAGCTGTCCCGCAACCCCGACGAGGCCCTGGAGGTGCACACCAGGGAGGAGCTCGGCGTGACGCCGGGGGACCTGCCGTCCCCGGTGCTGGCGGCGGGCTCGTCGTTCCTGTCGTTCGCGGTCGGCGCGGTCCTGCCGGTGCTGCCGTACCTGCTGGGCGCGACCTCGCTGTGGCCGGCGGCGATCGTCGCGGCCCTCGGCCTGTTCCTCGCCGGGGCGCTGGTGGCGCGGATCACCAGCCGGCCCTGGTGGTTCGGCGGGGCGCGGCAGCTGCTGTTCGGCGCCGCCGCGGCGGGCATCACCTACGCCGTGGGCGCGCTGATCGGCACCAACGGCCTGTAGCGCCAAGGAATCTGGACGAATGGCCCTTTTGGGCGCGCGGAGACCGCGGGACCGCTAAGCTCCGGGGCGTGATCGAGGCTCGTGACCCAGGTTCCGCCCAGACCGCGCAGAAGGGCGGCGGGCAGGACTTCTGGCCGGAGGAGAAACCCGGCCGCAGGCGCCCCCGTCCGAAGCTGCTGCTCGGCGCGGCCGCCGGGCTGGTCGTGGTGGTCGTCGCGGCGGTGGCCGCCGTCCTGCTGACCGGTGGCGGCGGCGACGGGACCGCGGCCAAGCCGGCGGTGCCGGTGGCGTACACGCCCGACTACCTCGGCGAGGGCTTCGGCCAGATCGCGGCGCGGTCCGCCGACGCCCGCGCGATCACCGAGGGCGAGGCGTTCGGCGCCAAGAGCGTCAAGGGCGACAAGTACGCGTTCACGCTGGCGGCGTCCAAGCTGACCAACGACTGCAAGGACGGCACCTGGGGCGCCCGCCTCCAGGAGGACCTCGCCAAGCACCAGTGCAGCCAGCTCGTCCGCGCCGCCTACGTCAGCGAGGACAACAAGCACGTCGGCCAGTTCATCGTGCTGAACATGGCGACCGAGGACGGCGTCAAGCAGGTCCTGCGCGACCTCGACCCGGCGACCGGCGCCGGCTGGGTGGTGCCGCTGAAGGCGCCGGGCACGCCCGCGTTCGGGCCCGGGTTCAGCGCCGCCTACGCCAAGACCTACGGCCACTACGCCGTGATCACGTGGGTGGAGCGGACCGGCGGCGCGCAGCCCGCCTCGCTCAACGAGATGATCGATGTGAGCCTCGTCATCGAGAACGCCGCCGACTTCCTCTACGGGCGGCTCGACCTGGCGTCCGGCGGGAGGAGCGGGCAGTGAGCGCGGCCCGCGCTGGCGCGTCACCGGCCGGCGGACAGTAGTCTGCGCGCTCGTGGACCCCGATGAACCCCGCCGCGGCGGCCGCGGACGGGCACCGGTGAACCGGCAGGGCCGCGGCCGGCCCGGCCCGCGCCGCACGGCGCCCGCCCGCGCGGGCGCCCCGCGCCGCGGCACACCGCCCCGCAGGCCGGCGCCCCGCCGGGA
>NZ_SMJW01000431.1 GCF_004348335.1 Actinomadura bangladeshensis | reverse complement strand
GGGTGGTGGTGACGACGTCGTCGTGGGGGGTGGCGTCGAGGAGGGCGTGCAGGGCGCGGCGCGCGGTCGTGGCCTGCGGGCCGGTGCCGAGGTGCGCGAGGGAGAGCGCGAGGGCGGCGATCTCGGCCGCGCTGAGCGGGGCCGGCGCGGTGGGCGCGGTCTGGGGGTGCGTCGCAACGTTCGCCATGGTTCGATCATACGTTCGAACACTGACATTTCCCACCCTTCGGGCGCGGCCGGATCGCGTCGCGTGACGCACGGCGGGGCCGCCGGGCGGGGAAGATCGACCAGCGGTTGAGAAGGCGCCCGTGCATGCGGAAAACTGAGGCTCCAAAACGTGCTCTATTCGGGGGAATCGGGGGCGAACATGGGTCAACCGCGGACCGGCGTTGAGTGACGCGCGCGTGACCGGTCCCCCGATGAGCCGCGAGGAGGCCGACCGGGCGCTGGCACGGCTCCGCGACGAGAAGGAGCGCATCGCCGGCGCGCTGCTCGAACTGGAGGCCCACCAGGGGTACCAGCTGCTGGAGGGCGCGGCGCTGACCGGCGAGACGCTGCGCGTGCAGTCGGGCGTCCGGTCCCGCATGGCCTCCCTGTGGACGCTCTTCGACCTGTACGGGCGTGCGGTCGACGCCGCCGGCGACCTGCGGGCCCGCCATCCGAGGCCGGGGCAGGCGCAGCTCGCCGAGCTGGGCCGGCTGCTCGCTGGGCCGTCGGTGGAGCTGCCGGTCCGGGAGGTCCCGCTGGAGCGGCGGACGCTGCTGGCCGTCCCGTCCGGCGAGCGGCTGACGCTGCGCGCGGCGGTCGACCGGATGACCCCGCTGTACGAGGAGGTCGCGCGGTCGGTCGCGGCGCTCGACGCGGTCTGGTCGACGCTGCTGTCCCGGCTCGCCGAGGTCGAGGCGGAGCGGCGGGCCGCCGAGGAGCTGCTGGCGTCCCTGGGCGGGACCGACCCGGAACTCGACCGGCTGCGCGCCGAGCTGGAGTCGGTCGCGGCGGTCGTCCGCCGCGACCCGCTCGCGCTGGCGCGGGACGGCCGCGCCGACACCGCGCGGCTCGACGCGGTCCGCACCGGCCTCGCCGGGGTGCGCCGCGCGCTGGCGGAGGCGGAGCGGCTGCGCGACGGGTACGCCGACCGGATCCACGCGATCGCCGGGGTCGTGGAGCTGCTGCGCGAGACCGAGGCGGAGGCCCGCGCCGTCCGGGACGAGGTGCTCGCCAAGATCGCCTCCCCGGCGCTGCCCGACCTCCCCGACATGGCGGCGGGCCTCGCCGACCGGCTCGCCGCGCTCGGCGGCACGGCGCGCGGCGGCTGGCACGAGCTGGCCGAGCGGGTCGCCGGCCTCGAGCGCGCGGCCGCCGCGGCGCTGGAGCGGGCACGCGAGACCGCGGGCGTGGTCCGCGGCCTGCTGGACCGCCGCGAGGAGCTGCGCGGCCGGCTGGAGGCCTACCGGGTGAAGGCCGCGCGGCTCGGGCACGCCGAGGACGCCGAGCTGGCCCGGATGTACGAGCAGGCCCGCGAGCTCCTGTGGACCTCGCCCTGCGATCTGCGGAAGGCGACCGTGTCGCTGTCGGGATACCAGCGGGCCATCATGGCGCGGGCGGAGGGAGCGGAACGATGAGTCGGTGCACCGAGCCGGGCTGCGGCGGAACCGTCGACGGCGGCTACTGCGTCGTATGCGGCGTGGCGGCCTCTCCCGCAACCCCGGCGCCGCCGGCATCGCCCGGCGGCTGCGCGCGGCCGGGGTGCGGCGGGACGATCTCGGACGGCTACTGCGACGTCTGCGGCAACCCGCCGGACGCCGCCGCGCCGAGCGTGCCGGCCCCGCGCCCCGCCGCCGAGGCGCCCGCCGACGCGTGCGCCCAGGCGGGCTGCACCGGGACGATCATGGACGGCTACTGCGACGTGTGCGGCTCGCCGCCCGCCCGGACGTCCCGGGTCGCGACGACGTCCACGGGCGGCACGTCGGGCGGCACCCGCACCGGCAGCACTCGGACGGGCAGCACCCGGACGGGGAGCACCCGGACCGGGTCGTCGCGCTCGTCCGGCCGCCGCGGCATGCTCGGCGCCGGGCTGGTCGAGGTGCCGCGCGTCCCCTACCGGGACCCCTCGAGCGCGGTGATGAGCGATCCGCAGGTCGCGGAGGCCAAGCGGTACTGCAGCAGCTGCGGCAACCCCGTCGGCCGGGGGCGCGGCGACCGGCCCGGCCTGACCGAGGGCTTCTGCCCGAAGTGCGGCGCCCGGTTCTCCTTCACCCCGAAGCTCGCCCCCGGCGACCTCGTCGGCGGTCAGTACGGCGTGCTCGGCTGCCTCGCGCACGGCGGCCTCGGCTGGATCTACCTCGCCAAGGACCGCAACGTCAGCGACCGCTGGGTGGTGCTGAAGGGCCTGCTGGACAGCGGCGACGCCGACGCGATGGCCGCGGCGGCCGCCGAGCGCGCCTACCTCGCCGAGGTCGAGCACCCCAACATCGTCAAGATCTACAACTTCGTCCAGCACGACGGCGACGGCTACATCGTCATGGAGTACGTCGGCGGCGAGTCGGTGAAGGACATCCTGCTGCGCCAGCCGCAGCCGCCGGGCGAGCGCCACCTGCCGCTCGCGCAGGCCATCGCCTACGGCCTGGAGGCGCTGCGGGCGTTCGAGTACCTGCACGCGCAGGGCCTGCTGTACTGCGACTTCAAGCCGGACAACGTGATCCAGTCCGAGGAGCAGCTGCGGCTGATCGACCTCGGCGGGGTCCGCCGGCTGGACGACCCGGACGGCGCCATCTGGGGCACGGTCGGCTACCAGGCGCCCGAGATCGCCGACGACGGCCCGTCCGTCTCCTCCGACCTGTACACGGTCGGCCGCGCGCTGGCCGTGCTGAGCTTCCCGTTCCGGGGCTACACCAGGACGTACGTCCACTCGCTGCCGCCGCGCGAGGACGTCCCGGTGTTCCAGCGGTTCGAGTCGTTCCACCGGTTCCTGCTGCGCGCGACGCACGCCGACCCGGCCGAGCGGTTCCAGGACGCGGCCGAGATGGCCGAGCAGCTCACCGGCGTGCTGCGGGAGGTGCTCGCCGCCGAGGACGGCGACCCGCGGCCCGCCCCGTCCGGGCTGTTCGGGCCGGAGCGGTTCACGACCCGGATGGCGGGCGGGGCGGCGGACGGGCAGGCGCTGCCGCCCGTCCCGCCGGAGGTGGCCGCGGCGGCGCTGCCGGTGCCGCTGGTGGACGGGACCGACCCGGCCGCCGCGTTCGTGTCCGGGCTGGCGGCGCTGGAGCCCGCCCAGGTCGCGGAGGCGGCGGCGAACGCGCCGGCGCGCACCCCCGAGGTCCGGCTGGCGCTCGCCCGCGTCAAGATCGAGCTGGGCGCGGCGGAGGAGGCCGGCGCGCTGCTCGACGAGCTGGACGCCGAACGCCCCGGCGACTGGCGGGTCGGCTGGTACCGCGCGGTCGGGCTGCTCACCCGCGGCCGGACGGCCGAGGCCGGGCCGCTGTTCGACCGGATGTACGGGCTGCTGCCCGGCGAGGCGGCGCCCAAGCTGGCCCTCGCCTACTGCCGGGAGCGGACGGCGCCGGCCGACGCGGTCCGCCTCTACGAGACGGTGTGGCGCACCGACCAGGGCTACCTCAACGCCGCGTTCGGCCTGGCCCGCGTGCATCTCGCGGCGGGCGACCGGGCCGCGGCGGTCGCCGCGCTCGACTCGGTGCCGAGGATCTCCATCCGGTACGTGCCCGCGCAGGTCGCGGCGGTGGCGACGGCGGTGCGCGGCCGCCCGCCCGCCGAGCTGTCGGCGGCCGAACTGGTCGCCGCCGGAGACCGGCTCGCCGCCCTCGACCTGGACGCCGAGCGCCGCGACCGGCTCGCCGCCGAGGTGCTGGAGGCCGCGCTCGACTGGCTGCTCGCCGGGCCCGGCGGGGCCGGCCGCTCCCAGGCCCGCTCCCAGGGCGGGTCGCAGGGCGGGTCGCAGGGCGGGTCGCAGGGCGGGTCGCTGCTCGGCGCCCCGCTCACCGAGAC
>NZ_SMJW01000430.1 GCF_004348335.1 Actinomadura bangladeshensis | reverse complement strand
TAAGAGACAGCCTGGCCTTGGCCCGCCACGACGGCGCGGCCGTCCGCGTCACCGGCTCCCGGATCACCGTCGCCGCCCCCGACCGTCCGGGCCTCCTGTGGCGGGCCGCGGGCGTCCTGGCCCTGCACCGCCTGGCCGTGAAGACCGCCCGCACCATCTCGGGGACGGTCGGCGGGCCCTCCGGCCGGGCCGGGGAGACGGCCGTCCTGGACTTCACGGCGGTGCCGGAGTTCGGCGCGCCGCCGGATCCGGCCGGCCTGGAGGCGGACCTGCGGCGCATGCTCGCCGGGCGCCTCGACGTCGCCGACCGCCTGGAGCGGCGGGCGCGGTCGATGCGGACGCGCCCCGGGGCGGCCGCGCCGCCGCCGCGCGTCATGATCATCGAGGACGCCTCGCGGACGGCGGCCGTCATCGAGGTGCGCGCCCACGACCGCCCCGGCCTGCTGTGGCGGATCGGGCAGGCGCTGGGCGCGTGCGGCCTGCAGATCCGCGCCGCCCAGGTCGACACCCTCGGCGCCGAGGCCGTCGACGTCTTCTACGTGGTGGACGGCGAGGGGCGCCCGCTGCGCGACCCGTCCGCCCTCGGCGCCGTCCGGGCGGAGATCGCCGCGGCCCTCCACTGACGTCGCGCTGGTCGGCGCAACCAACAGGGCGACCCGATACGCTGATAGGCGATCCCAGAAGCTTTCCAAGGACGGTCCAGACACGTGTTCGAGACGCTCTCCGACCGGTTGACGACGGTCTTCTCGTCCCTGCGCAGCAAGGGACGGCTGTCCGAGGCCGACATCAACGCGACGGCCCGCGAGATCCGGATCGCGCTCCTCGAGGCCGACGTCGCGCTGCCCGTCGTCAAGGACTTCATCGCGCGGGTCAAGGAGCGGGCCGCCGGCGCGGAGGTCTCCCAGGCGCTGAACCCGGCGCAGCAGGTCGTCAAGATCGTCAACGAGGAGCTCATCGAGATCCTCGGCGGCGAGACCCGCCGGATCCGGCTGGCCAAGACGCCGCCCACCGTGATCATGCTCGCGGGCCTGCAGGGCGCCGGTAAGACCACCCTCGCCGGCAAGCTCGCCCGGTGGCTCCGGCAGGAGGGCCACACCCCGATGCTGGTGGCCGCCGACCTGCAGCGGCCCAACGCCGTCCAGCAGCTCCAGGTGGTCGGCGAGCGGGCCGGGGTGCCGGTGTTCGCGCCCGAGCCGGGCAGCGGCGTCGGCGACCCGGTGGACGTGGCGCGCCGCTCGATCGACCAGGCCCGGCACGCCCAGCACGACGTCGTCGTCATCGACACCGCGGGCCGCCTCGGCGTCGACGCGGAGATGATGCAGCAGGCCATCGACATCCGGGACGCCGTCCGGCCCGACGACATCCTGTTCGTCGTCGACGCCATGGTCGGCCAGGACGCCGTCAACACCGCCCAGGCGTTCATGGACGGCGTCGGCTTCGACGGGGTCGTCCTCACCAAGCTCGACGGCGACGCGCGCGGCGGTGCCGCGCTGTCGGTCCGGCACATCACCGGGCGTCCGATCATGTTCGCCTCGACGGGCGAGAAGCTGGAGGACTTCAGCGTCTTCCACCCGGACCGCATGGCGGGCCGGATCCTCGACATGGGCGACATCCTCACCCTGATCGAGCAGGCCGAGCAGGCGTTCGACGCCGAGCAGGCCGAGAAGATGTCCACCAAGTTCGCCTCGGGCGAGGACTTCACCCTCGAGGACTTCCTCGAGCAGATGATGATGATCCGCAAGCTCGGCCCGATCGGGAACCTGCTCGGGATGATGCCGGGCATGGGGCAGGTCCGCGACCAGATCAGCCAGATCGACGACCGGGACTTGGACCGCATCGCCGCGATCATCCGCTCGATGACCCCGCAGGAGCGCGCCGAGCCGAAGATCATCAACGGCTCGCGGCGGGCCCGCATCGCCAAGGGCTCGGGCGTCGGCGTCGGCGAGGTCAGCAGCCTCGTCACCCGGTTCTTCGACGCGCAGAAGATGATGCGCCAGATGGCCGGCGGCATGGGCCTGCCCGGCATGCCGGGCGGACGCCGCAAGGCCGCGAAGGCGGCCGCCAAGAAGAACAAGAAGGGCAAGCAGCGCAGCGGCGACCCGCGCAAGCGCGCCGCCGGCAAGGACCGGCAGCCCGCCGCCGACGCCGCGCCCCAGGGCCTCCCGCCGGGCCTCGGCGGCGGCCCGGGCGGCCTCCCGCCCGGCCTGGGCGGCCAGCTCCCGCCCGGCTTCCAGATGCCGGACCTCGGCAAACTCCAGGGCCGCAAGAAGAAGTGACCTCGCGACCGCCGCGGCGCCCCCGGCGGGCCCGCGGCGGACCCGGCCGCTCGTCCCGAACCCCCGGCGCCCACCCCTCGGACGGGCTCGGGGACACGGCGGCGTGCGATTGCACCTTTACACCGAACGTCTGGCAGAATGGCAAGCTGGAAACCCGGAATCGCGAGGCGCCCTCTCTCGTCCTGCGCGACCGGAGTCCACTGGACGGCCGTGAGCCGGTGTTCCCCACCTGGCGCGGGTCCGTCCACCCGGTAACGAAATCGGAGTACACCACACCCGTGGCAGTCAAGATCAAGCTCAAGCGCCTGGGGAAGATCCGGAACCCGCAGTACCGGATCGTCGTCGCCGACGCCCGCACCAAGCGGGACGGGCGCGCCATCGAGGAGATCGGCCTCTACCAGCCCAAGCAGGAGCCGTCGCTCATCAAGATCGACTCTGAGCGCGCGCAGTACTGGCTCGGCGTCGGCGCGCAGCCGACCGAGCCCGTGCTGAACCTGCTGAAGATCACCGGCGACTGGCAGAAGTTCAAGGGCGAGCCGGGCGCCGAGGGCACCCTCAAGGTCGCCGAGCCCAAGGCCGACCGGAAGGCCGCCTTCGAGGCCGCCGTCAAGGAGTCCCTGGGCGACGACGAGGCCGCCGGCACCGCCTCCCGCGCCAAGAAGAAGGCCGAGCCGAAGAAGTCCGAGGCCAAGGCCGCTGAGACCGACGAAGCCAAGAGCGAGGGCTGACAGTGCTCGAAGAAGCGCTCGAGCACCTGGTCCGCGGGATCGTGGAGAACCCGGACGACGTCCGGGTCCGCGCCCGCCGGCTCAGGGGCGGCCGGGTCCTGGAGGTGCGCGTGCACCCCGAGGACCTCGGGAAGGTCATCGGCCGCGGCGGCCGCACCGCCAAGGCCCTCCGCACGGTGATCAGCGCCCTCTCCGGAGGCCGCTACGTGCGTGTTGACCTGCTCGACGTCAACGAGGTCCGCTGAGTGGCGTTCCGATGAGCGAACCGCTCGTGGTGGGACGTGTCGGACGGCCCCACGGGGTCCGTGGCGAGGTCACGATCGACGTCCGCACCGACGAGCCGGACACCCGGTTCGCCGTGGGCGCGGAGATCGCCACCGACCCCGGCGCCGCCGGCCCCCTCACCGTCGAGCGGACCCGCTGGCATTCGGGACGCCTGCTCGTGCGCTTCGCCGGGGTCGGCGACCGCGACGCCGCCGAGGCCCTGCGCGGCACGTGGCTCGTCGTCGGCCCCGGTGACATCTCCCCGTCCGCCGACCCGGACGACTTCCACGACCAGGAACTGATCGGCCTCGCCGTGGTCACCGCGGACGGCGCCGCCGTCGGCGAGGTCGCGGACGTCCTGCACCACGGCCAGGACCTGCTGGTCGTGCGCGGCCCCGCCGGGGAGAAGCTCGTGCCCTTCGTGGCCGCGCTCGTCCCCGAGGTGGACGTCCCCGGGGGGCGGCTCGTCATCGACCCGCCCCCCGGCCTGCTCGACGAATCATGAAAATCGACATCGTCACGATCTTCCCCGAGTACTTCGCCCCCCTGGACATCTCCCTCCTGGGCAAGGCCCGCCGCGCCGGCCTCCTGGACGTCCACGTCCACGACCTGCGCACCTGGACCCACGACCGCCACCGCACCGTTGACGACACCCCCTACGGCGGCGGCCCCGGCATGGTGATGAAACCAACCCCCTGGGGCGAAGCCCTGGACACCCTGGTCCCCCCGCTCCC